>NZ_CP036259.1:310000-620000 GCF_007641255.1 Sporomusa termitida
CGGGCATGGCTGAACAAAGGCTGGCTGTACAATATTTTTATGGTAATGGTCAATAAATTAGGCAGGAATTGATAGACAATTTAAAAAACTAATACTAATATGAAAGTTAGGAAAAGGATGGCGGTGCTGCCCCCAGTTATGGAGCCGTCTGCGCGGGCAGCTGCCGGTGCCCGCAAGTAAAAAAGTATAGGCAGCACATTATGTCTGTGTCTATGACGAGAAAGGATGGGAGTTTGTGCAAGGTACAGTAGTTGAATTGCCTTATGGCCAGGAAACGGTACAAGTAACTGTTCCCCCCAATAATCTGATCGGTGTATTTTCGCCGCAGGCTGTGGCGGTCGTAACTGATATCAGGCAGGAAATTATTCGGGCTCTCAACAACCCGATCGGCACTAAAAAGCTGCCGGAATTGGTTAAAGGTGCGAAAAAAGTGGTCATTGTTGCGGATGACAATACCCGTTTAACACCGACGGCGGCGATTATCCCGGTATTGCTTGATGAAATGAACGCGGCCGGCATTGCCGATGAGCAGATAACGATTATTATTGCGCTGGGCACCCACCGGTTTATGACTGAGGAAGAAATACTCGTTAAATTTGGTGAGGCAGTTGTTAAGCGGGTTACAATTAAAAATCACGATTTCAAGAATCCGGCCGCCCTTGTCGATCTGGGCCAGACACCGAACGGGACAAGTGTCTGGGTGAACCGCGAGGCTTATGAGGCTGATTTTAAAATCGGGATTGGCAGTATCGTGCCACATCATATTCCCGGGTTTGCCGGCGGGGCCAAAATTGTTCAGCCCGGTATTTCCGGGGAACACACTACGGCCGCGACCCATTTGCTCAGTGTCCGGGCACCGCGTTCGTATTTAGGCGTGGCAGATAATCCGGTACGGCGGGAGTTAAATATGATAGCAGGCAAAATTGGCCTGCATACAATTTTTAATACGGTGTTAAACCGGCACGGTCAGGTAGTGGGGGCCTTTTTCGGCGATGTGGAGGCGGCTTTCAGGCAGGGAGTGGCTTTGTCCAGAGAGGTATATGCGGCAGAAATTCCGGAAGCGGCCGACATCGTGATCGCCGGCTCCCATCCCTGTGATATTGAATTCTGGCAGGCCCATAAAACGCTATATCCTGCCGACCTTGCCGTAAAAGCGGGGGGGACCATTATTCTGGTTACGCCCTGTTATGAGGGCGTGGCCGTTACCCATGGCGATATGCTGGATATTACCTGCCATACGGCTGATTGTTTAAAGAAAATGGTAACCGATAAGCAGGTGCCGGATGAAGTGGCCGCGGCCTTAGCCATTGCCTGGGCCCAGGTGAAAGAACGGGAGGCAGTATTTATCGTTTCTGACGGTATTGTAGCTGACGCTGCCAGGCGCCTGGGGTTTACCCCGTTTGCCACCGTGCAAAACGCCTTGGCGGCCGCTGTCGCCAAACATGGCCGGAATGCCAGGGTAACAGTGCTGACCCATGCGCCGGATATGCTGCCGATTATTAAGCCAGGGCGTTGAGTACAGTAATTTTTTCGAGAAAGGGTGTTTAACGGTGAGAGAATTTAATCTGAAATACGGTACCGGAGAACTAAGCTTTTCCATCCCTAAAAAGCAGGTCGTGCATGAGATTATTGGCAATGAATATCCGCCTGTAGCGGATATCCCTCAGGCTGTCCGGGCCGCGCTGGCAGCGGCTATTGATTCACCACCCCTGGGCGAGATTGTAAAGCCAGGCGAAAAAGTAGTAATTTCTGTCAGTGATATTACCCGCTCCTGGCAGCAAATGCCGCTGGTATTGCCTGAGATTATTGAGATGCTGAATAAAGCCGGTGTGCCTGATGAAAATATTACTATTATTATTGCGGTAGGCGGCCACCGGCAAAACACCGAGCAGGAGTTTATCCAGCTGTGCGGCCGGGAAACCTGCCATCGCATCAGAGTAATCAATCATGATGCCTGGGATACCGACAATATGGTCTATCTGGGAAAAACCAGCCGGGGCACCGAGGTTGCCATCAATAAGCTGGCCCATGAGGCCGACCGGCTTATTTTGACAGGCGGCATCGTTTATCATTATATGGCAGGCTACGGCGGCGGGCGCAAGAGTGTGGTGCCCGGGATCAGCTCTATCAGAACAATCAGACAAAATCATCTCTGGGGGCTGGGCCCCGCAGAAGGGGCCGGCTCCAACCCGAATGCCGCCTCCCGTAAAACAAAAGGCAATGAATTGCATGAGGACATGATGGAGATCGCCGGTTTTGTGCAGCCCGATTTTATTATCAATATGGTGCCCACACCGGACGGACAGTTCGGCGGGATTTTTGCCGGCAACTGGGTGTCGGCCTGGACCGAGGGCTGTAAATTGGTGGATAAGCTGTACGGGGTTGAGATTGATGAATTAGCCGATATTGTGATTGCTACTGCCGGCGGGTTCCCGAAAGATATTAATCTCTATCAGACCGGTAAAACCATGGACAATGCATACTATGCGGTTAAAAAAGGCGGGGCCGTAATCATTTTAAGCGAGTGTTCGGATATTTATGAGCCGCAGGAGTTCTCCCGCTGGTTCCAGTTTGACGACAAACTGGCGATGGAGAAGGCGCTGCGCAAATCCTTCGGCATACCCGGCTGGGTGGCGTTAAAAGAGGTAGAATGCAGCGACTATGCCACCTATATCCTGGTAACCAGGGCCGAAAATGCCGGGTTTCTGGCCAAAACCAGCATGATTCCGGCAACTACCATGGAGGCGGCCCTGCAGATTGCCCGGGAAAAATGCGGAGCAGGCCAGCCGACCTATACGGTGATGCCACAAGGGGCCAATACCCTGCCGATTTTACGGCAAGGTTGATTAGCTAAATTAAGCCAGTATTGCATTTTCATAGGCTTGATAAAAAAATCCCGGGAAAACAATGGGAGTGAGCTATAATATAGCCTAAAAGACTGGAGGGAGACCTCACCGCCTTTTAGGCTAAAGCACCTAATCAGTGAATACTGACGGTCTATTTTCGCAAACCTTCGTTGTCGTCAGCCCGCATACGTACGTCCGGTATGCTGGCTGGCGCGAAAAAACAGCCTCGCCATTGTTCTACCGTTTTAGAGCTGACAAGGCACAAGACACTAGCTTGTGAAATTTATTACTTGACAAATAAAGTCAGACAAATTTTACAGAATAGTTGAAGGATTTTTACGACAGGATGAATAAGTATAGGAGTAATTATATACCCTTTTAGATAACGTTCTGCAGCTGGCTGGATATTTTTCAGTTTTTATACTGGCAGTAAGGTATGAGGGATTTATAATGACAATAGATGTGATTAATAACATAAGAGATTTATTTCAACTGGATATTATTGGCGACCAGTATTATGACTGGGGTGAACAGCACTGGCTGCAATTAGACCCTGACAACCCGGAGATTCAGCCGATTGTATCAGTGGCGACCGTATATCCCGGCGAAGAGCAGCTGCCCCACGTGCATTCAGGGTATATTGAAATTATTATCGGTCTGGAGGGGCTAACAACCCATTGGTGCAATGACCGGGAAATTAAGCTGAGCAAAGGCAAGCTCGGGTATATCAGCGAGGGGGGCAAGCACCGGCATATTAACACCTCGGATAAACCGGCCTCTTTTATCAGCATCGTCTATTCGACGATCCCCAAGACATTGAAGGAATTATCCACCGGTGCGGACATTGAGCTTATGGAAATGGCCAAGGTGATTAACCTTGATGCCATTGCCGAAAAATTTTCGCAAACTGTCAATATGACGGTGACCCTGATTGATGTAGCCGGCAATTTCCTGACAGAAAAGAAGAACCTGCCGGACCTATGCCTGCTTTGTATCATGGAAAAATGCGGCAATTGTGTTCTGCATTGCGCCTCGCCGCAGTGGCCCTATTCCGAGAAAAAAGTATTTCGCTGTAAATTCGGCGTATCGGCAATCCAAAGCCCTGTTGTTGTTAATGACCGGATATTAGGCTATCTCGGCTGCGGCTATGGGCGAATATCGATTGTTATTCCCCAGACTGAGTTAACGGCTCTGGATAAACGCAAGGCTCAGGCTGCTTACCTGAATCTTAATTTTATGACCCGGAACCAACTGATTACTGTGGCGGAAACGCTGTCGCTGGTTAGTGCTTCGCTTGTGCAGCTAATGGATAATTCGCTGAAGGAAAAAGAATTAAGCAGTTACCGGGTCAGTTTGTCGCAAGAGCGGGAAATGCAGGCCAGGCTGCATAATTCCCTGAGTCAGGCCAAACTTAAATTTCTGGAATCGCAGGTTAATCCTCATTTTTTATTTAATACGCTCAATACAATTGCCCAGCAGGCCGAGATGGACGGGGCGGCCACACTGGCGTCACTGACGTATTCACTCTCCAATTTACTGCGTTTAAGCCTGGGCAAGGCGGAGTCGCTTGTGACCCTGGAAGAGGAATTAAGCTATATTAAAGATTATTTGTTTATACAAAAGACCCGCTTCCCCGGCAAATTTGCGGTCGACATCGGGATGGACCCTGATACGCTGCAGCTTAAGCTACCGTTCATGACCGTCATGGTGCTAATAGAAAACTCAATTCTCCATGGCTTCCGGGATATTCGCCAGCAGGGCCGGCTGCATGTCAGCAGTTATAAGCAGGGCAAGTCGGGGGTTATCGAAGTACGTGACAATGGCTGTGGTATACCTGAACCCATTGCCGCGGCCGTGAGGGAATTACCTCATGCTGATTATGATCCACCCAGTCTGAAGGGAATTGGCATCAGAAACATTTTTCTGAGATTAAAGCATTATTACGGCGACCTATTTTCCCTAACACTTACCCGTCTGGAGGAGGGCGGGACTTTGGCCCGGATTACCCTGCCGCTGTAGCTTTGTTTTCGACTCTAAATGAAGAGGGGGAGAACAAAATGTATAAAATGATTATTGCCGATGATGAACCTGCGGTGCGACAATACCTTCGCTATATTGTCAAGCAGTATCATCTGCCGTTTCATATCTGCGGGGAGGCCGAGGACGGTGAGCAGGCTGTCCGGCTGACCGAGCTGCATAAGCCGGAATTTGTCATTTTGGATATTAACATGCCATTTCTAAACGGCCTCGATGCTGCCAAACAGATTAGGGAAAAGTATCGTGACACCGTCATCTATATCCTGACGGCCTACAGTCACTTTGACTATGCCCATCAGGCGGTCCAGACCCAGGTAGCCGGTTATTTGCTTAAGCCGATAAAGCCGGCTGAACTGGCCGAGACACTCAAGAAAGGTATTGCCAATGTTCTCAGTCAGCGGATAGCGTCCCAGCGGCTGCAGCGTATGGAGCGGCAAATAGCGAAAGACCGGCCTGTTGTTACCAAGCAAAAATTATTTGAGTTGTTAAAAAACGATAAAGATAATCCCACGGCATTAAATCTGCTGCAGAGTATAGCCAAACAGGAAAACTTTTATCCGGCCGCAATCATTTCTGCTTCGTACTGGCCGATAGCAGCAACACCGGTAATTGACGGGCTGGAAGAGCGCCTGACCTGGGAATGTGCCGGACGGTTTGGCGATTATGCAATTGTGGCGGCCTTTAGCCAGGAATTAGTGATCATTTTCGGCCGGTGGGGTAATGAGCTGCGGTGTGAACTGCAGGCTCAGCTGGAAGAATGGGAACATTTGTATAACATCACCTTTTGCGCCGGTATAAGCCTGGTTGCCAGTCCGGCGCGCATCGGCCGGGATTACCGTAATGCTGCTAAAAAACGCGAAGTAGGCCTTTTTTGGCAGCAGCAGGGGCTTTTGGTTTCAGATAGTTCTATAGCAGGCCGTACCGATATTGAATGCGCGGCTGTGCAAAAACAGATTCAGGATTGTCTGCTGGAACGCCGGGCCGACCAGGCGAAAGTAATTTTACGGCAGTTTTTAGGTGAGTCAATGCACAATGTCTGCCAGCCCGAATATATTTATGCTGCCATTATTAAGATCGCCAATACTATGATTGCGAAATATGCGGAGTATCTTATTTCCACCGAGGAAGCCGGCCGGTACCGGCAGATTTTTATCAGTCAGTTAAATAAAACAGCTTCCGCCGGTGAACTGGAACAATGTTTGTATGACCTGATTGATAAGCTGGAAAGCAATACCTGCACTTGTGAACAGAATCAGGCTGAACAGTCAGTAAAATGGGCCATTGAGTATATTAATAATAATTATCATAAAGATCTAACGCTGGAGCAATTTGCCGAAAAGCTGTTTATGAGTACAGGCTACTTCTGCCGGAGTTTCAAAAAATATGCCGGCGAAGGGTATGCTGCTTATTTGACTAAAATCAGATTAAAAAAAGCCAGGGAAAGACTAATGAGCGGTAAGTATACAGTGGCCGAGGTAGCCCGGATGGTAGGCTTTCGCGATGCCAGTTATTTCAGCAGTGTTTTTAAGAAACATTACCAGCAATCCCCCAGTAATCTGGCGGCGGCAACGCGGCAAAGCTGCTGACCCAGTGTGAGTTAGCAGAAAAATAGATGGAGGCACAACATGTTCAAAGGAATACTTTCGCCTGTGGTTACGATTCTTGATGAAAACGGAAATTTAGACTTACCTGGCAATGAAATGGTCATTAACCGGTTAATTAGCCAGGGGATTAACGGGCTGCTTTTTATGGGCAGTATTGGTGAGTTCTTTGCTCTCTCAACCGCCGAAAAACAGGAATTTATCAGCTTTGCGGTCAAAACAGTGGCTAAAAGGGTCCCTGTGCTTATTGGTACAGGGGGAACCGTACAGGCTGAGGTTATTGCGCTTACCCGGTTTGCCGAACAGGCCGGCGCTGATGGCGTGGTAGTTATTTCGCCTTATTATTTTAAGCTTGATCCTGAGACCATTTACCGTTATTACGCAAGTCTGGCCCAGACTACGACATTGCCGATTATGCTGTACAACTACCCCGATCGGACTGCTGTTGATTTAGGGCCGGAGCTGGTTCTGCGTTTAGCCAGAGAATTTAAACATATTGTCGCGATCAAAGATACGGTTGATAATATCAGTCATACCAGGCGGCTGATCCAGGCAGTAAAGGCCGAACGGCCTGATTTTTGTGTGTTATCCGGTTTTGATGAATATCTGATACCCAATTTAATGGCCGGCGGCGATGGCATTCTTGGCGGCTTAACCAATGTTATCCCCCATGTTTTCTTTAGCCTGATGACCGCCTATGAGGCCAAGGATCTTACCGGCGTTGCGGCAGCGCAGGCCAAAATATCGGTGCTGATGAACCTGTATGATGTATCTCAGCCCTTTGTGGCCGCAATTAAAGGCGCTGTTGTTCAGATGGGGCTGCCGGTTATTCCCAAGGTCAAGGAGCCGGCCGCAGATGTAACAAGCCAGCAGATGCAGCGGATTCAGCAACTATTAATACAAGCGGAGGTTCTCTAGAAAACACCAAGCCCCGAAAACGAGTAATATATTTGAATAGTGCAGGAATAGCCACGGCCAGAAGAAAATTGTCGCAATAAACAAGAATGGTGTTTGACAATATAAAACAAGGGGTGATGCTATGACCGGACAAGCTGGCGGTGACAGTGAGAGAATGATTCAATCAGTATTCCGTGCTGTTAAAATATTGGAATATATTGCCCTCCACCGGGGTATTGCCGGCCTGACGGAGATCAGCAAAGGGATTGGCATCCATAAAAGCACTGCCCATGGTCTGATTGCCACCCTGGAGAAATGCGGTTACCTGCAGCAGGACCCGCAAACCGGGAAATACGCGCTGGGGATCAGGGTTTTTGAAATGGGGCAGGCCTATATTGCCAATCTTGATTTGCGTGAGACGGCATTAGCCTATCTTAAAGAGCTGTCCCTGACCTATCAGGAAACAGCTCATCTGGCCGTACTTTCCGCTGAAGAGATAGTCTATATTGATAAAGTGGATGGTTCCCGCTCTATTGGCATCCGGTCTCAGGTCGGCGGCCGCAACCCGGCTTACTGTACCGGCGTTGGCAAGGCGCTGCTGGCGGGGCTTGACGAGCAACTGATTCAAAAGATGTATGCCGGTAAAACCTGGCGGCAATATACCCGAAATACAGTGGCAGACCTGGCAGAACTGCTGGCTCAGATCCGGCAGGTGCGTGGGCAGGGATATGCGCTCGACCTGGAAGAGTTTGAACTTGATCTGCGCTGTGTTGCCGCTCCGGTAAAAGACAGTACAGGCGCTATTATTGCTGCGATTAGTCTTTCAGGCCCGGCCCATCGCCTATTGGACACGGATATACCGGCTATCGCCGCCAATGTAATGGAAACTGCAAGGAAGATCTCTGTTCGTTTAGGCTATAAGCAGTAATGGGGCTGTCATGGCCTAAACATGCCTATATATGCAAACGCGGTTTGATAATATAAAACAAAATAAAATTAACGATAGGAAGGATGATGACGGTTGGCGCAAAAAAAACTGCGGTCCGCAATTATTGGCCCAGGCAATATTGGTATTGACCTAATGCTGAAATTAAGGAAGAGTAAGGTGCTGGCGCTGGTGCTGATGGCTGGCATTGTTCCGGATTCCCAGGGCTTGAAAATGGCGGCTGAGGCCGGTATTGCCACGACCACAGCCGGGATTGAAGGGGTACTGAAATTTGGCGGCCTGGATATTGTTTTTGACGCCACCGGAGCCACGCCTCATCTGCGCCATGCGCCGCTGCTTAACCAGGCTGGTATTTTTACGGTCGATATGACGCCGGCGGCTGTTGGGCCGTATATCGTGCCGGCGGTGGGGATGGATGCCCAGCTTCTGCAAGAATCCAATGTCAACATGGTGACCTGCGGCGGCCAGGCAACAGTACCGATTGTCTATGCGATTAATCAGGTTACGCCGGTAAGGTACGCAGAAATTGTGGCTACCATCAGCAGCCGCAGTGCCGGGCCCGGTACACGGCAAAATATTGACGAGTTTACGCAGACTACCCGCAATGCCCTGATTAAGGTAGGCGGAGCCCAGGCCGGCAAAGCGCTGATCATTTTGAACCCTGCCGACCCGCCGATTTTAATGCGTAACACGATTTATACGAAATGTGACTCAACCCGGATTGAAGCGATTATTCATTCAGTCAACAATATGGTGGGCAGGCTGCAGCAATATGTGCCGGGGTACCGGCTTAAGGTTTCTCCCTATGCGGACGGGGAAAGTGTTGTAACGATGGTTGAAGTGGAAGGCGCCGGGGATTATCTGCCAAGGTATTCGGGCAATCTGGATATTATTACGGCGGCGGCGGTGGCTGTGGGCGAACGTTATGCCGCACTAAAGCCGGAGGGGGCGAGCTAATGAAGTCAATCCGCATTTTAGACAGTACGTTACGGGACGGGATGCATGCCGTAAGCCATCAGTTAACGCCTGCGCAGATGGCAATTGTGGCCGCGAAGCTGGATGAAGCGGGCGTGGACAGTATTGAGGTCGGCCATGGCGACGGTCTGGGCGGCTCATCCTGCCAATATGGTTTTTCCCGGGCCCCGGAGGCTGAGTATTATCAGGCTGTTGCCCAGGTGTTGACAAAGACCCGGCTGGCTGTTTTATTAATCCCGGGCATCGGCACAGTGGAAGATCTGGAAATGGCCATGGCTCATGGGGTAAAAACTGTGCGGGTTGCCACTCATGTCACTGAGGCTGATACGGGTGAACAACATATTAAATTTGCCAAGGCCCATGGCCTGGAGGCAATCGGCTTTTTAATGATGTCGCACAAGGCGCCGCCGGCAAAGGTGCTGGAACAGGCCAAACTGTTCGCAAGCTATGGCGCTGATATCGTTTATGTCACTGACTCGGCCGGGGCAATGCTGCCCGCCGATGTAGCCGCCAGAATCAGTCTTGTCGCCGGGGCGCTGTCGATACCGGTCGGCTTTCATGCTCATAATAATCTGGGTTTGGCAGTCGGCAATACGCTGGCAGCCATTGCGGCCGGCGCGACAATTGTCGATGCTTCCGTTTGCGGGCTGGGAGCCGGAGCCGGCAACACCCAGCTGGAGGTGCTGACAGCCGTGTTAGACAAAGCCGGTTATCACACCGGTGTTGATTTATATAAAGTAATGGATTTGGCGAAGGATGTCGTGGAGAAGCTGATGCACCGGCCTCAAACGGTAAATACCGATGCTCTGGCCATTGGTTATGCGGGCGCCTATGGCAGCTTTCTGCTCCACAGCCGCCGCGCGGCGGAAAGGTTTGGCGTTGATTCCCGGGATATTCTGCTGGAGCTGGGACGGCGCCAAACAGTCGGCGGCCAAGAGGATTTAATTATTGATGTTGCCATTGAACTGGCTAAACAAAGAAATAGTTCATTATAAAAGCAGTGAAAGGGGATTTAGCATGGAACAACGGAGCAGTACAATTTTAAGCAAGCCTGACTGGAGCTTTAACCGGAGTGTTTTTAAATCGGTGGGCTATTCTGACGATGATCTTAACCGGCCGGTTATTGGCATTGCCAACTCCTGGAACGAGCTGGTGCCCGGTCATGCCAACCTGCGGCAGGTTGCCGAGCATGTCCGTAAAGGGATTTACCGGGCCGGCGGCGCTGTCGCCGAATTTGGTGTGATTGCCGCCTGCGACGGCACTGCCCAGGGGCATGCCGGCATGCACTATATCCTGCCATCGCGGGACCTCATCGCCAACGATATTGAAGTGATGGTGGAGGCCCACCGGCTGGACGGCATTGTTCTGCTTGGCTCGTGCGACAAGATTGTGCCGGGGATGCTGATGGCGGCAGCCAGGCTGAAAATTCCGGCAATCTTCCTGCCCGGCGGGCCGATGCTGGGCGGCGTAACCTTTGACGGCCGCAAGTCGGATTTAACGACAATGTCGGAAGCATTAGGGATGCTCAAAAGTGATAAGATTGATGCAACGTCTTATGAGCAGCTGGAAGAGCTTTGTGGTCCAACCTGCGGTTCCTGTGCTTTTTACGGCACCGCCAATACGATGTGTTGCCTGGCGGAGGCGCTGGGGATGTCCCTGCCGGGAGCGGCGCTGGTGCCGGCGGTCTATGCCGACAGGCTGCGGCTGGGGGAAGAAACCGGCAGGGCGATCGTGGCCTTGGTAAACAGCCGGATAAGCGCCGAAAAAATTATAACCTATCAGTCTCTGGAAAATGCTATCCGGGTGTTAATGGCTACCGGTGGTTCGACCAATGCGGTATTGCACCTGTCGGCGGTCGCCGCCGAGCTGGATATAGCGGCGGCAACGATGATGGCTGCTTATGACAGCCTCAGCCGGTCAACCCCGCAGATTGCCAAAGTAAATCCCGCCTCCCGCTACGATATGGAAGACTTTCACCGGGCGGGAGGAATTCCCCGGGTGCTGCAGGAGATCAGCTCGCTGCTGCATGAGGACTGTATTACTGTGACCGGGAAAACGGTCGGGCAGAATATTGAGACCTACCGGTTTAAGTATCCGCCCGATACCAATGTCATTACCAGCCTGGACAAGCCGTTCAGCAAACAAAAGGGATTAGCCATCCTGCGGGGCAATCTGGCGCCCGCTACGGCAGTAACCAAGCCGGCGGCGATTGCGCCGGAGATGCATGTATTTACAGGCAGTGCCAGGGTCTTTGACTGTGAGGAGGCAGCCGAGGCGGCAATACTGAAGGGTGGTATCAAAGCCGGCGATGTTGTCGTTATCCGCTATGAAGGTCCTAAAGGCGGTCCCGGCATGCGCGAAATGTATAAGGCGATGAAATATCTGTATGGCATGGGGCTGGCGAAAAAGACGGCGCTGATTACGGACGGGCGTTTTTCCGGTACCAACAACGGTTGTTTTGTCGGGCATATTTCACCGGAGGCCGCTGAAGGCGGGCCCCTGGCTGTTGTCCGGGACGGGGACCGGATCACGATCGATATTCCCGGGGGGAACCTGCAACTGCACCTGTCTGACCAGGAGATCAGTACAAGGCTGGAATTATGGCACAGACCGGAGCCGAAGTTTACCCGCGGTTACTTGGGGATATACTCCAAGCTGGCAAGTTCCGCTGCCGAAGGGGCGGTCATAAAGCTATAGCCGGGCCGGGTTTCGTTGCAGAAAGCAGTGGAGCTGCTATAAAGCAGAAATAAAGGTAAAGATGTTAGGGGGATTACTAATGAGCTGTGGTTGCAGTCGCAGTCAGTATTTACGGACAGTGAATTACCAGGGAGACGGTCTCAGGGCCGGTATGCAATGGGATGACGCGGATCTTGGCAAGATGCAGATTCTGATTGATACCGTTCATGGTGACAGTCATCCGGGCAGTAGTCATTTAGGCGGGCTTGCGGAGGAAGCCAAGATTGGTGTATATGAATCGCAGGGCAAACCGGCAGTGTATGCCGTTACCGATATTTGTGACGGTATTGCCATGGCCCATGACGGCATGAACTACTCGCTGGCCAGCCGGGAGATTATGTCCTTTATGTTTGAGATTCATGCCCTGGCATCACCTTATGACGGCAGTATATTTATGTCCTCCTGCGATAAATCGGTACCGGCCCAATTGATGACCATGCTCCGTCTGGACATGCCGACACTGCATGTCTGTGGCGGTTCAATGCTCAGCGGCCCGAATTATATGTCATCAGAGATTCTGTATGGGGCCGGGGATAAATATGCCCAAGGCGAGCTTAGCGAACAGGAGCTGCTGTATTATTCCCGGAACTGCTGTCCCAGTGCCGGGGCCTGCCAGTTTATCGGCACGGCCAGCACCATGCAGTGTATGTCGGAGGCGCTGGGCCGGGCATTGCCAGGCAATGCCCTGGCGGCGGCCTATACCACCCATCTGACCCGGTTTGCCCGCCGGGCGGGACGGCAGATTACGGAAAACGTGAACAAGGCCGTGATTCCCCGGCAGTTTATCAGCAAAAAGAATTTTGTCAATGCCTTAATGGTCCATGCCGCTTTGGGGGGATCAACCAACGCGCTGCTGCACTTGCCGGCGATTGCCCGTGAGGTCGGGATTGCCATTGAGCAGCAGGAATTTGACGCAATCAACCGGGAAATCCCGGTGCTGGTCAGCCTGAAAACAGGCGGGCACTGGCCGACTGACCTGTTCTGGTATGCCGGCGGCGTGCCGGCCATCATGCGGGAGCTCAAAGATTTGCTGTATCTTGATGCCATGACGGTGACCGGCAGGACGGTCGGGGAAAACCTTGAGCAGCTGGAAGCGACAGGCTGGTTTGGGGAAGTGAACAGCTATCTGACTAACTATAAATTGTCGGCCGGCGATATTGTAAAAACCCGGCAAGACCCGGTGAAACCGCAGGGAAATATTAAAGTCCTCAAAGGCAATCTGGCGTCGGCAGGAGCTGTAATCAAGCTGTCCGGGGTTGACGAGGCCATCCACAACTTTACCGGCACAGCGCGCGTCTACGATTCCGAAGAAGCGGCGGTTGCCGACCTGCTGGGCGGGAAAATTGGCCCTCAAACCGCTGTTTTTATCCGGTTTGAAGGCCCTAAGGGCTCTGGTATGCCGGAGATGTTAAGAACAACAGAGGCCTTGTGGAATATGCCGGAGCTGTCCGGCAGTGTGGCGCTGTTCACTGACGGCCGCTTTTCCGGGGCCACCCGGGGACCGGCAGTAGGCCATATTGCGCCTGAAGGCATGGAAGGCGGTCCGATTGCTTACCTTGAAGATAATGACATAATAAAAATGGATGTGGCGGCCCGGACGCTTGATATTGTCGGTCTGAACGGTAAACCCGCAACCCCGGCCGAGGTGTCGGCCGCTCTCGCAGCCCGTAAGCAGACCAAGGTCTTCCCGGTTAAAGAGGCCACGCCTTTGCTTAAATTATATAAAAAATTGGCCCGTACCTGTACCGAGGGAGCAGGTTTGGATATCTAAGCTGCATAAAGCATTAATTAGCGGATTAGGCAAGGCCCTTGTCCTGGCGCCTTGCCCTCAGCGTACTCAACCTGTCAGCGTTGGCCGTAGCTATGCCGGTTAGTTATGTGCAATATATTTATGATGGATGTAAATAAAATCCGGAGGGAATAAGCAAAATTGATAGAATTGATAGAATTGTTGAAGAAATTGCAGAAGGAGGTTGATGACTAAAAGATTCGCAGAATTGAAAAAACGGAATATTTAAGCGCACTATCTGCAGAAGTAATCGAATGTTAGGCAAATTAAATGGAGGTGTAGTTGATTGACAACCGTAAAATTTTCTGAAGAACGCGAAAATCAGCTCATGAGCAAAATACGGTGGCAGCTTGTCCCTTATGTTATGCTGCTGTATATTGTGGCCATGCTGGACCGGGTTAATATCGGTTTTGCCGCCCTGCAAATGAACAAGGACCTGGGGATCAGTGCCAGTATGTTTGGTATGCTGGCAGGCATTTTCTTCATAACGTATTTCTTTTTTGAGGTTCCCAGTAATGTTATTATGCACAAAGTCGGCGCCCGGAAATGGATTGCCAGGATTCTTGTCAGCTGGGGCCTGGTGACTGTTTTCATGGCTTGGGCCCAGAATGCAACCCATGTTGCTATTCTCCGGGGGCTGCTTGGCGCCGCGGAAGCCGGGTTTTATCCTTGTATTATCCTGTATTTTACCTTCTGGTTTCCGACGAAACATTTTGCCAAAACCATGTCGATGTTTATGTGCGGGATGGCGCTGGCCAATATCATCGTTGGTCCCATATCGTCCTGGATCATGGAAAATGTAACCTGGATGGGGATGGCCGGCTGGCGCTGGATGTTCATCCTGGAAGGCCTGCCGGCAGTCATCCTTGGTGTTGTCACCCTGTTTGTCATGGTGGACCGGCCTGATCAGGCCAAGTTCCTGACGGCGGAGGAAAAGCAATGGCTGCTGGCCGAGCTGGAGCGCGAGCATGTGGCCAAGCAATTGAAAGTTAAGGTCGCCAATAAGTGGGAAGTATTTAAAAACAGCCGCGTATGGCATCTGTCCTTCTGCTATCTTTGTTATGTGCTGGCGCTCTATGGCCTGGGCATGTGGATGCCGCAGATCCTGAAAGGTCTGGCGCAGGCTATGAGTCTGTCAAGTATTGGGCTGATCTCCACAATCCCTTATATGTGCGCTATTATCGCGATGGTGTATGTTGCCAGACGTTCTGATGCCGCCCAGGAACGCCGGTATCATACGGCTTTGCCGATCGGGCTGGCATTTTTCGGGCTAATCGGTTTAACCCTGACCAATAATCTGATTTTTTCCATGCTGCTGTTATGTGTAAGTCAGGCTGCCATTTACTCGTTTGTCGGTACCTTCTGGTCGCTGCCGAATATGTATTTGTCGGAAGCTACGGCCGCAGTCGGCATCGCTATTATCAACTCGGTCGGCAACCTGGGTGGTTTCTTCGGCCCCTATATGGTCGGGTTCCTGAAAGACATGTCCGGTTCCAACGACTTTGGCATGTACTTCTTAGCCTCTTTTGCCCTCCTGGGTACGATCTCCGTGCTGTTAATCCCCAAAAAAGAAGCAGCGGCGGAATCTCTGAAATCACCTGGAATCAAGGCTTAAATCCGGAAAGGGCTGTGGGGAATCTCACAGCCTTTTCCATTATGAAGCGACAGACTAAAAGTGGAGGTTTGGGAGTATGGACTTGAACCTGGCAGGAAAAGTAGCGGTCATCACAGGCGGGACGGCGGGGATTGGTGAAGCCTGTGTCCTGGCCTTTTTGCGGGAAAACTGTAAAGTGGCGGTCTGTGGCCGCAGCCGGGACAAACTGGACCAGCTTAAAAATAATATGGCTGCCAGGGGCTATGAGATTTATATTCAGCAGGCTGATGTTTCCCGGCAGCAGGAGATCAGAGACTTTGCGCAGGCAGTCTATGAACATTACGGTAAAATTGACATATGGGTCAATAATGCCGGGATTGCCGCCAGGGCCAGGCTGATTGAGATGTCCGAGGAAGACTGGGATCTGGTGCTGAATACTAATCTTAAATCAGTTTTTCTTGGTTCCCAGGTGGCCGCTCAGTATATGGTTAAGGGCGGTGGCGGGGTCATTTTAAATGCTTCCTCCTATGCTGCTGTCATTCCTCAGCCGGCAGTGGCGCCTACGGAGCCGCCAAGGCCGCTGTTTCTAATCTGACGCGGACCCTGGCCGCCGAGCTGGCACCCTGCCATATCCGGGTCAACGGCTATATCCCCGGGGTAATCGACACGCAGATGAACACCAGGCGTCTGGCTGAACAGGGCGAGGAAACAATCGGCCAGATCGCCCTCCGGCGGGCCGGGGCTGCGAAAGAGGTTGCCGCCGGTATTGTTTTCCTGGCCTCTGCTGCCGCCAGTTATGTTACCGGGACAGAGCTGGAGATCAGCGGCGGGAAATTTGCCGTTCAGATGCCTGGCGATTGCTGGGAGTAATTACTAAGTGGAGAAGGTGAAGGCCTGATATTTGGTAATTTGCTGACTACGCCATTTCCCGGAATGATTACAGTGCGGCAAAAAATTGCCGCCTTGCAGATGCAGGACCGGCCTATCCCCTGCAAATTGATACTGACGGCAGCCTCGGCCCGTTAGCCCCGCATTACCGTGGCCTAGCCGGCCGGCAGCCATAATTTCAAAATAATGGTCCATGAAAACAAAGCACTTGCCGGGAGCAAGTGTTTTGTTTTATATTTATGTTTATTTAATGAGAGCTAAAAGTTATAATGCTTAGTAGGACTTTTTTTGTTTTAGCCTGTGTCCCCTGGCTTAGACGAATGAAATCTAAGGAAATTCAAAAAAAAAATGATTAGAATAATATTTAAAGTTTATTCTGGCAGGATTCAGCAACATCCTTTGCCGACTGCTTGGCTTTGCGGATTCATTGCCTGGAATCTTTACTGCCGGTTTGCAACGATTAAATATACTTAGGAGGCAATAATATTATGCCATGCTTTAAAAATAAGGCTGCATTGATTACCGCTGGTTTACTTTTTTTGCAGAACACTTTCGTCTTGGCTGCTCCTGTCGAACTTTCTTTAGAACAAAGTGTTGAAATTGCCCTGAAAAATAACCCGTCAATCCAGATTGCCGCCGAAGACAGGGCGCGTTCCGTGTGGGAGGTTGATGCGGCTAAAGCCGGTAAAAAACCAAGTGTTTCCCTGGGCAGTCGCTATAGTTATCAGGATCAGGGCCAAAGCCAGGATAAAGATAGTTTTAGCAACAGCATAAACATGAACTGGCAGCTGTATAGCGGCGGTCAGACAGAGGCCCAGATTGATCAGGCCAAGCTTGGCGTTATGACCGCCGATTTGGATGTGATCAAAGCGAGACAGCAATTAAAACAAGAGGCAACAACCGGTTACTACAGTGTCCTGGAAACGAAGAATATGGTGGCTGTTAATGATGAGAGTGTAAGTAATTTACAAACTCACCTGACCATCGTGCAGGCCAAATACGAAGCCGGGGTTGTAGCCAAGTCGGAGGTGCTGCGGTCGGAAGTGGAGCTTGCCAACGCTGAACAAAATCTGATAAAAGCGCAAAATCAATATGCTTTGGCCATATCAAGTTTACTTAATACCATGAATATGGATGCTGCTACGGAAATCCAGCTGGCAGGTGAACTTAAGTATGAGGCTGACACCAGGACATTGGCGGATGCGATTGCCCTGGCCAGGGAGAACCGTCCCGAGATTGCCCAGGCTAAGGTAAGTGTTGAAAGTGCTGCCAAAGGCATAAAAATTGCTGAAAGCAATAAGCGGCCGTCTGTTTCTGTGTCGGCTTCCACCGGCTGGGATGATACGCTGCTGCCTAATGATGATCAGAACTGGTCGGTTGGGGCTTCGGCCAGCTGGAATATTTTTGATGCCGGTGTGACCAAGTCGAAGATTAATCAGGCCCAGTCTTCCTTAAATAAAGCCAAATTGCAGTCTGAGCAAACCCAGGTTGCTGTCGAGCAGGAAGTGCGTCAAAGCTACCTTAATATGAAAGAAGCGGAAAAACGTCTGCAAACTACCGAAGTGGCTGCCAATAAAGCCAACGAGGATTTGTATATTGCCCAAGAAACCTATCGGGCTGGTGTTGGCACCAATCTGGATGTTCTTGATGCGCAGCTGGCACTTACTCAGGCTAAGACGAATCATGTCCAGGCCCTTTATGATTACAACGTAAATAGAGCCAGTCTTGATACAGCGATAGGCTTGGAGGCCGAGTAGATAAGTGGTGGAGGTAGAAGAATGCAGAACCTGTGGTGGAAAGCAAATAAGAAACGCTTGTTGATTGGTATTTTTGTTCTGGCGGCTGCCGGGGCCGGCGGTTATTACTTTTATAGCAAAAGTATGGCAACATCTGCCGAGCCGCAGCCGTCTGTCCAGGTGGAACGGCGTGATATCAGCTCCGTTGTCGCCGCAACAGGCACAATTCAACCAGTAAATATGGTGGATATCAGCTCGAAAATTACTGCCCAGATCAAAGAGGTTAAGGTTAAAGAAAATGAACGGGTAACGACCGGGCAGGTGCTGGTGGTTTTAGAGGATACGGGTCTGCAGGCTCAGGTTACCCAGGCTAAAGAAAAACTGGATAATGCTGCTGTTAAATATCAAAGAACAGTCAGACTCAATGCGATTGGCGGCTCGTCCAACGAAGCGCTTGATAATGCCAGCATGGATTATAATATTGCCAAGGCCAATTATACTGAAGTCATATCTAAATTAAATGATACAGTCATCGCTGCGCCCATTGACGGCATTGTTATCGGTAAACCGCTTTCCGCCGGTGAGCTGGTGGCCCAGGGGGTTAATAACCCCACTGTTATCCTGACTGTGGCCGATATGTCCACAATGCAGATTGCAGCAGATGTTGATCAAACAGACATCGGGAAGATCCAGCTTGACCAACAGGTTGTTTTTACGGTTGACGCTTACCCGGGCAAAGAGTTTACCGGTACGGTGACTACAATTTCCAGGAAACCTACCGTGTCCCAGAATGTTACTTATTATCCGGTAACAATCGATGTTAATAATGCGGAAAACCTGCTCAACCCGGGGATGGTGGCCAGGGTATCTGTCACTATCAGCCAAAGCCAGAATGTGCTGACTCTGCCGCTTGCGGCCATACGGACAGATAAAACAGGTAAATATGTTGTTGTTATCGGTGCTAACGGGCAAACCGGCAATGTTGCTATCACTACCGGTAATACCGGCGATGACCGGGTTGAGATTACCAGCGGGCTTAATGAGGGCGATAAAGTTGTAGTTGCCCAGCCTAAAACACAGAGCCAGGCAGGCGGCGCTCAACAGGGATCACGCCAGGGCGTCGGCGGCGGCCGGCGGATGTTCTAATATGGATGCGGGGTTGCACAAGGGGGCGAATACATGACAATAGCATTGTCTGATGTAAAAAAGATCTATCAGATGGGTGATACACCGGTCGCGGCCCTGGCGGGGGTAACGCTTACGATTGGCGCCGGCGAATTTACGGCTATTATGGGTCCTTCGGGCTCTGGTAAATCAACCTTAATGAATATTCTGGGCTGTCTTGACCGCCCAAGCAGTGGTTCCTATATGCTTGACGGTCAGGAAGTGTCGACCTTAACGGACGACGAACTGGCCTTGACACGCAATAAAAAAATCGGGTTCGTTTTTCAAAACTTTAATCTGCTGCCACGGATTACAGCCCTCGATAATGTTGCCTTGCCGCTTGTTTATGCCGGTGTTGAGGTAAAAGAACGCAAACGGCGTGCAGCCGAAGCACTGGCGTCCGTGGGGTTGGAGAATAGAATGGATCATGTGCCTAACGAATTGTCAGGGGGGCAGCGCCAACGGGTTGCCATCGCCAGGGCACTGGTTAATGAACCAACGATTATTATGGCTGATGAACCGACCGGCGCCTTAGATACTAAGTCCGGCACTGAGGTAATGGAAATATTTAAAAAACTTAACAACACCGGCCGGACAATTATCCTCGTAACCCACGAACCTGATATTGCCGCCCATGCCAAAAGGGTGATCCATGTCCGCGACGGGCTTATTGTCCGGGACACAGAAAGGGATGAGTAATGTGTTTTGGGAAAGCGTAAAGATTGCCTTAGATGCATTAGTCTCCAATAAACTCCGTTCAATCCTTACCATGCTCGGTATTATTATCGGGGTTGGTGCGGTTATCGCCATGGTTTCCATTGGCATGGGCGTTCGGGATCAAGTGCAAAACTCAATCGCGAGTCTGGGCAGTAATCTGATCATTGTTACGCCGGGGGCAGCTTCCACTTCCGGCGTAAGGCAGGCAGCCGGGACCAATACCACCCTGACGCTGAAAGATGCCCAGGCCATGTCCCGGGAGATTGCCGGCATCGGGGCTGTAGCTCCCAGTGTGGGCAAGCAGTATCAGCTTGTTGCCGGCAATATGAACTGGACGACGAGTATACAAGGTACAACCCCGGAGTTTCTGGAGGTACGTAATTTAAGTGTGCAAAGCGGCAGTTTTATTACTAATGACGATATTGAGACCAGAAACCGGGTTGCCGTCATTGGCTCGACGGTAGCCGAAAGCCTGTTTGTGAACAGCATAAACCCGGTGGGGCAGCAGGTGCGTATTGGCAATGCTCCTTTCACCGTCATTGGGATACTGGCAAGCAAAGGCCAGTCTGCAGGGGGGCAGGACCAGGATGACATGGTGATTATTCCCATAACCACAGCCCAGGAACGCATGATGGGGATTGATTATGTTCAGACAATTAGTGTGCAGGCCGCCAGTTCCGAGGTTGTCGATGACGTTCAGGAGGGGATAACCACTTTATTGCGGTCACGCCACGGCATTACCGGTGACAAAGCCGATGATTTCACGGTGCGCAATCTTGCCAGTGTAATGGCGACAGCCCAGGAAACAACGGCCACCATCACTATGCTGCTTGGCAGCATTGCCGCCATTTCCCTGCTGGTTGGCGGTATCGGCATTATGAATATTATGCTTGTATCGGTGACTGAGCGGACGCGTGAGATTGGCATCCGCAAAGCGCTGGGAGCCAGATATGCCAATATTCTGATGCAATTCCTGATAGAAGCAGTTGTTATCGGGGTAATTGGCGGTGTCATCGGTATCGTCGTGGGTATAAGCAGTTCCTATATAATCTCTTCTTTTGCCGGCTGGAATACCGTAATTACATCCATGCCCATTCTGGTTTCATTCGGCTTTTCCGTAGGTATCGGTCTGTTCTTTGGCTTGTATCCGGCGCGCAAAGCAGCGCTGTTAAATCCGATTGATGCCCTGCGCTATGAATAAGCAGTAACCCCGAAATCAGTCTGTAAAATTTGGTAGCAAGTCCTGAAAATTGATGGATAAAGGCCGCCTTGAGGTAACCTGTAAAGGTCTCAAGGCGGCCTTTGTGTGTGTGCTAAGGTCTACTCACGGTCCGGAGGAGTAAATCGCTGGCGTTCATGGCTAAATACTCAGTGCCCGCTGGTATTTCCTCAATATCTCCCTGAAGTTCACCGAGGACACCAAGGGTAAACTTGACGTCTGTCTTTAGTTCGGTATAATTTGCTGTTGAGGCTACCATTAGGATTAATTTCTATTGGTGGTTTATTTAGAGGAAAGCGGCAGCAGGAATCGAAATAGAGATATAATCAGGTAAGCGCTATGCATGCCCTGGTCATAATAGGGAAAATTAAAATGCTTCCGGTATTGGTATAATGCATAACCGCCCAGCCGGGTTATTTAGAAACAGCAGGAGAATGGTTACATGTCAGATATAGTATTTATTTCCCCCAGCCGGGAGGCGGCCGCTTTGGCTGTGAGGATGACTGCCGGGCAGAATGATATTACTATTGTTGCCGCCCGCCTTCAGGAAGGGGTTAAGGCGGCCCGGGCGGCCGTGGAAAATGGCGCGCGGGTGCTCGTTAGCCGGGGGTTTACCCATTATATGATTTCGGAAAAAATGCCGCATATCCCGCTGGTTGAGGTTGAGTTTAGCGGCTATGATATTCTGCGGGCTTACCTTGAGGCCCGGCAAACTGGCAAACCGATAGCCATAGTTGATTCCAGTGCTATTGTTGAGGGTGCTGCCAGTATTGAGGATATTCTTGGTATCGCGGAGCAAAGCGTGAAGGTGATTATTGATAATTATCAGGACTATACCCTGGGGATTGAACGGGCTGCCGCCGCCGGGGCGGTGTGTATTGTCGGCAATCAGGCCGTAGGGCAGCAGGCCACCGCCCGGGGGCTGTGCGGTATTGTTATCAGTTCAGGGCAGGAAGCCCTGAACCGTGCTTTTATGACGGCCCGACACCTATTGGCGGTGGAACGCTTGCGGGATGCCAATGTACAGCAGATTGAGACGATTATTAATTCCGTTGATTACGGCATTTTAGCGATAAATAAAGAAGCCGGCATTACCGCCGTAAACAGCGAGGCCGAACGGATACTCAGCCTGGCCCGCGCCGACAGTGCCGCCAAGGAAAATCTGATTGCCAGGCTGCGCCAGTGTATGGCCGCCGGAGACAGGCAATTTGGCGTTATCGAAAAATTTGCCCCCGGGGTGGAGGTGGTAGCCAATTACCAGTCGATTATTTCCAATGGCGAAGTCATTGGCGGTGTGGCCACCCTCCAGGAATTGCGGCATTTTCAAGCGGTGGAGCGAAAAACAAGAGAAGAACTGGCGCGCCGGGGCCGGGTAGCCAAATACAATTTTTTTGATATTAAGTCTGCCTCACCGGCGATGCTTACTGCCATTGCCGATGCCAAACATTTTGCCAAGTATGACGCGACTGTACTTGTTTTAGGCGAGACCGGGGTCGGCAAAGAATATTTTGCTCATGCCATTCATCTGGCCAGCAGCCGGAAAAACGGTCCGTTTGTGGTTGTTAATTGTGCTGCTATCCCGGAAAATATTTTGGAAAGCGAGCTGTTCGGTTATACCGAGGGCGCTTTTACCGGCGCTAAGAAAGGCGGGAAAACCGGTTTGTTTGAACAGGCTCACGGCGGCACGATTTTTTTAGATGAAATTGGGGAGATGTCGGAAAACCTGCAGGCCAGGCTGCTCCGGGTATTACAGGAACACGAAGTCTACCGGCTGGGAGACGAACGGGTCACACCGATTGATATCCGCGTGATTGCAGCTACCAACCGGGATTTGCATGAGATGGTGCAGAAGGGGCGGTTCCGGGAAGACCTGTATTACCGGCTGGATGTCCTGACGGTCGAGATTCCGGCGCTGCGGGAGCGCAAAGAGGATATCCAAGCGTTTGTGCAGCTTTTTATTGCTGAGTTTAATGCCCAATACCGTACCTCAGTCGAGGGAATTGCCCCCGCGGGCTTGCAGCAGCTGCAGCAGTATGACTGGCCGGGAAATATTCGTGAATTACATAATATTATTGGCAGGCTGTCGGCTCAAACTGCCGATGCCACTATTTCCGAAAGTGACGTCAAAAGGGTTTTAAAATACCGCTTGCGCCAGCCGCCGGCTCAGGCAGTAAGCCCAGCCGCGCGTTCTGTTGATGCGGCCGCTATCAGGGAGGCTTTAGTTAAAACCGGAGGCAATAAACAAAAGGCCGCTGAATTGCTCGGTATCGGCAGGGCGACCTTATGGCGCAAGCTTAAGAATATGGATTAATGTATCACTTGGTGAAAAGGGAAACTGTTTCATTTGAAACAGTTTCCCTTTTGATTACCTGCGTTTGCCGGGAGCCCAGCAGTGTATGTTCAGAATTTATCATAGTTTTACGGTGTAACTGAGCGTAGTTGCTGCCCAACAAATAGTTGGCATGAGATTTGCGTAATAAGCATAAAGAAAGACTTTTCTAACTATAACGGGAGGTAACTGCTTTGAACCAAAGTCATATTCAGCAACTAATAAAAATTGCCGGGCAGGACAGAATCTGTACCGAACAGGCTGACCTGATGTGTTACGCCTATGATTCCTCTTTGGATTCCCAATTGCATAGGTATATGCCTGCTGCTGTCTTTACACCTAAAAACGCAGCCGATGTTTCTCCGGTATTAAAGTATTGCCATGAGCATACTATCGCTGTTACTGCCAGAGGGGCAGGCACCGGGCAATGTGGCGGTTCGGTCGCTCCGGGCGGGGGTCTGGTGATTGACCTGTCGGCCCTTAACCGTATTGTTGAGATCGATACCGACAACCTGCAGGTGATTGTCGAGACCGGTGTTGTTCACGCCGAGCTTAATCAGAAACTGGCAGCACTGGGGTTTTCCTTCCCCCCTGATCCCGGCAGCACCAAGATGGCAACAATCGGCGGCATGATTTCCTACAATGCCAGCGGGATGCGGGCCATGAAGTATGGCACGACCCGTGAGTACGTTCTGGGGCTGGAAGTGGTGATGGCGGACGGTCAGGTGATTACTACCGGTGGTATGAATTGCCGGTCGCTCAAAACTGCCTCCGGCTATGAACTGACCAAATTGTTTGTCGGTGCCGAAGGCACCCTGGGGCTTATTACCAAGGCCCGTTTGAAAATTATGCCGTTGCCGGAGAAAAAGGGGATTGCCGTGGCCTCTTTTGCTAAGCTGGGCGATGCCGGTAAGGCGGTTGTCGAGGTATTCCGCCATAAAATTGTCCCCTCGGCCATTGAAATTCTTGATAAGTCGGCGATTAAGGCCGCTACTTTATACAAACCGTCCATTAAGTTGCCGACAGACGCTGCAGCTGTACTGTTCTTTGAGGTCGATGGTCCGCCGCCGGGGGTTACGTATCAGGCCCAGAAAATTGCCGAGGTATGTAAATCCATTGCTATCGAAGTAAACTGGACGGATGAGCCGTCGCAGGTAAAAACCCTGTGGGAAGCCCGCAGTGTTGTCGGCGCCGCCAGCGGCCGGGTGCGGCCGGGTGCTACCAGGGTATATATCGGTGAAGACATTTGTGTGCCGATAACCAATGTTGGCGCAGCGCTGGAAGGCATTCAGGAAATTGGTGAAAAGTATAATACGATTATTGTAACCTATGGTCATGTGGCTGATGGCAATTTCCACTCCGCGCCGGTTATCGATCTGGACAGCCCGGAAGAGATTGAACGGGTGCAACAGGTCGGTGATGAAATCCATGAGATGGCCTTACGCCTGAATGGCACAGTAACCGGCGAGCACGGCGTCGGTATTGTCAGAGCCAAATACATGGAGCGGGAACATGGTCCGGCCCTTGCTGTCATGCGGACAATCAAAAAGGCGCTTGATCCCCGGAATATTTTAAATCCCGGTAAAATGGGGCTGTAGAAGGAGGTGAAACATATGAACGCGGATGCCTTACGCAAGCTTGTCAACCAATGTGTGCGCTGCGGCCAATGCCGGTCGGTGTGTCCTGTATTCCAGGAAATCAGCATAGAATCGGGCGTTGCCCGAGGTAAACTGGCACTGCTGCGGAGTTTCCTTGAAGGCCAGGAAGTGCCGGCGGAAGAACTGCAGGGGCTGCTGAATAAGTGTTTATTGTGCAAGACCTGTGGCTCCCAGTGTCCCAGCGGGGTAGCTGCCGATGAGCTGATTCTGGCAGGACGTGAACTTATGGCGCAAAAGAGAGGTCTTTCCCCTGTGAAGAAGGCCGTGTTTTCCGTGCTGAAAAACCGGAAAGTCTTTGATTTTTGCCTGAGTATGGCTTCGCTTGGCCAGGATTTTGGCATCAAACGCCTGCCGGGAAAACGGCTTGGCGCTATTTCCCGGTTTCCGATGCCGGGACTGGCCAGACGCCGGGTTATTCCGCCTTTTGCCGGTAAATCACTCCGCAAACAATATCCGGAGGTTATTAAGGTCAATCAGCCCCAGGCAAGGGTGGCCTTTTTCACAGGCTGTATGGCTAATTATATCTATACCGGCTCAGGTAAAGCGGCGATTGATGTATTGGTTGCCAATCACATTGAGGTTGTCCTGCCGAAGAAGCAGCATTGTTGCGGCTATCCGGTCTTTACCGCCGGGGACGCTGAGGACGGCCGCCTGCTGGCCAGGCATAATATTGATATCTTCTCCGAGGTAACAGTAGATGCCGTTATTACGGTCTGCGGTTCCTGCGGCAGCGCCTGGCGCCATGAATATCAGCGGCTGTTAACCGATGATCCGGTATATCTGAAAAAACTGGCGGTTATTGCCAGGAAAACCTATGATATTGCCGAGTATCTGACTGAGGTCAAGCCGATCAACAAAAATGATTTAGGGGAAGTTAACGCCCATATCACCATCCATGATCCCTGTCATCTGGGGGCCAGAGGTATGGGGGTAACCAAGCAGGTCCGCCAGTTGCTGTCGGCGATTCCCGGTGTTAAGATTTCTGAGATGAAGGAACCGGGACGCTGTTGTGGATCAGGGGGAAGTTTCAATCTTGGCTACTATGATATAGCCCGGGGAATCAATGATAATAAAGTAGCCGACATCGCCCAAACCGGTGCCGATATGGTTGTTACCGGCTGTGGTTCCTGCCGGATGCATCTGATTGACGGCCTGGTACAAAATAGGCAGGAGCACAATGTAATGCACACCATTGAACTGCTGGCCCAGTCTTATGCCGCTAAGCAGGCCGGCGGCAAAACCCAAAAAAGTATCTCCTGAGGATTGTAGCAATATAAATAATGGAGGGTTAAATAGTGGATGTATCTGTATTGTCATTAGTAGCATTGCTCATTGCTATCATCGTTAGCTGCATTTCACCCAAGAACATCGGTATTATGGCCATTGGTCTGGCGTTTATTGTCGGTCATGTTATGGGCGGTATTAAGCCGGATAAGATTATTGCCGGCTTTCCGCTCGGCCTGTTTATGACGTTGGCCGGGGTGACCTATTTGTTTGGTATTGCCCAGGTCAACGGCACCATTGATAAAATTACCAAGTATGCTGTTAAAGCAGTGCGTGGAAATGTCGCCCTTCTGCCTATTGTTTTATTTTTTGTGGCCTTTGCCTTGTCGGCGATCGGCCCGGGCCATATTTCCATCATTGCTCTTATGGCGCCGGCAGCCATGCTGCTGGCTGAAGAAGTTGGCATATCGCCTTTCCTTATGGCGCTTATGGTTGGTAACGGCGGTCAGGCCGGTGCGCTGTCGCCCATTGCGCCGGCCGGTGTCATTGCCAACGGCCTGTCAGCTGACCTGGGTTTTACCGGTATCGCTTTCCCGGTGTTTTTTAATACCTTCCTGGGCCATTTTGCCGTAGCTATGCTGGCTTATGTAATGTTTGGCGGTCTTAAGCTGTGGAAACAAGGGGCTGCAGGTCATGGCAATGCAAGTGCCCTTGCTAATATCAGGGTTGACGCTTTCACCAAACAACAGCTCATGACCCTTACCGGTATTGGTGTGCTCATGGTATTGGCTTTAGGGTTCAAATTTGATGTTGGTCTCACCGGCTTCACGATTGGCGCGATTTTGACACTGCTTAATGCCGGAGATGAGAATCAGGCCGTAAAAAGCATGCCCTGGAATACAATCCTGATGGTCTGCGGGGTAACCGTACTTGTTGGCCTGATGAAAAATGTTGGCGGCATGGCGTTGTTCTCCAACATTATTGCTGAATTTTCTACCCCGAACACCGCAACCCTGGTGGTTGGTTTTGTTGCCGCCGTTATTTCGGCCTATGCCAGCACCTCCGGTGTTATTATGCCGGCTTTTATTCCCCTGGTGCCTGATCTTGTCGCCAAAATGGGCGGCGGCGATCCCTTGGCCATTATTTACAGTATCATATTGGCCGGTCACCTGGTTGACGTCAGCCCGCTGTCCACAACCGGTGCCCTGCTTATTGGCGCTGCCGGTCCGAAAGCGGATAAACAGAAACTATTCCGCAGCATGCTCATCTGGGGCTTTGCGATGGCTGTTGTCGGGTCGATATTAAGCTGGCTGTTCTTCACGGTACTGAAGGTCTAATTTGCGAATCACTGACGGAGGTAATATAAATGACGCTTATTATTAGCGCTGCAACCTGGGATAAAGAACTAAAAGCCGGCATGCGTCAGGCAGAATTAATCTTGTTAGCTCAGGAGGCCGGTTGTGCAGGTGTTGAATTCCGCCCATACTGGCAAAACAGCGAGGAAGAAATTCCGTTAATCAGGGAAGTTTTACGGCAGTATGATATGGTGTGTGCCTATGCTTCGAATGAAGCATTACTGGCCGGGTCACAAGCAGAAACGCTGCAGGCAATCGACTCCCTGCAGGCTGGCCTCCAGCTGGCTGACCGCCTTGGCGCCAAGGTTTTGCGGTTTAATGTTGCCAGTGGGGCCTATGATGCCAGCTTTGTGCATACCACCTGGTGGGCGGAAGCAATGAAACCGGTGCTTGCGTCAGCTAAATCGCTGGGGCTTGTACTTGCTGTTGAAAACGGGCCTGATGCCGCCAAAGGCAATCCCCGGATATTTAAAGAACTCTTTGCTGTACTGCCTGAACTGGCCTTGACCTATGATACCGGTAACTGGCTTTATGCCAACACCAAGCCGGAAGAGGCCTTAGACTGGTTTCTGCCCCGGGTGGGTTATGTTCATCTGAAGGATATCATCTGCGAGAATGCGGCTTTGCAACACGGGCATCCAGGCACAGGCCTTGTTGATGTGAAGGGTTTGAAAGCGCGGATTCAGGCCAGCGGCTATACCGGCATTTTTGCCCTGGAATTTCCTGGCGGTGATAAACCAATGGAACGTATTTTTCAAAGCTTAACCTATTTGGGTTAGGGTCTGAACCCCTGAATACCTTAGGGTATCCGGGGGTTCTTAAATAAATAATAGTTGACAAAAAAGACCAATTAAAATAAAATGATAATGAAAACCATTATTAAATGTACTGGCTTGGGGCCGGTACTTTTTTTAGAATTTAAATTGATAACCATTCTCAAAATATTTAAAGTTTGGAGGTTATCGGGTGAAAATAACTACAAAGCTGCAAATTCTGATGACTGTGGCGGCAGAAGTGCCTGTTATAGTCATTATCTTTATGGATCAGGCGGTTGCTGCCGGGGCTGGCGTAGCCGCACTGGTTGGTTTACTGGGCCCGTTTATGACCGCCCGCTGGCTGGTAACCAAGGATTTAGGTGCTATCAGGGCGTTATGCAAGCTGGTTAAGGAAGGGAAATACCGGGTTCATACGGCATTGCCCAATGAAGCAGCAGATAACGGGGAAGAGAATGAGTTTGTTTCCGTGATGCGGGATATGAACTGGATGGCCCGCGAAATTATGCTGCGGGAAGGGCAATTGAACGAGGCCATTAATGAACTGGACGGGGCTCAGCAGGAATTGATCGAACAGAAACAAGCACTGGAAGTGGCCAATAAGCGTTTAAATGAGATGGCTATGACGGATCCGTTAACAGGATTATCCAACAGGCGGCATTTTTTCGACCATCTGGAACAGGAGATCTGCCGGGCAAATCGTAATGAGCAGCCGCTGTCGCTATTTATCCTGGATATCGATTATTTTAAACAGGTAAACGACACCTATGGACATCAGGCCGGTGATGTTGTCCTGAAAGCCATTGCCTATATTCTGCGCAACCGGTTGCGACGCAGTGATATGGTAGCCCGGATTGGCGGTGAAGAGTTTGCCGTTTTGCTCTCAGATACTAATCTGTCGCAAACACTGGAACTGGCGGAACAAATACGCCATTGTATCAAAGAATATGTGTTTCAATCCTGCGATGGCAAAAGTATAAATATTACCTGCTCTATCGGCGCCTTCAGCGGTGACCGGCCCGATTATACCAAGGCGGAATTATTGTACAAATATGCTGATAAGGCTCTCTATGTGGCGAAGAATTCCGGGCGGGACAAGGTCGCTTATTTTGACTGTGCCCAACAAGGACAAGACAACGATGAATTGTTTGCGCAACTAGGGCCAAGAGGAGTGACTCATTAATGGAAGCATTGCTCCAGAGTGCCGGGGTGCACGAGTTTGTCGAGGCGTTTACGGCTGCACTTGATGCTAAGAATACATATACGCGGGGACATTCTGACCGTGTGGCCGAGATCGCAGCCGCTGTTGCCAGACAGTTGGGTATGAGCCGGTCCAATCAGGATACGATTCATGTGGCCGCCCATCTGCACGATATCGGCAAGATTGGCATACCGGATCATATCCTGCTAAAACCTGACAAGCTGTCTACCGAAGAGTTTGAGGTAATTAAAAGTCATTCCCAGGTGGGTTATGATATCCTTAACAAGGTAACGATGCTAAGGCCAATTGCCAAGCTTGTCCGTTACCATCATGAACGGTGGGATGGTCTGGGCTATCCGGCGGGGCTTGCCGGGACAGCCATTCCGTTAGGGGCCAGGATCATTGCCCTTGCCGATGCATTTGATGCGATGACCAGTGAACGCTCATACCGCCCCTGTAGATCGCAGGAGGAAGCAGTGCAGGAGGTGCTGCGCTGCCGGGGGACGCAATTTGATCCGGAAATTGCCGACGCTTTTGTCCGGCTTTGTCAGGAGGGGAAACTGCCTGGAGACACCGAGGCTGTGAAATGGCTGAGTGAAATGCTGCCCGGCGAGCAGGGACGAGTAACCAAAGTAACCGGCCGGGGTTCGATTAAACAGCGTCTGGTCGATATGGGCATCATCACCGGCACGCGCGTAGCCGTACAAAAATTTGCTCCCCTGGGAGACCCCATGGAGATTAAAGTTAAGGGGTTTAATCTATCCTTACGAAAAAAAGAAGCCCGATTAATTGAGGTGGCGATAGGGTGACGAATTCGCAGCTAACCCTCGCTCTCGCCGGTAATCCCAATTCTGGCAAGACCACAATCTTTAATAACCTCACAGGCTCTAAACAGCATGTGGGCAATTATCCCGGTGTTACGGTAGAGAAGCGGGAGGGGTTCAGAAAATACCAGGACAAAGAGTTCATTGTCGTGGATTTGCCGGGCACCTATGGGTTAATGGCGCATTCAACCGATGAATTGGTAGCCCGTAGTTTTATTGTTCACGATAAACCTGATATCATCGTAAATGTCGTCGATGCGGCCAACCTGGAGCGTAACCTGTATCTGACCCTGCAGCTATTAGAACTGCAAAGGCCGGTGGTTATAGCCCTGAATATGGTTGATGCGGCGGCCGGCAAGGGGATACAGATTGATGACAAGCGGCTGGCGCAGGTTCTGCATACGCCGGTTGTGCGTTGTATTGGCAGGCAGAATCAGGGAACCGAAGATATTCTGACATTGGCGGCGGCAACTGCCGAATATGGGCAACCGGGCGGGGTTACTCTTCTTTATGACAGCAAAATTGAAGAAGCGATCGACGAGATCAGCCAGTTACTGGCTCAGATCAAAGGCGGAGTTCGTTTTCCCCGGCGCTGGCTGGCCTTAAAGCTCCTGGAAGGCGACAGTGAAGCAAGCCGGTATTTAACCGGTATTGCCGGCAGTGAACCGGTGGCTAAGGCTGCGAGGCTGCGCCGGCAGGCTTTGTTTGAGCAAGTAGGGGACCCGGCCTTCCTTATTGCTGAACAGCGACACCGGTTTGTTGCTGCCGTATATACCCATGCCGTGACAATCAGGGCCGATGACGGCATGACCACTTCGGATAAACTGGATGTCGTCTTAACCGGAAAGTTCTCCGGCTTGCCGATTTTTCTGGGCCTGATGTGGCTGCTGTTTAATCTGGTATTTACTATTGGTGCCTATCCACAGGCCTGGATTGAGGCTGGCTTTAGCAGTTTGTCACAATTAGCCGGTGACTATCTGGCTGACGGTGAATTACAGTCTTTTATCATTGATGGCCTTTTAGGCGGTGTTGGCAGTGTCATTGTTTTTTTACCAAATATCCTTATTTTATTTCTTGGTATTTCCTTTATGGAGGATACCGGCTATATGGCGCGGGCGGCTTTTATTATGGACAGGATTATGCGGGCTGTTGGTCTGCACGGCAAATCCTTTATCCCGCTCTTATTAGGGTTTGGCTGCAGTGTTCCTGCCATTATGGGAACCCGGACGCTGGAAAACCCCCGTGACCGGCTTGTCACAATTTTGGTGGCCCCTTTTATGAGCTGCAGCGCCAGGCTGCCTGTATATACGGTGCTGATTGGGGCCTTCTTTGCGGACAAGGTCGCCGGCACAGTCTTGTTTTCTATTTATTTCCTGGGTATTTTACTGGCGGTTCTGCTGGCCAGCGCTTTCCGCACGCTGCTCTTCAAGGGGGAGAGTGAGCCCTTCGTTATGGAGATGCCGCCTTACCGCTGGCCGACAATGAAAAGCATGATTATCCATATGTGGGAACGGAGCCTGCTTTATTTGCGCAAAGCCGGAACGATTATCCTGTCTGTTTCGATTTTAATATGGTTTCTGGTAAACTATCCAACCACAGACAACATTGCGCTAAGTTATGCCGGTCAATTGGGCAAGCTGGTAGAGCCGTGGATTGCGCCCCTCGGCTTTGACTGGAAGATTGGTTTGGGATTGGTATCGGCCTTTACCGCTAAAGAAGTGCTTATCAGTACCTTAGGGATGATTTACCATATTGATCAGACCGGAGAAACGGCAGTAGCCCTGCAGGCGGCTATCAGCAATGATCCGGCTTTCAGCCCGCTTGTCGCCTATTCTTTAATGGTCTTTGTTTTGGTTTACTCGCCCTGTCTGGCGGCAATTGCCGTCATCAAGCGGGAAACCAACTCCTGGCAGTGGGCATTATTCAGCCCTGTTTATACAACCGGATTAGCCTGGATTTTGTCTTTTATTATATTCCAGGGGGGAACCTTGCTGGGCTATTAGCTGCATGCCGGCGAATAGAGTTTTATCCACATTAGAAAAATAATACGCTATCTCACTTGGAAGTCAGCTGGGTGTATAATTATAGACCGCTGGCTTGACATTGGCCGTAGCTTTGTTTATTATATAACTTATATTACAAATAAATATTGTTGGTGTTTTTAAGGAGGAGCCTGTCACCAGGGTTCCTCCTGTCTATTTTTAAGAGACGATCAATGTAATTTTAAAAAGGAGAATGCCGATGTTCCTGTTCCTACAGATGTTGATTATTTTGCTGACAACCAAGCTCGCCGGGGAACTAAGTATCAGATTAGGGCAGCCCGCCGTACTGGGAAAGCTAATAAGTGGGATTCTGATCGGACCGGCCGTGCTGGGCTGGATTGATAAATCAGAGACGATTATGCAAATCAGTGAAATCGGCGTATTACTGTTAATGTTTCTGGCCGGTCTGGAAACTGATATTCAAGCTCTTAATCAAAACTGTAACTCATGTATTGCAGTAGCCGTAGGCGGGGTTATCCTGCCGTTGACTTTTGGTTATTTTGCTGGCTTAGGCATCGGGCTGGAGCCGTCTCATTCGTTGTTTTTAGGGCTGATACTTTCAGCTACGTCAGTAAGCATTTCGGCCCAGACTCTCAAAGAGTTAGGCCAGTTAAAAAGCCGTGAGTGTACAACCATATTGGGAGCAGCAGTGCTGGATGATGTTTTGGTTGTAATCATACTGGCCATCATGATGAGTTTTCTTACGGGGGAGCAAGTCAGCCTTAGTCTGCTCATTGGCAAGAAAATCCTGTTTTTTGCGGTAATTGGATTCTTAGGCTGGAAGGCTGTACCATGGCTATTGAAAAAATTTGCGCCTTTGCGTGTTTCCGAGCCGGTAACAAGCGCAGCAGTATTAATTTGTTTCTTTTTTGCCTATTTGGCGGAATCACTGGGCGTAGCAGGAATCATTGGCGCCTTTGCCGCCGGGCTCGCTATTGCTCAAACGAAGTTTAAACACCAGGTGGAGCGCAAAATTGAGCCTATGGCCTATGCTTTTTTTGTGCCGGTATTCTTTGTTAGTATTGGCCTGTCGGTTTCGTTTGCCGGGACTGGCAGTCAAATAGGGATCATAATAGGGCTTACCCTGATTGCCATATTAACCAAACTGTTTGGCTCTGGGATTGGCGCCAGACTAACCGGCTGTAATAATAAATCTTCCCTGCGGATCGGGGCCGGGATGATATCACGGGGCGAGGTTGCGTTAATTATTGCGGCTATTGGACTGGAAGCGAATTTACTGGAAGCAGAGCTTTTTACGGCTGTCATTATTGTCGTGATTCTCACGACCTTAGTGACCCCTCCCTTGTTGAAAACACTATTTGCGGGTCAAAAATGTGAGAACCAAGAGTTATAGCTGTATTGAAGAACCCGCCAAAACCTTGTGCAGGTTTTGGCGGGTTCACTAGTTGTGTTTCATCCGGGCATTAATAATTCTGGCGGCATGCACGCCGCTGGCACTGGCCTGGGATAAACCGCGGGTAATGCCGGCCCCGTCGCCAATGGCAAACATGTTCTCAATCTCTGTTTCCAGCTCCCCGGTCAGTTTCAGGCGTGAGCTGTAGAACTTGACTTCAACCCCATACAGCAGGGTGTCATCATTGGTCATACCGGGAGCAATATTATTAAGGGCGTAGATCATTTCAATGATGTTATCCAGGTGGCGTTTGGGCAATACCAGGCTTAAATCACCCGGGGTTGCTTTGAGGGTTGGCTGCGTGAAGCTTTGGGACAGACGGTGCTCATTGGTACGGCGGCCTTTTAACAGGTCTCCAAAGCGCTGCACCAGGACGCCGCCGCCCAGCATATTGGAAAAGGAAGCGATACGTTTACCGTATTGATGGGGTTCGGTGAAGGGCTCGGTAAACTTGTTGCTGACCAGGAGGGCAAAGTTGGTATTTTTGCTGTGCAGCTTTTCATCCCGGTAGCTGTGGCCGTTGACGGTAACAATCCCGTCGGTATTTTCAGCAACGACATAGCCTTTGGGGTTCATGCAGAATGTCCGGACCAAGTCGCCGTACTGCTTTGTCCGGTATACCAGCTTGGCTTCATATACCTCATCGGTAATGTGCTGAAATACCTCGGCCGGGATTTCCACGCGAACACCGACATCGACCTGATTATTGGTCAGCGGCAGGTCCAGTTCGCGGCACTGGTTGGCAAACCATTCCGAGCCGGCCCGTCCCGGCGCGGCAATCAGGTAGTCGCATTCAATCCGGCCGCTGCTGGCTGTTTCCAGAACAAAGGTGTTATTATGTTTTTGGATTGTGGTTACCATTACGCCAAACAGCATGGTTATCTTTTCTTGTAAATGATCATAGACGGCCTCAAGAATTTTTAAATTGTTTTCCGTGCCCAGGTGCCGGACCCGGGCGTCCAGCAGATGCAGGTCATGCTGTAAAGCCACTTTGCCCAGACCGCTGTTTTGAGTGCTGAAGTATTCAGCCGGGGCGCCGTATTTTATATTGATTTGGTCAACATAATCAATCAGGTCCAATACCTGCTGGTCTGACAGGTATTCATTCAGCCAGCCGCCAAATTTGGTGGTAAAGTTATATTTGCCGTCAGAGAAAGCCCCGGCGCCGCCGAAACCGCGCATAATGGCACAGGGATTGCATTTAATGCAGGAGGGAACTTTTTTATCCGAGATGGGGCAGTGCCGCGAATAAATGTCGTGTCCGGCCTCTAATAAAGCAACCTTGATGTCCGGATTGCTGCTGACAAGTTCATAGGCGGCAAATACACCAGCCGGGCCGCCGCCTATGATGCCGATGTCAAATTTTTCAGCCATGAAAAAAAACCACCTCTCGATATGATTGTGGCACGAACCGTAACACATTATACTTTACCAAATAATGTTTGTAAATAGGAAATCGGTTGAAACAGAGAGATTAAAACTGTAAAATAATAGATATGCAGTGTTCAAATCACTAGACAGTGTTTGTTGTATATGATAGAATTTTGTCAAAAGACTTAATTTCCTACTTCACACCAGTATTCTTAGCCAGGCTCTCTACAGCGTGGTTTTTTCTGTTATCAGGAAAGCCATGGCAGCTGACTAACATGGCGGTTATGCATATCAGGCAGGGAAAGAATTAAAAGCTGTATTGTAAAGGATGGGAATATTGCCGTGAGTATTGAGGTTATGACACAGGAAGTCAATGGAGCTGAGGCTCTCACGGAACTCAGGCCGCGGATGCGGCAGCTGTTTACTGTGCTTGCCGGTGAGGACACTGGCAAGGTTGAGGTTATTTTTAATGAAGCCGTTAATAACGCCTTTCGCCAGGGGAGTAAGGTGCGTGTTAAGATTAGCCGCATTGGCGGAAAACTGATCCTGCGGGTCAAAGACTCAGGCCAAGGCTTTGCCGGTAATCTATTGTTACACTCCTTGTGCAGCCAGGACCTGGCTGAGTTGTTTGATGAGAAGCTGATTGATGAAAGCGGCCGGGGGCTGTTAATCATGAAAGCTATGGCTGATGAGGTTTGTTTTAACCACCAGGGCAATGAGATTATGCTGGTAATCAAGCTTGGGTATAATAATTAAGCAGAGCAGTGTTTAAGCGGTATCATTGTGTGATTATTACTACGCCCCCGGTTTTTGCGGAAGGGTTTGAGGTTAACGAATACCTGGGCATGGTGACCGGTGAGGTTGTCATGGGGACGGCGGTAAAAATCCGAAAGAAGTAATAAACGCATGTTAGTCATTGATCAATGCTGTATTTCCTAAGCAGGAATAGTGAGTTTAAATCAACATCGTAAACTATGGCTATGAAGGTTATAACGGTTATGAATTTTGACGTTACCTTTATGGTCTTTATTTTTGGGCTATCTCTACACTAAAGAAAATTCATACAAACAGTATCTGGATAAGTTGTGGACTGAGACTGCATAGTTCACCACCGCCGCTTACAGATAAAATCCCGGTTATCACAGGGCTGTGAAACCGGGAGAGGGCAGAAGTTATAAGGTGGGGGCCGAACAAAAGGCCGTTCCTGTTATATCAGTCTGGCTCAAAACAGTAAGGTATAGTCAGGCTGGAAGAGGAATTGCGGTTAATGAAAACTTCGGGTTAAGTAGTACCCTGTGAGGCAGGTGAAAAGCAATGGGGGATGAACTTTTTTTCGACCGCATTGCCGGTCAGTGGGATGCAACACGGGCAGCCGATGCCGGTAAGATCGGCAAACTGGTGGAGCTGATCGGGATAGCGCCGGGATCCAGAGTGCTTGATGCCGGCAGCGGGACTGGTGTATTGTTGCCGTATATTCACAAGGTTGTTGGCAATGAGGGGCAAATTACAGCTGTCGATTTTTCTGCCAATATGCTGCAGCAGGCCAAAACTAAATATGCGGCCCTGAGGAATATTGAGTTTGTTGTTGCCGATATCATGAATTTTTCAACGGCGCCTGGATTTGATCATGTGATTTGTTTTAATTTTTTTCCGCATGTTAAAAACAAGTCCCTGTTTTTGCAGCATATTCGTAATGCACTTAACAGCGGGGGTATGCTGACGATCATGCATGATCTGTCGCGCCAGCAGGTAAATGCCGTTCATCAGGCCAGCGCCGCGGTAAAAGAAGACCGTCTGGCCTGCGGGGAGACGGTAAGCCAATGGCTGACCGGGGCTGGGTACGAGGTAATATGCAGGATTGATGACAGTGATTGCTATTTTATCAAGGCCCGGAAAACATAGAGGTTTCTTGCGATATGCTTTTGATAGCCTAAGCATATAGCGAATGATTTTGTAAACGGCAAAATAAGCTCATTTTGCCGTTGTATCTTTACGAGGAAAATTAGCACATTATCAACTGTGGTTACTGCAATAGCCGCATTTGTGAATAGGACTGGCGATTAATCACAGCTTTTGCTGGCATTGTTCCGGAGGAAAAGGGAGGTAAGCTGAGAAGTATCTGTAGAATAATGCCAGCCCTTATCCGTATTTAGCTGCGAAAAGTATTTTGACCAGAATAAGAGTAAGTCTTACGGTCGATTAATGTCATTTCCCGGGAAATGTAGCAACAAGAGTCCAATAAATGTGCAGAGCTTATACCTGCCACCACATAATACCAACAGTTGTTTCCGATGTTTCGGCACAATAACCATCAATAGCGATGCTTGCAAGGATAGTGCGAATCGTGTTTTCGGTCTCAGCGCCGGTAACGCCCAGTACGCTAAAATAACTGATATAGTGATCAATCAGATAGGGAAGCGGTTCCTGCGTGGTTTGACCGTAAGTGGTGAAGGTCAGGTTGGGGCGGTAGCCTTCCTGATACAGGATGTTAAGCGGATAGATGATATCAAAGGATGGCCCCGGTGCCGGCTCCTGCAAGAGTTTTTCCCATAAGAGACGGCGTAAGCTAATATCATGTTTACCGGCAAAGCCGATCAGGCAGCAGACTCTGCGGGCTACTTTCGTCATTTTCATCAGGCTGTCATAGTTATTAATAGCCGGGCTCTTAGCGGCAAAGGTTATGTCATAGGCCGGACTCGGGGCAATGTCCTGCCAGTCGGCCAGCAAAGGAGTGATGTTTTTCTCCAGACCGGCTTTTCCTGCCTGGCCGGACAAGGCTGCCAGCATACCCGGGGAGGTATCAAGGCCGGTGACTTTAACATCATATGCTGCCAGCGGCAGGGCGTAGGTGCCGGGACCACAGCCAATATCCAACAGTGTATCGCCTGGTTTAATTGTCCCGTGGGCAACCAACCTGGCAATGATGTCTTGGTGGACTGTTTTGCTGGTTTCATTATGTTCGGCATAGCGGCTGGAAAAGCTGTTCCAATATTCCTGCCACAGCTTAGGGTCAGGCGGGCGCCGACCAGCCTTTTTATTGGCGTTTTGCCAGGCTCTATCCCAAAACCGGACATTATTTAACGGCTCGTCCGCAAGCTGACTGTCCAAATTTACCATCCCCGGCTGTATTCTTCGGTACAGGCTAAACAAGCGATTTTACCGTTTTTTAAACGGGCCCGGGCTTCCATAACTTTTTCACCACAATACGCACAGATGACAGAGTTAAAGATTTTGGCCTCTGGCGGCAGTGTAAGCTCAACATCCGTAATCTTAAACAGGTCTGCCAAGGGGGTAACCAACAGCTGAGCAATTCGTTTTTCCTGGATTTTTTGCCAGGCAGTCTCCTGCTCGATTGTGGCCTGGCCACTAAACACTGTGTTTTTAAGGCTTTCCTGCTCCGGGGACAGGGGGCTGCTTTCACCGGTCACCGCAACCCGTACGGCTTTACCTGTCTGGCGGTTGCCGATCGTATAGGCCTGTTTGCCATGGTCTTTGTAAATAAGGTTGCCTTTGCCAATGGTGCAGCCCAGCAGCACTTGAACAGCATCAATGCCGCAGCCGTCAGACTCAACAATTGCGACAAGCTCCTCGTCATTGGCCCGGGTTACATTAAGGCGCTCAAGGGCGGCTTTGGCAGCCAGATAGCCAATGGTAAGTCCTGGGCAGCAATGGCCGTGGAATTCAACAGCCTTCTGGTAGTCGGCAGCTCGGTTAGTCATTTTCTCTTCCTCCTCGGCAATGTTCTGGATCCAGAGTAAGGATTGGCCCGGTAATTTACCGGGCACGATAAGATTTGTACCTTACTTTAAATTTTTTAGTGCAAATTAACTATATTATCAGTTATTTGTCCAATACTGTCAAATGCGGAGCTGTTTTTTATAACCAAATATTTTGCAGATTTTTTGCATAATTAATTGACACAATTAGTGAAATTTGGTACAATTCAAGATATTAAACGATAGTTGAAATTATCGTTTGCCGTAGAATGCGGCAGTTTATCTGGGCTCGGCAATACTTTTATCTTCTATAGATTTTTTAAACAGCCATGAAGGCTCTGCTTGTTGCAGTTGTCTTGATGGTTAATTTACTTTGAGGGGTATAATAGCGGTAGTGGTTCCCGGTAATAACGAAGGAATTTTCAATTTATTGCCGAATTAATAATCAATCGTCCATTTTTGTGGAAGGTGGTAGGGTCTGTATGGTAATTGCAGTTATTGATGGTATGGGCGGGGGGCTTGGTGTGCAGTTGGTGACCCAGCTTACGTCACAGCTGGGTCAAAAAGCAGATATTATTGCTTTGGGGACAAATGCACTGGCGACCAATAATATGGTACGGGCCGGAGCGATGCGTGGCGCTACCGGTGAAAATGCCGTGGTCGTTTCAATCCGCAAGGCAAATATTGTAGTAGGTCCGATTGGTATTATAATTCCTAATTCCTTAATGGGGGAGATCACCCCCAAAATTGCCGAAGTAATTGCCTCTTGTGATGCGCATAAGGTATTGGTGCCGGTAAATCAAAGCCATTTCGATATCGTTGGCCTTGAAAGCCGGCCGCTGGTGGTTTCTATTAAAGAGGCAATTGCCAGGGTAACCGAGCTTGTTCTAGGCAAGACCTGGTAGCCTTGTAACGCCAACTTAGTAACTAATCATGTAAAGAAGAACAACCCGGTTGTGTGCCGGGTTGTTTGTGTGTTTGGAGCTGCTGCCATTCAGCTGAGCCTGTTATTCCAGTACTGTGGTCTTGCGGTCAGCCCGCCACCACAGCACGCCGATAGTCGAGTTAATCAGTTCGGTGCAGTAATCTTCCACTGACCGGTTAGCCAGGAATTCAGTAATTTTAGCTGACGTCTCCGGGCTGTCCAGACCAAACAGCTTGAAATAACTGGTGTAATATTCAATCATAAAAGCCAGTGTCTCCCGGTAGCGCTGGCGGTAGCTGTAAAATTTAATATTAGGCAGATACCGGTCCTGATACAGGATATTAAACGGGTATTGGATATCAAACGCCGTTTGCTCAGGCGGTGTGCCGATCAGGTGCTCCCATAACAGTGTCCGCACTTTGATGTGATAGGTGCCGGCAAAGCCGATCAGGCAGCAGGTACCGCGGGACAGTTCATTCATTTTCATTAAGCTGTCATAATCGTTAATAGCGGTAGTGTTGGCGGCAAACACCACATCATAAGCAGGTTCGGCCGGCAGGTCCAGCCAGTCGGCCTGGAGGGCCGTAATCCGGTCGGAAATCCTGTCGTGAGCGGCCTCGGACTGCAGGACAGACAGCATTTGTGCAGCTGTATCCAACCCTGTTGCCTGTTTGGCCCTGGCGGCCAGCGGCAAGGTAAAGGTACCGGCTCCGCAGCCTATGTCCAGTACTGTGCTGGCCGGGGTTATTACACCGTCGGCAACTAAGCCGTCAATAATTGCATTATATATCGGCCGGCTTTGGCGGTTGCGCAGGGCGTACTGCTCGGCAAAATCATTCCAAAACTGCTGCCAGCCTTGTTTGTTGCCATAACTTGGGGCCTGATGGGAACTCTCACGCGCTTCCTGCCAGGCCTCAGTCCAAAACTTGGTATTGCACATGGCTTGTCATCCTTCCTGCTATGTAAATTAATAAAGTCCTTTAGGCGCCGGCAGAAGCCTTAGGCTCTGAATATTATCAGACAGGGGATAAACTTTCTGATAATGTAAAAAAAGCATGAAGTCCAAGGAATTATCCCTTAGGTTTCATACCGGAGTGTTTGAATCTTCATGATTCAAGCTACTAGTTTAAATATAAATTGTTTTGCAGTAATTGTCAATTAGCAATAGCATTGCTTGTATGCTGAAAACAATAAAATAAAACAGTAAATTACCAGCAATTACGCAATAGGCTAAGTTGTTGACACTATTTACAATAAAGCTTATACTAAAATTGTCATCAACTTAATTACATACGGCGAGTTGGGTGCCCTGCGGGGCTTAATAGGGAAGTCCGGTTAGAAACCGGCGCGGTCCCGCCACTGTAACGGGGAGCAAGCTTAAGATATACCACTGGGATAATTGGTCTTGGGAAGGTTTAAGCAAGCTATGATCCGGAGCCAGGAGAACTGCCTAGCTGACAATCACCGTTTTTACCCACGAGGTATGGGGAGGGGATTACAGTAGGCGCTTGGTTACAGACTCATTGCGTCGCTTGAATTCACTCCTGGTATAATGAGGTACCAGGAGTTTTGTTTTGGCAAACTGTTATTACTATTCCCGGCTTAAGCAGCGGGAGTTTTTTGTTTGGGAAAATACAAGCTGCCAGCTTGATTCATCAGTTGTGCTGCCTGTTTATCAATGTACCGAAGCGGGAAAAACATCCGGTATGCTTTGTAAATACAGCTAACATAATAAGGCGGTGTGTGCGAAGATGAGTTTTACCACACAGGACAACGGACTATTAAAGTGCGTTTATCAAGAGTGGGGACAACGGGAAGATTTTAATTTCTATCTGTCCATCTTATCCCATCAGTTTAATTTTGTATTTAACCACTCGCAAAGGGTGGCATATTATGCGGTTAGGCTGGCCCAAGCGACCGGCTGCCGTGATACTGAGATTGTGAATATTGGTGCAATGGCGTTGCTGCATGATATTGGTAAAATAAATGTACCGATCAAGGTTTTATATAAACAGGGTACTTATGATCCGTATGACCGGAATGAAATGGAGCGCCATCCGGTCTATGGCAGCCAGATGCTGCTGCGATCCAAAGAGCTGCGGGAGCTTATTGCCGGGGTACTGCACCATCACGAGCGTTATGATGGCAATGGCTACCCCAATAAACTCAAAGCCTTGGAAATCCCCTTGCCAGCCAGGATCATTCATATTGCCGAAGCCGTTGATGTTATGACGACAATCCAGAATTATCAGCAGGTAAGAAGCTGGCATGAAGCTATGGGTGAGCTGGAACGGGCGGCTGACAGTCAGTTCGACCGGGCTCTGGTAAAAGCCTTTTTGGCATTAGAACCGGCTATGTTTGCTGCCGGCAGGATGGGCGCCGGCCAGGCAGCGAGACAGGAAAAGCAGCAGCTGGTTTTATCTGCCGGCAGTGTTGGGCATTACCTGGAGAATATAGCAAATTTAGGGGTCATTTGTTTGGATAAAAACAATACAGTTGTATTTTGTAATGCCTGTGCAGAGCAGATACGGCAATTGCCTGAAGGTACTTTATTAGGTAAAAACTTTTTAGACAGTTATCCCCAGCACCGGCGAAAAATTCTCGAGGACAAGCTGGGGCAGCTGCGGGCTGGTAAAAAAAAGGCATGGTATCGCCTAATGGGCCGTAATGGGCGGTTTATTGAGAACCGGTATTCACGGGTAACGGATGCCAGTGGTAAGTTTATCGGCACTGTTTTGGTCACAATTGATGTGACCGAGCGGGAGAAAGTGGCCCGCAGTCTGAATGCCGCCCTGGAAAGGCAGGCCGCCTTGTATCAGGCAGCCCAGATCATCACCTCCTCGTTAAGTATTGCCGAGATCATTGACGGCATCCTGAGGATTATAAGAAAGACGATGGTGGTTAACAAGGCCGAAATTTATTTATCAAGTGAAACCAACGACGGTATCCCGGCTATGCATACGCATGAGTACAGCCGCAGTGAGCCGATTGAAGGCCAGGAGGGTTACCGTGAGGCGGCAAACCAGGTTTACAGTACTTTGCGGACAGTCATGGCTGCTGATGAACAGGGCAAGCTGGCAAAATATTATGTCCCGCTTATCTACCGGCGTGATTTACTGGGGATATTATATATTGAAAGAACCAGTCCGGGTGAGGAGTCGCAGGAACGGCTGGAGCTTCTGGAAGCACTGGCCAGCCAGACTGCGATTGCGATTAGGAATGCCCGCCTGCACGAGGAAGTCCAGTACCTGGCCGAGTATGATAAATTGACAGGCTTACTGAACCGCCATTCCTTTGACCGGTTTTTTGCAGAGCAGTGCCGGCAGGCCGCAGAGCAGCCGGCGCCGGTTACACTGCTGATGATTGACATTAATGGCCTAAAGCTTGTCAATGACCAATATGGGCATGTGGCCGGTGATATGTTAATTAAGGCTGCTGCTCAGGTTGTGAAAAATAGTATCAGCAGTGACGACCGCGCTTTTCGCTATGGTGGTGATGAGATTGTTGTGCTGCTGCCGGGGGTTTCTCTCCCGGAAGCACAGATTATTATTAAGCGGATACAACGCAATAGCAAATGGTGGCAACCGGGCATTGTTGCTAATGTGTATGCTGATTTGACTCTCAGTGTCAGCATTGGCGCCGCCGCGAGCAGCGAAGTCAGTCTGGAATGCCTGATTCAGGAGGCTGATAAACGCATGTATGAAAGTAAGCGTCTTTATTATAAGTCGCTGGATGTAAAATGATGGATCGATTTGGCATAACAGGCCTTTAGTGGCGGATGCTGCCGCATGATAAATTTAGAATAGAGTGATAATTGCAGACAATCATTTTTTAAGGATTGACAATCATTTCTTGAGGTGTTATGCTAATTTCACAGAGGACAACTTAATATGTTTGAAATAGGTGCCTAAAGGCTTAATAGGGAAGTCCGGTTTAATGCCGGCGCGGTCCCGCCACTGTAACGGGGAGCTAGCTTAAGATATACCACTGAGCATTTGTCTTGGGAAGGTTTAAGTGAGCCATGAGCCGGAGTCAGGAGAACTGCCTATTTGACAATCGCCGTTTATTACCCACGAGGCATGGGGAGGGGATTACAGTAGACGCTGGCATAAAATAGCGTATCTGGCTTAATTCACTCCTGGTTAACAGCCAGGAGTTTTTTTATAAGACTACTGTTTATTACTCCCAACTTTAACGGTTGGGAGTTTTAATTTAATGACATTCTTCTCAACGCTCCTTTTGAATTGCGCATTGGCGCGGGTCTCTAGCAGACCTTTCTTTTTACAGTTTTACTATCATATAAATATTTTATTGCAGTGAGGAGGCTGCCTATGAGGTAATCAGCAGGTGAAGAATTGCGGGGATTTTCTCCAGGCATTCGTTATGTAAAATTTAAAGGAGTTGTTTTATTTATGAAAAAAATTTTTTCCTTACTTACCACGATCTGTATGCTGGCCGTATTTGGTTGCGTCAGCCTGATCCCGTCGCTGGCTGCGGCTGCACCGGCTGCGGCTGGTAAAAAGGCTATTTTGGTTGTGAGTTTTGGTACAACCTACCACGACACACTGAAAGCAACTATTGAAGCAGTTGAAAATAAAATACAGGCTGAATTCCCTGATTATGAAGTGCGCCGGGCATTTAGCTCCCGGATTATCATTAAAAGATTAGCCGAACGTGACGGTATCAAGATTGATACTGAGAAACAAGCGCTTGACCGCCTCAAAGCCGAAGGCTTTACTGAAGTTATTGTACAACCTATGCAAATTACCGCCGGTGAAGAATATGAGCTGATTAAAAGTGCGGTGGCCCATGCGCAAGCGGCTAAAACCTTTGAAAAGCTTACAATTGGCAGACCCCTGCTTTACTATATGGGCCAGGAAGACACCACCGATGATTATCAGGCAGTAGTCGAAGCATTAGCAACCCAATACCCGAAACTTAAGAAGAATGAAGCTGTCCTGCTGCTGGGCCACGGCGGGCTCCACCCTGCCACTGCTACCTATCCTGCCCTGCAGGAAAAACTACAGGATGCAGGCTATAAAAATGTATATGTTTATACTGTAGAAGGCTATCCTACCCTGGAAGGTACGATTGACAAGCTGAAAGCCAATAAAGTCAAAAAAGTAACCCTGATGCCGTTAATGCTGGTAGCCGGCGATCATGCCGTCAATGATATGGCCGGTGACGAAAGTGATTCCCACAAAACTCAGCTTATTGCCGCCGGTATTAAAGTTGACACCTATATCCATGGCTTAGGCGAAAATGAAAAAATCCAGGATATCTATGTTCAACATATAAAAGATGCGATTGATGAACTTAATAATCCTGAAGCTAAAAACCATTAAAAACAGGCAAACTGTAAAAACACATCTCCAATGTTTTTTGGAGATGTGTTTTGCTTTGCATATAAAAAGCAGCATAAATAATACAAGCAGGTTATTGTCTTCCTGATGCAAGCAAAAAAGAAAAAAATATCTGAAAATTACGGATTGTTGGAATATATGCAAAATCCCGCGGAAACTATTGACAAGCTTCTTACTGTTCGATAAACTAAAATCGAACCTGTTTTGTAATTTAATACTGTTGAGTTGGGTGCCCAATGGGCTTAATAGGGAAGACCGGTGAGAAACCGGCGCGGTCCCGCCACTGTAACGGGGAGCAAGCTTAAGATATGCCACTGGGGATAAGATTCCCGGGAAGGTTTAAGCAAGCGATGAGCCGGAGCCAGGAGAACTGCCTAGCTGACAATCGCCGTTAGAGACCCACGAGGTATGGGGAGGGGATTACAGTTAAGCGCGTATCTTCTCGGGTATACTCAAGAAGTTAGCGATCTGCTGAATTCACTCCTGGTATTAAGTACCAGGATTTTTTTATTGCCATATTGTAGCTATACCCCCGTAGGCCCTGACCATGCGGGGGACGGTTTAAGGAGGGAAATGAAGTGTCACAATATGTTCCAGCTAATTGGCCGGTTGACAAACTTAATTGGTCAGCGCGAGGTTGTTACAGGTTATCGGACTGTGTACCTAGTGGTAATACTTCCATCCTGAAAACATATGAAACATTGACGTTAAACAGAGCGCAGAGCAAAAGTGTGCGGTTGCCCTTATCAGCGGGTAAGGGCTGAGTCTAAGTCATATGCTTACCGGCTTACGCCATCGAGTAGCTAAAAAATAAAAGCTTTAGAGGCAGATGCCAACCTTTCGCAGGCGGCATCTTTCTTCTTCCGGCACAGTAAAGGATGTACATATGCTACAGCTTGTAAATTTGTCAAACTATACGACTGATAATGATCTCATCAACAATAATGGGGAATGTCTGCAGAGATTTTTGCATTGTCACCATTTAGACGGCATTGAGATGATGTTTTGCGGGCCGTTGGATGAAACTCTCCATAAAAAAGAATGGATCCATGGCGTTCATCTCCGCTTCTGGCCCTGGTGGCTCGATTTTTGGCGTGGCGATCAGTGTGCATTATTAAAGCAGTTTGGCAATGAGGCTGCTATCAGGGACTGTTATGGCGGTATAACCAGGGAAGAGTGGCTTACTGTTTACCGGGAGAACATTATGGCCGCCAAGCAGGCGGGAGCTAAGTATGTTGTGTTCCATGTCAGTCATGCCCGCATCTCCGAATTGTTTACCTGGAAATTTCATGCCTCCGACCGGGAGGTAATTGAAGCAACGGTAGAGGTTATTAACGCACTCCACAGCTCGATACCTGCAGATATGACCCTGTTGTTTGAAAATCTGTGGTGGCCGGGGCTAACCTTGCAGAGCAAGGAACTGACAGCGTATCTGCTGGAGGGCGTAGCTCACCGGAATGTTGGCATTATGCTGGATACGGGGCACCTGATGAATACCAATCCGGCCTTACGAACCCAGGCCGAGGGCATTGACTACATTCTTAGAACAATATCCCGGCTCGGCAGCTACAGCCAGTATATTAAGGGGATTCATCTGCATCACTCCTTGTCGGGCGAATATATCAGGGAAAGTCAAAACAGGCGGCAGCACCAGGAGCAATATTCAATGACTGAACTTATGCATCATGTACTTAAGATTGATGAGCATCTACCGTTTAGTGTGCCCGAAGCAGGGCGCATTGTGGATTATATACAGCCTGACTACCTGGTACATGAGTTTATGAAAAATACAATGAGTGAATGGATTGAGAAAATTAACTGCCAGCAACAGGCATTAAGCAGGGTGAGGTCAGATATATGAGATATTTTCAGATAATCAAACCGATCGTATTTTTACTCTGCCTATTGCTTTTGTGCGCAGGCTGTGCTAATCAGCAGAGACCCCAGGCCGAGCCGTCGGCGGCCGGCTATGAGGTAAGAGACGGCCAGGGAAATGTACTGAAATTGCGGGGGAAACCCCAGCGGATTATATCTTTGTCGGTCAGTACCGATGAAATTCTGCTGGGCCTGGTACCGTCAGGGCGGATTGCCGCCCTGACTTATCTGGCAGATGACGGCGGCCTGTCCAATATTACCGAACAGGCTAAGGCCGTACCGGCGAGAATACGGGCTAACCCGGAAGTTGTCATTGCCCTGCAGCCTGATCTCGTGATTGTGCCGGACTGGCAGCCGCTAGAGTTTGTGCAGACAGTCCGGGATGCAGGTTTTCCCGTCTATATTTATCAATGGCCTAATTCCATTGAAGAAATCAAAAACGTAATTTTGGAGATTGCCCGGGCGGTCGGCGAACCGGAGGCGGGAGCGAAGCTGGTTGCCGATATGGACAATACGCTGGCCGAGGTTGTTGACAGGGTCAGGCCGATACCTGACAGCCAAAGGCCGGTGGTGGTCCGTTTTTCCCTGATGGGTGGCAGTGACGGTAAAGGCACGACTTTTGACGATATCTGCCAGTATGCCGGCGTGAAAAACGGGGCCGCCCTTGCCGGGCTGGGGATGAATGATATATTGTCCAAGGAACAGCTGGTCAAGGTGAATCCTGACATACTGTTAATGCCAACCTGGGATTACACCGGCAAAACCGATATGGCGCAATTTGCCGCCGATATCCAGAATGATCCGGCCCTGCAGTCGGTTAAGGCCATTCGCCGGCAGCAGCTTGTCTCAATACCTGAACGGTATTTGGTTTGTACATCGCAGTACATAGTTTGGGGTGTAAAAAACCTGGCCAGCTATGCCTATCCTCAATATTTCCCTGAGAAGTAACGTAGTGGTCCGCCTACATTGAAAGCGTAAAATAATTCACGGGAATTTTTTCGCAAGACGAGGCGGAGGAGGCGCACATATCGGACATATGTAAGCCGACGACAACGAAGTATGGCGGAAAAAGGCCCATGAAGTAATTATGATTTCAGTGTAGGCGGACCAGTAGTGCCGACAAGGGAAAATGCAAGCAGCAGTGGGGGAAAACCATATGGGAAACATAATATTTTTAACGAATATTGACCGCCAACACAGCATGCTGGTAAAGGCAAGCCGCCGGCTGCAAGAAGCAGGCCGGCTAGCCAGCAACATCGACATTGTTTTTCTTAACGACAGTATGGTATGGGGACCGGAATGGCAGCAGCGCTTCCGTGTCTGTGACGTCGTGCTGTTTTCCTGGATGGGGATGGGGCGGGATACGCACTTTTTGCAAAAGGCCGGCGATTTCCTGCGGCAAAAAGGGATAACCCATACTATGCTGGCAACTGAACCTCAGCCCGAAGACACTCTTTACGGCGTAACAGCGGCGGAACGGGAACAGCTGCGCCGGTATTTAGTCTATAGCGGCCTCGATAATTATTGTAATTTCTGTTTGTACCTGAGCAGCCGCTATGGCCGGGATACCTGCGAATTCCAACAGCCGCAGCCACTGGTATGGAACGGTATTTTTCATCCCCGGGCCGCCGGCATATATACGGATGTTGCCGAATACCGGCAGCACCATTGCCAGGCAGGCCGCCCGACGATAGGCCTGTTGTTTCCGCGGGATGAATGGATATGGGCCGATCTGGCGTACCCAACAGCGCTTATTGATGAGATTGAGGCCCGGGGCATGAATGTAATCGCCGCGTTCAGCCACTGGGCGCGCAGTGCTGAGTTTGGCGCTCAGGGGATCGATGACGCTTTCAAAAGCTATTTTTATGATGATGGGTTGCCCGGCATTGATGTGCTGATTAATACATTTAAGTTTTCCTTGACGGTCGGCCGGCCGGTGGAGCCGGATTTTTTACAACAGCTGGGAGTGCCGGTTTTGCAGGCCTATGCCCTATTGCGCTCCCCGGCAGAGTGGGACCGGAGTAGTGAGGGTCTGACCCCCATGGAGATATCCTGCAGTATTGCCTTGCCGGAATTCGACGGGGTTATTCACTCTCTGCCTGTGGCCGGTAAAACACAGGCAGCCGATGGAATGACCAGCTACGAAACTATGCCTGAACGCATCAGTCAGGTTGTGCGTAAAGCCGGCAAGTGGGCTAACCTGCGCCGCAAGCCCAATCGGGAGAAAAAAATTGCCGTTATTTTTCATAATTACCCGGCTACTAATGCCAATATCGGCAGTGCGCAAGGCCTGGACTCACCTGCCAGTATCCGGCTGCTGCTGGAACGGATGGCCCAGCAGGGATACAAGGTGGATCATATTCCCGACGACAGCAGGGCGCTTATGGAGGAATTGCTGGCGGTGGCCACCAATGACCGGCGCTTTCTGACGGATAGCCGGATTGCCCGGGCGGCGGGCAAGGTAACCACCGGGCAATACCGGGAATGGTTTCAGGGCTTGGAGCCTGGGACCCGGACGCAGCTAACCGAAGACTGGGGCCAGGCTCCGGGCGATGTTTTCCATTATGAAGGCCAGCTGCTTGTTCCGGGCCTGCTTAACGGCAATATTTTTATTACCGTACAGCCGCCGCGCGGCTTCAGTGAGGACCCGGGCAAGCTGTATCATTCGCCGGACTGTGCGCCCACCCATCACTATTTGGCGTATTATTACTGGCTGCGGGATATCTGGCAGGCCGACGCGGTTGTCCATGTCGGCACCCATGGCACCCTCGAGTGGCTGCCCGGCAAAGCGGCCGGGCTTGCGCGGACCTGTTACCCGGATCTGGCTATCGGCGATTTACCGAATATTTATCCTTTCCTCATTACTATCGTCGGTGAAGGTATCCAGGCTAAACGGCGCGGCGCCGCCTGCCTGATTGGTCACCTGACGCCGCCGGTGAGTCAGGCCGGCACTTATGATGAACTGGCTGAGCTGGAGAAGCTGCTTGATGAATATTGCCACTTTCAGCAGAACCAGCCGGCCAATGCGGAAGTGGTTGCCGGCCAGATCAGGGAGCAGGTTATTGCCGCCAATCTGGCAGCAGATGTCAGTCAACAGCCGGATGAGGCTTTCGGCAAATACAGCCAGCGTCTGCATGTCTATCTCACCGACCTCAAAAATATGCAGATCAGGGTAGGCTTGCATGTTCTGGGCTGTCCGCCCCAGTCGGATTCACTGCCGGAATACCTGCTGGCTCTTACCCGGCTGGCCAACGGGACCGTACCATCCCTAACGGAAACCGTGGCGGCGATTCACGGCTATGACTATTACGAGCTGCTTGCGCATAGCGGCAAACTGGTGTCTGACGGCAGCAAAACCTATGGCGCGCTGGCCGCTGAGATTTGGCAGCAGTGCCGCGAGGCTGTCGGCCGGCTGGAGGAGCATGATTTTGAACCCGCTGCGGCCGAGGCGGTAGTAAACCTTGCCTGGGCTGCCGGGGCCGGACCAGAGGCTAAAGACCGGCTGCGGCAGATAGCCCGGTATATCTGCACGGTATTAATACCAAACCTCTATAAGACAGAACAGGAGCTTACTAACCTGCTGGCGGCGCTGGGGGATCGTTTCGTCGAGCCGGGGCCGGCCGGGGCGCCCACAAGCGGAATGGCCGATATTTTGCCGACTGGGCGCAATTTCTTCGGGGTCGACCCGCGAACCCTGCCCACGGCGGCAGCCTGGGAACTGGGAAAAATGCTGGGAGACAGTGTTATTGAGCGGTTTATTGCCGAGGAAGGCCGTTATCCGGAGAATATTGGCATGGTCTTTTGGAGTGGGGCCAATATGCGCAGCCATGGCCAGTGTATTGCCGAATTCCTGTATTTGCTGGGGGTGCGGCCGGTATGGCAGCGAGGCAGCCGGCGGGTTGCCGGGCTGGAAGCCATCCCCCTGGACGAGCTAAAGCGGCCGCGGCTTGACGTTACGGCCCGGATCGGCGGTTTATTCCGCGATTCCATGCCGATGGCGGTTAAATGGATGGATAAGGCGGTTAGTCTGGTCGCCGGCCTGGAAGAAAGCAGCGAACTGAATTTTGTCCGTAAGCATGTATTGGCCGATGCCCGGCTGATCAGTGAACAGGGTCTTGACAGCCAGACGGCCTGGGAACAGGCCTGTTACCGGCTGTTTGGCTGTCCGCCGGGCAGTTATGGCGCCGGTGTCAGTCATTTGTTAGAGGAAAAGAACTGGGAAACTGTCGATGACCTGGCAAGGGTGTATGTACGCTGGGGCGCGCATGCTTACGGTGCCAAAGCCGGCGGCGTTTTCGTGCCTGAACTTTTCAGCCGGCGGCTGGGCTCACTTGATGTTACGGTCAAAAATGAAGATAACCGGGAAGTCCATATGCTTAATTCCGATGATTTTAATTCCTATCATGGCGGCATGATTGCGGCTGTCCGCAGCCTGAAAGGGAAGGCTCCCCGCTCGTACTGCGGCGACAGTTCCAACCGGCAGCAGGTGATGCTGCGGAGCCTTGATGAGGAATTCAAGCGTCTGTTTCGCGGCGAGGTTATGAATCCCAAATATATTGAAGGTATGAAACAGCACGGCTATAAAGGGGCTGCCGATCTGGCCGGGGTTGTGGCCCATTGCTATGAATGGGATGCTACCAGTGGGGTTATGGCCGACTGGATGTACCAGGGACTGGCGCAAAAATATGCGCTTGACGCACCGATGCGCGCGTGGATGCGCTCTGTCAATCCCTGGGCTTTGCAGCGGATTGCGGAAAAATTGCTGGAAGCGGCGCAGCGTGGTTTGTGGCAGGCTGACGAACAGACAAAACGTCAGCTGCAGCAAATTTATCTGGAGATTGACGGTGAACTGGAAGAACGGGGTGACAACTAGACAGCTATGGTAAAAATGCTGATATTAGGTTTGACCGGACAATGTAATTTTGCCTGTACATATTGTTATGCCCATGAACATCCGGCCGAAACCATGACTGCCGGTACGGGCATTGCGGCTGCCGAACTGGCGGCAGCCGGCGGACAGCCCTTTGTCCTGCAGTTCAGCGGCGGTGAACCGCTGCTGAACTTTCCGGCCATGCAGGCGATTATCCGGCATGTACGGGAGCAGGGGCTGCCGGCCGTCATGCAGGTTCAGACCAATGCCTCTCTTATGACACGGGAAAAAGCGGCTGTCCTTAAAGCCGGGCAGGTAGGCATTGGTATCAGCCTGGATGGGCGGCCGGACATGAACGACAGGCAGCGCTGCCTGTCTGACGGCCGGGGCACCTGCCGGCAAATAGTGAAAGGCGCTGCTGAGCTGGCGGCAGTGGGGGTTGAGACCGGGATTACCTGTGTCGTAACCAATGAAAATGTCAGCAGTCTGGCCGGGATTGTGGAAATGGCCTATTATCTGGGCAATGTGCGGCGGATTGGTTTTGACCTGCTCCGTACCCAGGGGCGGGGCGGCGAGGTTGCCCCGCCCCAGCCTGAGGCGGTGTGGCAGGGGGTGAAGGAAGCCTTCCAGCTGGCCCGGCGCTTAGGCCGGGAGACCGGCAACACCATATTGTTTTCTCAGCTTGAGCGGGTCGCTTTTCTGACCAGGGGGCAGATGCCGGGGTTTGCCCACTGTCATGCCATGAAGGGGGAGGCTGCTTTTGTGGATGCCAGGGGCCAGCTGTATGCCTGCGCGTCCCTGGCTGGCAACCCTGATTTTTATCTCGGCCATGTTACTACCGGGATTGAAGAAAGCCGGCGGCAACGAGTTGCCGCTTTGATTCAGGCCAGCATGGCCTTTTGCCTCAGATGTCCCTCCTTTGCCTTATGCGGCGGTGCTTGCTTTGCCCGGTGGTATGGAGCCGACTGCGGCGACCGGGGATATGACGCCGAGTGTGCGTTAAAACAGGTATCGATAGAATGGTATCAGGAACTTCAGGGACAGGAGAGGAAAGAAAATGAGAGTTGCATTACTGCATGTAGATGTTAGCGGTGGTCCGGAAAGCCGTAATCTTGAAATTCTGACGCAAGCGGTACGGCTGGCGGCTGAACAGGGGGCCCAGTGGATTATTACTCCTGAGACCGCCGTACAGGGATATTTCTTTGCCTGCGAGCGGGAGCTAAAACCGGTGGTGATTCCGGTGCAGCCGGCGCCGGCGATTCAGCCGATCAGGCAGCTGGCGGCGGCGTATGCGGTTACGGTGTTTTTAGGCTGCGCCGAACAGGATGAGTATAATGGGCATTGTTACAACAGCTGTCTGGTGATTGGCCCTGATGGCAATATTATCGGCCGTCACCGGAAAAAACACGCCCATAGCGGCGTATCCGAGGGCTGGGCGAACCGGGGTGAGCAGCTGGAACCGGTCGTTTGCGGCGATATCCCGGCCGGTATTCTGATTTGTTCTGATACCTGGTATGAGGAAAATGCTGTAACTATGGCCGATAAAGGGGCTCAGGTCATTATCGTGCCGGCTGCCTGGCCGCCGGGCGGCTGCGGCGGTCCGCCGGAAAATGCCTGGAAAAAAGCATCAGCGGTCAGCGGCTGTTCCCTCTGGGTTTGCAACCAGACCGGCAAACAGGAGCGGCTGGATTTTACCCAGGCCCAAAGTACGGTAATTGCCAGGGGGGAGATGCAGTTGGCCTACAGCGGTCCCGAACCGGCGGCGCTGTTATTCGACTGGGATTTTAAACAACAGTGTGCCCTGACCGGTGAATTTACCGTGCTGCCGTTATAAGCGCAAAGGCTGAGGTCAGGAGATAGTGAAACAGAAGCCAGAAATGAGCTTTAGGATAAAGGGGAGGGACCAGGCTGTGAAACTTTGTACCCTGTCTACCGGCGATCATGTATACCGGTATTATAAAAGCATTGTCATACCTTTCGAACAGCCCCGGAAAGTGGCGAGTACCGCGATTGTCAACGGTGGCTACCGCGAGGACCTGACGGCAGTATTCAACAATGACTGTAACCCGGGAGCAGGGATGTCCAGCATTATGCGCGGGCCAACCTACCAGGAACACATGCGGATTATTACTGAGGAAATCGGGCTTGACCCCGCGACAACCGCCGGCATGGGAACAGCCGCTTCGATGCAGAATGTGGCAATTCATAGCCTGGCCTATGAAACGCTGACGGTAACCGCGATTGTAACCGGCGGGGTCGAGGTTAACGGCGGCCGGGTTGGTGATCCGGCCGACTATTTCCAGCCGCTTGATAAAAATACCCGGGAAAAACCGGGAACCATTAATATCATTCTGGTTATTGATGCTGATTTACCGCCAGGGATGCTGAACCGGGCCATGGTAACCTGTACCGAAGCCAAGACCGCAGCCCTGCAGGAGCTGATGGCCGGCAGCAACTACTCCAACGGGCTAGCGACCGGTTCCGGCACAGACCAGACGATTGTTGTGGCCAATCCGGCCTCGCCACTATATCTGGAAAGCGCCGGCAAACACTCGAAGCTCGGTGAATTGATTGGCCGCACCGTGCTGCCGGCTGTCAAGGAAGCGTTACTTAAACAGACCGGTCTTTCGCCCCGGCACCAGCATAGCCTGCTGCGGCGGCTCAAACGGTTTGGCATTACAGAAGAATCGATATGGCAGGTTTACATCACGGGGGGCGAGCAGGTAATAAAGCTGAAGTTTCTGAGTCAGTTGTATCAGCTCGACAGTGACAGCCACCTGGTAACCTATACCACGTTATACATCCACCTTTTGGATCAGCTCCAATGGGAACTGTTATCCGGGGATGAGGTGCGCGAGGCCGGCAATGAACTGCTTGCCGCCGCCGCCGCCAGGTTTGGCGTGGCCGCGCCGGCAATAACAACCATTGGCCTGGACTCTTGCCTGCAAGCCTGGCAGACCCTGGTACTGGCTATTGTCAGAACTAACCTACAGACTACCTGTACTGATGACAGCAATTGATAATCAATAATAGGAGATGAACAGACATTTGAAGCATACTGCCGTATATCCATTTACAGCGATTGTCGGTCAGGACGATATGAAACTGGCGCTTGTCCTGAATGTAATTAATCCGCTGTTGGGCGGGGTACTGATCAAAGGGGAAAAAGGCACCGCCAAATCAACAGCAGTCCGCGCCATAGCCGATTTACTGCCGGCGATGGAGGCCATTACAAACTGTCCTTTCCACTGTGACCCGGGTGATGAAAACCGGTTATGCGATGATTGCCGGGAAAAAACCGGGGCCGATAAAGCCCTGCCGGTCCATTCAATTAAGATGCGGGTCGTTGAACTACCGGTCAGTGCCACCGAGGACCGGGTTGTCGGGACGCTGGACATTGAGCATGCCATTAAGCATGGCGAGAAAAAATTTGACCCCGGTATTTTGGCCCAGGCCAACCGTAATATCCTGTATGTGGATGAAATTAACCTGTTGGATGATCATGTGGTTGATGTACTGCTGGATGCAGCCGCTATGGGGGTAAATACAGTTGAGCGGGAGGGCGTTTCTTACTCTCACCCGGCCCGGTTTGTCCTGGTCGGTACGATGAATCCGGAAGAAGGGGATATCCGGCCTCAACTGCTGGACCGTTTTGGTTTATCGATCGAAGTGGTAGGTGAGAATCAGCCGGAACGGCGGGTGGAAGTGATCAAACGCCGCTTAGCTTATGAGCAGGATACCGGCGAATTTGCCCAAATATTTCAGGAAGAACAGGGAAAACTGGCGGCAAGCATTTTGCAGGCCAGGCGTTTGCTGCCGGAGGCAGTTATTGACGACAGGCTGCTGTTATTAGTGGCGAATGTGGCTATTGCCCTGGATGTGGACGGTCACCGGGCCGATATTACCGTGATTAAGGCAGCCATGACCTTAGCGGCTTTTGCAGGGCGTGCTAACGTTGAACCCGATGATGTCCGGCGGGCGGCCAAGCTGGTTCTGCCGCACAGGATGCGGCGGCGGCCCTTTGAGGACGGGACACTGGACTGGGACAAAGTCGAGGCATTGTTTGCCGGGCTGTAAGCGGCAGGAGGGAAGGAAGATGGTACAACGAACGGTATTTCCGTTTGCTGCGATAGTTGGCCAGGATTCTGTCAAACAGGCTCTCTTAATTGCCGTGGTCAACCCGAAAGCCGGCGGAGTTTTGGTAGCCGGGGAAAAAGGTACGGCTAAGTCGACCCTGGTGCGGGCTTTGGCAGAGATTACCGGCAAGGTACAGATCTTAGAATTGCCGCTAAGTGCCACCGAGGATATGGTGTTTGGCGGCCTGGACCTGCAGCAGGCGGTGGGGTGTGGTGAGCGCCGGTTTTTGCCGGGTATTCTGGCCAGGGCGCATCATCATGTTCTGTATATTGACGAGATTAATTTGCTGCGCCGCGAGTTTGTCAATGCCCTGCAGGAGGCGGTTATAACCGGTGTTCACATGGTTGAACGGGAGGGTATTTCCTGCCGGCATGAGGCTGTGTGCAGCCTGATTGGCACAATGAACCCGGAAGAGGGAACCTTATCACCGCCAATAATAGACCGTTTTGGTTTGTATGCTGCTGTTAACCGGGAGCTGGATGCCCCGGCGCGGGCGGAGATTGTGCGGCGAATTCTGGCCTATGACCGGGACCCGGCCGGATTTCGGCTGCAGTATGCAGCACTAACTGAGGGAATCAGGCAGCAGGTGGCGGCCGCCAGGCAGCTGCTGCCGACAATTGTTATACCGGAGACGATGGTGTTATTGGCTGCCCAGATGTGTGCCAAAGCTCATTCTGCCGGCCACCGGGCCGAGCTGTTTTTGCTGGAGGCGGCTCGCACGATTGCGGCTTTGGCTGGCCGGGATTATCTGCTGCCTGCCGATATGGAAGCGGCAGCCTGCTATGTTTTGCCGCAGCGTATGCGCCAGGAGCAGGAGCCGCCGCCACCGGCGCCACCGGAACAAGCGGAAGGGGAACAAACTCAGGATCAGCCGCAGGAGCAGCAGCAAGAGCCGCCGCCGTTTGAACAGCCGGAGAATCAGCAGCCGGAGGATCAGTCTGATTCCTCAGCAGCGGAACAACCGCCGGGAGAAGGCCGTGATCAGGAGAAGGTGGCTGATATTGATACCCAGTTTCCCTTTGTCCGGATGGAGTTATCCTTGCCGCAGGACCGGCAGGAGCGACGCGGTAACGGGAAACGCAGCCTGACGCGCACTGATACAAAGCAGGGGCGGTATGTACGGGCCGGAATACCCCGTGGGGCTGTGACCGACCTGGCTTTTGACGCCACCCTGCGGGCGGCAGCACCGCACCAGCGGTTCCGGGATAAAGGGAACTGCTGTATTGCGATTGAGCGGGCCGACCTGCGGCAAAAGATTCGGGAAAAGCGAATTGGCAATACCTTTTTGTTTGTTGTCGATGCCAGCGGCTCCATGGGCGCGCGTGAGCGTATGCGGGCCGTGAAAGGCGCCGTGTGCGCCATGCTGCAGGATGCTTACCAGCAACGCGATCAGGTCGGATTAATTGCTTTCCGGCGCCAGACCGCGGAGGTATTGCTGCCGGTCACCCGCAGTGTGGATTTGGCCCAAAAATGTTTGCGGCATTTGCCGACCGGGGGCAAAACCCCGCTGGCGGAAGGGCTGGCTGCCGCTCTGGCAGTACTGGCTGCGCGCCGGAAGAAAGAACAGGATATGCAGCCGGTGCTGGTGCTTGTTACCGATGGACGGGCCAATACGGCGGCAGACGGGGGCAACGGTATTGACGAGGCGCTGGCGATTGCCGCAAAGATTAAAAAGGCCGGTGTTCATAGTGTGGTCATTGATACCGAAAGCGATTTTGTCAAGTTAGGGCTGGCGCGGACTGTCGCCCGGGCAATGGGCTCCAGTTATTATAGCCTGGGTGAGCTTTCCGATAAAAATATTATGCATATTGTCAGGAATTTGCCTTAAATAATACCGGCTTAGCCGGAAAAAAACGGAGGAGTAGTTATGGAGTTTGTCGCCGAGAGCGTTAGTGTGTTTTATAAAGGCGGACCGGTTATGTATCTGATTCTGGCCTGTTCCTTGCTGGTAGCGGCCATTGGGGCCGAGCGTTTTCTCTATTACAAAAAAATGAACACCGACATGGAGGGGTTTACGGCCCGGCTTACACCGTTACTGGAACGGGGCGACTGGGAGACCGCTTATGAACTGTGCCGGGAAACCGATGGCATTGCTGCTGCCGTTGCCGGCAAAGGCATTCATTATTTACTGCGCGGCTGCGCCAACCTTGAGAGTGTGCTGGAGGGGGAAGCCGCCTTGGCGGTAGCCCGGTTACGGACAAATTTAAGCCATTTGGATACAGTGGTGACAATTGCCCCCTTGCTGGGCCTGTTAGGAACGGTAATCGGCATGATTAGCTCCTTCAGCGTGATGAACATCAAAGCCGGCCAGCCGCAGGCAATCACCGGCGGGGTGGGGGAAGCGCTGATTGCTACGGCTTCCGGTCTGTGTGTGGCTACGCTGGCGATGATCATATACAGCTATTTTAATCACCGCCTGGATGGATTGATTACAGATATCGAGCGTGTCTGTGTTTTGTTGATGGGGCAGATGAAGCGGGAGAAGCGCCATGAAACTGCGTAATCTGCGGCAGGACCGCCAGCCTAAACTGATGATTATTCCCCTGATCGATATCATCTTCTTTCTGCTGGTGTTTTTCATTATGAGCACTCTGTACATGGTTGATCAGCAGACGATTGCGGTAAATTTGCCTCAGGCTGCCTCGGCTCAGTCGGACAGACCCCAGAGCGTGGCCGTTGCGGTCACCAAAGAAGGGCGGATTTTGTTTGAGCAGGAGGAAATACCGCTGGACTTGGTGAAAAGGCGTGTCCAGATAGAATTGGGCAAACAAAACGACGTGGTTTTTGTATTGCGGTCTGATAAACAGGCGGAATACGGGCAAGTCGTGGCGGTACTTGATGAAATGAAACTGGCCGGGGCCCACCGGGTAGCGATTGCAACAGAAAGGAAGGATAAATAATGGAATGGGCGACAGGATTGCGCTGGCGCAAGGCGATAATTATTTCACTGGTCTTTCACGGTTTCGTCTTGCTGGGGGTTGGCTGGCTGGGTTTCAAGGCCCTCCTGCCGGTGGAAGTTCCTGAAACGATAATTGAACTGGAATTAGCCAGCGAGCCTGAAGGGGCGCCGATGGCGGCGGCTCCGGCCGCTGCGCCGGCACAAGCCAGCGAGCCGGTTGCCGAGCCGGTTGCCAAACCGGTTATCCGCCAGGTACAGCCTGAGGCGGTTGTAGCTGACGAAATTATTCCTGAACCGGCAGTGGAAGCCAGCAATATGGCGGTTGTGGCTGCTGATACTGCCGCCGCCGGCAGTGGCGAGTCGTCAGCGACGGGTGGCACCGGCACCGGCACTGGCACCGGTGCTGCCGGCAGCGGTACCGGGGCCGGGGGAACCGGTACCGACAAAGGCATTATCCCCCCCAACGTTTTAGCCGGCAAAGAACCGCCCTATCCGGAAAGCGCCCGGCGTAATGGTCTGGAGGGGACCGTGGTGTTACGGATTGAGATCAGGGAGAATGGGCGGGCCGGCGCGATCAGCATTCAACAATCAAGCGGTTACGAATTGCTGGATAAAGCAGCAGCCAACTCAGTGCAGGGCTGGCGTTTTGTTCCAGCCAAAATCCGCAGCACCGGCAAGGCCATTGCCTGCTCTACTACCCTGCCGATCGTATTCAGACTGCGTTAATAAACAATAGGTATCGCTATGGCAGGCCTACTGCTGCCGACCAGCTGTTTTCTTATGGGAATATCGGCTGTAACAGCGGTATAGTGAATAACGGCGGAGTTGTCAGCTAATTAAATATTATGGAGACAGGTGCCCTTCGGGGCTTAATAGGGAAGTCCGGTGCAAAGCCGGCGCGGTCCCGCCACTGTAATGGCGAGCGAAACCAGGATATACCACTGAAACGGGGCGTTTTGGGAAGGTCTGGGGGAGTGATGAGCCAAAGCCAGAAGCACTGCCTGTCTGACGGTCACCGGTTTACTCACGCGCGATGAGGAGGGGATTAGAAAGCATGTATTTTGGCTGTTATTCCAGCCAGATAAGGTTTCTTTATGTTTGCAAAAACCCTCCCTGGTCCTGGCCGGGAGGGTTTATTTTTACGGAATTCCGGGGGTCTTACGAACCTGAATATAGTTAGAGAGTTGCCGGCAATGACGGAAATAAGAGGGAAAAAATGAAACAGCTGTTGTGTTTATTAATAAGTGGCCTGCTTTGTCTGCTCCTGTCAGGCTGCCCTGCCAGGCCGGTTGCTGATCAGAGCTTCGGCACCGGGCCGGGCTATACTGTAACCGACGATACCGGGTACACCATGGTGCTGCCGGCCAAGCCGCAACGTATTGTATCACTGGCCTATAGTGTTGATGAACTGCTGGTAGACCTTGTTGCCACAGAGCGGATTCTGGCCTTTAGCCGCTGGGCTGATGACCGGGGCATTACTTTTATTACCTCTGACCAGGCCGCCGCTGTTGCCAACCGGGCCGTTCCCTATGCCGAGTCCCTGATTGCGCTCAGGCCGGATTTAATCATAGCGGCAGCCGGCACTATGCGGCCGGAAGCGGTACAAACCCTGAGAGATACCGGCATTGCCGTATTTATATCCCAAAGCCCCAAAAACCTGCCGGCAGTAAAAACAAGAATAAAAACGGTTGCCGCCGCGGTAGGCGAGGAAGACAAAGGGCAGATACTCATTGCGCAAATGGAACAACGTTTGCAGCGGCTGGAAGCAACGCTGGCCCCGGTGACCGCCGATAAGAGAAAATGTGCTATGGCTTTTGACTTTACCGGGGTTATCGGCAATCGCCACAATCTGCTGGCCGATATATTCAATTATGCCCATGTGCGTAACGGTGCTGCCCGGGCAGGGGCCGGCAGTATTGAACAGGGCGAAAACCGCCTGTCCAAAGAGCAGATTATTGCCGTAAATCCCGACATATTCTTGTTACCCACCTGGAATTTTGACGGTCGCAGCGATATTGAGGCCTACCGACGGCAGATCATGACAGACCCGGCCTTGCAGCAGGTGGCCGCAGTCCGTAATAACCAGGTGAAACTGATTCCTGACCGCTATCGTTATGTCGGTTCGCACCATGTTGTTGAAAGTGTCGTAATACTGGCCACAGCCGTCTATCCAGAGCTTTTTTACAAAGAAGGGCATCATGCTGAAGCTATGCAAACAAAATAAGAGTAAAATTCTGGTATTAATTATTTCTTTTTTGCTGGTGACATGTCTGTCGCTTACATTTGGCCAGGTTGATATTCCCTTAACCGGGACGGCGGCGGTGCTGGCCTATCAACTATATATACCAGGCGTTAGTGCCGCTGATTTTACCTTTGAGCAGCAGGCGCTCCTTTGGTATATACGGATGCCGCGGACCCTGGTTGGTTTGCTGGTAGGGGCCGCCCTGGCCGTAGCCGGAGCTGTCCTGCAGGGGGTTTTTAGCAATCCCCTGGCAGATCCCGGCCTGCTTGGTGTCGCCAGTGGTGCGGCTACAGGTGCTGTTATTGCCATTGCGGCCGGTATTGGTTTTTGGCAGCTGTTCGCGCTGCCGGTTTCCGCCTTCGCCGGCGCGACTGCCGCTGTCAGCTTAACGGTTTTGCTATCTGTAAGGCCGGGGAAAATTCCGGTTATGCCGCTCCTGCTGGCAGGGATGGCAGTCAGTATCCTGGCCGGGGCACTGACTGCCGGTATTTTAACTTATATAAATGAACAGAAACTGCAGCAGTATCTGTTTTGGCTGGTGGGCAGCCTTGATTTCCGGCGCTGGGAGCATGTTTTTATAGCGTTCTGGCCGATTGGCGCCGGGATAACCGTCCTGTTTTTCCTGGCACGCCAGCTGAATGTCCTCGCCCTGGGCGAAACCGAGGCCCGGGCTGTCGGGATGGCGGTTGTGCCCTTCCGGCTGCTGATCCTGCTGATTGCTTCCCTGATTACGGCAGCGGCGGTCTGTGTCAGCGGCAATATCGGGTTTGTCGGCCTGATCATACCCCATATCGCCCGGCTGCTGGTGGGGCCGGACCACCGCCTCCTGCTCCCCGTTAGCGCCTTGGCCGGCGCCACCTTTTTAGTGCTGTGCGATACGCTGGGGCGGGTGCTGATCGGCCCGTCCGAGATACGCGCCGGTATTATGACCGCCCTGGTGGGAGTGCCTTACTTTTTATATCTGTTAAGAACAATACCGAGACAGTAGGCCCACGGCGACCGAAAATAAAGGAGTTGGGGTTATGGTAATTATTTTTACAAATGTCGAGCGGCAATGGACCATGCTGCAGCAGGCCGGCCGGTATCTCGCCGATCGTAACCTGCTGTTGGCAGAGATCCGGATTTTTTTCTTCAATGACCATGTTGCCTGGTCGCAACACTATGCAGCCTTGCTGAAAAAAAGCGACACCGTTATTTTCCTGTGGCAGGGGCCGGTTTACGAATGTGAGCTGTCGGCAAAGGCCTTTCAATTGTTAGACAGTGAAAATAGGTGTTTATATGCCTTTATGTCGACTGCCGACAGTACCGCAGACCGCATTAATGGCTTTAGGGCTGAGGAAATAAAGCAAATCCGCGATTATATCCTGTTTAGCGGCAGCAGCAACTATCAAAACCTTTTATTATGGCTGAACCATAAAACCGGCCGGGAAGCGTGCGCCTATCAGCCGCCGCAGGCGCTTGCCTGGCAGGGGCTCTATCAGCCTCAGGCCAGGGAAAAAGATGGCCTGCTGTCCACAGCGGAGTATGTGAACGCATTTTGCCGCCAAAACCGCCCGCTTGTCGGCATTCTATTTTCCCGTGAGTCCTGGATATGGCAGGATACAGCCTATATTGACGCCATCATCAGCGAACTGGCCGGCCGGGGGCTGGCTGCGCTGCCTGTATTCGGGTTGTGGGAGGATAATCAGGAACTGGCGGCGGCGGGGATAAGCAGGGCAGTAGAGAAGTTTTTTTATCGGCAGCATGAGGTTATTATTGCCGCTGTAATCAATACCTTTAAGGTCAGCCTGACAACAAGCAGGCAGAACCAGACCGGCTTTTTAGCCAAGCTGAATGTGCCTGTTATCCAGGCCTATAATCTACTGCGCTCCCAGGCGGAGTGGCAGGCTGGTTTTGTCGGCCTGAACCCGGTTGAGCTGTCAGTCAATATTGTGCAGCCCGAATTTGACGGTATTATTCATGGCGGGGTGGTTTCCAGTAAAGAAGCCGGCAGCTATGGTGAGTCCCGGTATCTGCCTGTGCAGGAACGGGTAACGGCGCTGGCCGGCAAGGTGGAAAAATGGGCTAAACTGCGGTATTCGGATAATGCCCGCAAAAAGGTCGCCATCATTTTTCACAATTATCCACCGACCAATGCCAATATCGGCAATGCCCAGGGCCTCGATTCCCCGGCCAGCGTGGCTGCTTTACTACAGGCAATGGCGGCAAACGGGTATCGTATTGATACCCTGCCGGCCAGCGGCTGTGAGCTTATGGCAGACTTAGTGGCCGGAGTTACCAATGACCGGCGGTTTCTGACCGATGAACAACTACAGCGCGTGGCCGGCAAGGTGAGACAGGATGATTATAGGAACTGGTTTGCCGGTCTGGCGCCGGCGACCAGGGATGAGTTGATCCGCGAGTGGGGATTGCCGCCCGGTGATGTGTTTTTTGCCAAGGACAGCCTGCTCGTGCCGGGAAAGATCAATGGCAATATTCTGATTACGGTGCAGCCGCCGCGGGGGTTTGGTGAGGATGCCGGCAAGATTCTGCACTCCCCGACCTGTCCGCCGCCGCATCATTATTTTGCTTTTTATACCTGGATACGGGACGTGTGGCAGGCCGATGCGGTTATCCATGTGGGGACGCATGGCTCGCTGGAATGGCTGCCGGGAAAAAATGCCGGCCTGGCCCCGACCTGTTATCCTGAACTGGCCTTGCAGTCCTTGCCGAATATTTATCCCTATTATGTTACGATTGTCGGCGAAGGCATTCAGGCCAAACGGCGCGGCGCCGCCTGCCTAATCGGCCACCTTTGCCCGCCGGTGAGCCAGGCCGGTACGTATGAAGAGTTAGCCGAGCTGGACGTATTGCTGGATGAATATGCGCATTACAAAACCACGCAATCAGCCGGCGCCGTGCTGGTCTTGGAGCAGATTGAAACAAAAATAACGTCTCTGCATCTGGCCGAGGATGTGCCCCGACTGGCCGGTGAGCTGTCTGACGATTATATTCTGCGTGTCCATATGTATCTTGAAAACTTAAAGCACATGCAGATCCGGGCCGGGCTTCACACGCTGGGACAGGCGCCGCAGGCGGAAAATCTTACCGAATATATTCTGGCCCTTACCAGAGTGGCCAACGGATCTGTACCGTCGCTGCCCCAAGTGCTGGCCCGGGCCTATGGCTATGATTATTATCAGCTGATAGAAAAAAGCGGCGAGCTGGTGCCTGACGGCAACTGCACTTATGCTGAGCTGGCTGATGTTATCTGGCATACATGCAGGGTCATTGTTGAGTATCTGCAGGCAAATCAGTTTGCTGAAACGGCTGTTGTTGAAGTATTCAAGCTGCCGCAGCTCCGTGAACTCAATCTTACCGGTACCGCGACCGGGGACCTCACCCTGGTGTTACGGTATATCTGCGGGGAACTGTCTGTCAAGCTGGCAGCTACAGCCCAGGAAATTACCAACACCCTGCGGGCTTTACACGGGGAATATGTCGAACCCGGTCCGGGCGGGGCGCCAACCAACGGCCGGGCGGATATCCTGCCGACAGGCCGTAATTTTTACGGAACCGACCCCGGGAACCTGCCGACTCCCGCTGCCTGGGAAATCGGCAAGACCCTGGCCGAACAGGTCCTCTGCCGCTATATTGCCGAAGAAGGGGTGTATCCGGAAAGCATCGGTATGGTAATGTGGTCTGATTCGAATATGCGGACCAACGGCCAATGCCTGGCCGAACTGCTTTATCTGCTGGGGGTAAGGCCTGTCTGGCAGCAAGGCAGCCGGCGGGTTACCGGGGTAGAGGTTATTGAATTGCGGGAATTAAAACGGCCGCGGATTGATGTGCTGGCCCGGGTCAGCGGTTTGTTTCGCGATACGCTGTTTAATGCCATCCAGTTGATGGAAAAAGCGACCGCCCTTGTCGCCGCCCTGGATGAACCGGCTGAAATGAATTTTGTCAGAAAGCATATGAAACAGGATAGCGCCGCCCTGGCAGCGCAGGGGGTTGACCATGACCTGGCCTGGCAGCAGGCCGGCTACCGTATTTTCGGCTGTCCGCCCGGCGGTTACGGGGCCGGTGTGGCCGCGCTGCTTGAGGCCCGAAGCTGGGAGAATGTGCATGACCTTGCGGATGTATATGTGCGCTGGGGGGCACACGCCTATGGCGCAGGCCGGCAGGGGGAGTTTCTGCCGCACCTGTTCCGGCAAAGGCTGGGGACGCTTGATATTACGATAAAAAATATTGACAATCATGAAGTCCATTTACTCAGCTCCGATGATTTCAATGCCTACTGCGGCGGCATGAATGCCGCTGTGCGCAGTATCCGCGGCCGGGCGCCGCGCTGTTATATCGGCGACAGCACCGATCAAAGCCATACGGAAACCAGGAGTCTGGGGGAGGAATTCAGGCGTGTATTGCGCGGTGAGTCCTTAAACCCGAAATTTATTGAGGGTATGAAAAAGCATGGCTATAAAGGCGCGGCCGATTTGGCAGCCTTGGTTTGTCACTGTTTGGGCTGGGATGCGACCAGTGAGGTTATGCGCGACTGGATGTATGAAAGCCTGGCGGCGAAGCTGGCTCTTGACAATAGTATTCAGCAATGGATGCAGGCGGTTAATCCCTGGGCCCTGCAGCGGCTGGCCGAAAAATTGCTGGAGGCGGAACGCCGCGGCCTGTGGCAGGCTGAGCCGGCAACAAAACAGGAGCTGGAGCGATTGTACCTTGCAATTGAGGGGGAACTGGAGGAACGGGCAGATCCGTGACCGGATAAGAGAAAATAAGAGCTATACTGCTGCCGGGAAAAGGCGGTAAAAGGGCTTTATTTTAATATTTCTGAGAGAGGTTTTGATAGTGATGAAGCAAAAAAAAACGACACTGCCGGTGTCGTGGGAAAAAATGGTATTAGGTCTGCTGCTAACCAATATCATGTTGGTGCCGGCCGGGGCCGCGCAGGCGGCACCAGACGAACAAGCAGCAAACTTTACTTTGGACTCAGTGGTGATTACGGCGCAGCGGCGTGAAGCCACCGACCTGAATACGCCGGCATCGGTAACGGTAATTACTGCCAAAGAACTGCAAGCCACCGGTGCCCTTACGATTGCCGATGCCCTGGATCACACACTTGGTTTTAACAACATGTCTTTTGGACCGGCAGGCACTGAATATGGCATGTCTGCCGGCAGAACTATTATTCGCGGTCTTGATAAGGGGACCCTGGTTTTGGTCAACGGCGCGCCGGCCAACTTATTAAATTATAACAGCTCCACCGGGATTCCGCTGGCCGCAGTCGAGCGAATTGAGATCCTTAAAGGGGCGGGCTCTACGCTGTATGGGGCGGAAGCCCTGGCCGGTGTGGTCAATATTATTACCAAAAAACCGGGAGGCAGCCAGCAAAATACAGTGGGCGTGACCGGGGGCAACTATAATAAAAGCTGGTCTGCAAGCTCGGAATTCGGCAACAGCGCCATCTATATAAAACGCGAATATATCGGTGCTGTTGACAGGACATCAAGAGACAAGCTAACTAATGCCAAGAATGCCGCGGTTTTGCCCTTTGGCCTGGACAAAAGCACCAAGGACAGCTTTTATTTTACAACCCAGTTAAATGATAGACTCGACTTTAACTGGTCCTATACCGACTTGCAGTCCAACCGCCCGCGTTTTAATGTGAATGGTTCCCGCTCTCTATTGTATAAGTATGACGATGTGCGTAATAATATAAATCTGATTTATGATAATAAAGACAATAATCTTAAATCGGTTTTAGCATTTAATAAAAGGCATTCTTTTGCTGACCAATATACTTATTCAAACAAAACATGGAAGCGTAGTGAACGCTATGATATGTATGGTATAAACTGGGATAGCCAGAAAACCTGGTATATGCGCGATGCTCTTGATACATTTGTTGCCGGCGTAACCCTGGCGCGGGAGCACTATAACGGTCTGGCAAGCAGTACTGCGGTCAACAAGAATAATACCCTGCGCAACAGTCTGGCGGTCTATGGGGCCTACACCTCTGCAGTCAATCCCCGCCTTAGTACAACTCTGGGCCTGCGGGAGCAGTTGATTGATGATCATGCCAAATCAGAATCAGTCTTCTTACCGCAGATCCAGACCCTGTACAAAATCAATGACCGTACCTCCTGGTACACCAATATCGGCAAGTCTTTCCAAATGCCGGCGATCAACCAGTATTTTAGCAAACAGGGTGCTGATTTTAACAGATTAAAACCTCAGCAGGGCTGGAACTATGAAACAGGGCTGAAAAAGATCATTGATGCCAGTCAGTCTGTTAAGTTGGCCATTTACCATCTGGACATAAAAGATCAATTTGTCTGGAAAAAAAATGATGACCTTACCGACTACATGACTAACGCCGGCGATTTCCGCAATACCGGTGTGGAAGCGGAATATGTAAAAATTATTAATGACAACTGGAAATATAATGTCGGCTTCAGTTATTCTAACCCTGAGAACAATGAAAGTGGAGCCTGGGTGCAATGTAACAGCAGAATCCAGACCACTGCCGGCGTAACGCATAATAAGGATAAATGGCTGACCAACCTGAATTTATTATATTTAGGCGACCGGGAAGAAAGTTATTATAAAATCAACGGGGCTGTCAGTGCTGTCCCGGACCGCATCCAGTTGAACGCCGCCGTCCGGTATCAGCCGGAGGCGGATCAAACCGTTACCTTGAACCTTTATAATATTCTGGACCGTGATAACTCGCTGAATAAATATGAAAACCTGGACCTGCCTTTTAGCTGGGGGCTAAGCTATAATTACACTTTTTAAGTAATTGACCAATTGCAGCTATTGCTCCGCTCAAAAGCTGGTGATTGGGAGCAAGCGGAAGCCCATTGGCAGATTAACAACACTTTAGGCATGGCATTGGGCCATGCCTATTGGCTATGTAAAAAATCGCCCAGTGAGCGGGTAACGGTACCTGATCGTTACAATCGATAATGCTATTTAATTTGTTACTCTTGACTGCATGGCCGCCAGATAGCGTAGCATTTAACTGGGAGATCAGCCGGCATGTTTTCAAAAAAGTTCGCAAGATGCAATGGCTGTTTAAAAAAGGCTTGACTATACGACCGGTATATAGTTTACCCTTTAATTAGGGTAAAATTATAATGGATAATTCTATATTTTAATTAAATATTGCTGAGAAGATAGGTGCCGCAAGGCTTAATAGGGAAATCGGTGAAACGCCGGTGCGGTCCCGCCACTGTAATGGGGAGCAAGTCCGGCAAAATCACCGGGAGATATCTTGGGGAAGGCGGGGCTGAGCAGTGATCCAGAGCCAGGGTACTGCCTGTTCTTTCTTTACTAAAAATCCTACAGGCGATAGGACGGTAATTTAAGGTATTAACAATGCTTATTTGCCAGCCTTTTAGTGCAGATTTGACATAGTGGTAATACTAAAAAAACCTTTCTCAGGCCTTGGGAAAGGGTTTTTCAGTATTATCATTGTTTAATTTCTTGTATGAGGTTGCTACCTTCAGCAACCTCATAACAATGTTGGCAGGAGAGCTGCCTGGCTGATAATCACCTACATGGTTGTCCGGAAAATGATAGACGGGGAGGAAGCGTATGAAAGTCGGGGCTATCGTATTAACAAGCTATATGCCGGCATTTTTGGAGGCTATGGGGGAGATCCCCGGCTTGGAGCTGAAAATGTGCGGTACCTGGGATCTGGAGAAGCGGGATTTCAGGCAGGAGTTTTGCCAATATCTCCGGCAGCAGGCCGATGTACTGCTATTGTCGCCGGCGACCGACAGGATATGGGACACAATAGCGGAGGAAATTCTCCATATCGTGCGGGAAAAACCAACAGTAGCTTTTGGCTATGAGCCGGGCCTTGCTGTTTATAATACGGTCAGGCCGGAAATTGCGCTGACAGTGCAACGATATCTGACTTTCGGCGGCCGGGAGAACACCAAAAACGCCCTTCTATATATTGAGAAAGAGGTGCTGGGCGCCGCGGTGGCAGTGCCGCCGCCGGCAATAGTCTCCTGGCAGGGGATCTATTATCCCGGCAGTGACCGCATTTATGAGAGCGCCGCCGATTACCGGGAGAATTGTCCCGGTTACCGCCCTACGCGGCCCACGGTGGGCGTGCTGTTTTACCGTCACTCCTGGATCTGCCGGAACACCGAGGTCATTGATGCTCTTGTCAGTGAACTTGCAGAGCAAGGGTGTAATGCGCTGCCGGTGTTTAGTACCGATCAGCGGGACCCGGATACCGGAGCTGAGGATAATAGCTATGTCGTCAACACGTATTACCTGCACAACGGTACAGCGGTAATTGATGCGCTGATTGATTTGCAGTCCCTGTTTGTTATTACCAAAGAAGACAAGCGAACCTCGAACAGCCCTCCCGGCTATGAACTGCTAAAACAGCTGGATGTGCCCATTGTGAAGGGCCTGCTGGCTTATGGTAAAACCGAAAGCGAATGGCGGGCCGATCCGTTTGGTGTTGCCGGTCCGTCAATGGTAATGTCGGTGTCCATGCCGGAATGCAGCGGGGTAATTGAACCCGTGATCATCGGCTGTTTAAACCGTACCTATCAACAAGGCCTTGCCGGGACACTGGAGCAGTATTTGCCGCTGCCGCAACGCGTTAATTTCCTGTGCCGCCGGGTAAAAAAGTGGCTGGCCCTGAAAGCGAAAAAGCCGTCAGACAAAAAGATTGCCTTTATCCTGCACAGCAGTCCCTGCCACGGCGTGGAACTGAGTGTAGGCAGCGCGGCTAACCTTGATTCACTGGACAGTGTGGCCCGGCTGATGGCTGTCATGCAGCAAGAAGGTTATTATATTGAAGACCTGCCGGCCTCAGGCCAAGAAGTCATTGACCGCATTATGGAACGCAAGGCGATTGCTGATTTCAGATGGACACCAATTGCGGAAATTGTGGCTAAAGGCGGTGTCTGGCAATCATTAAGTGAAGCAGAATACCGGCAGTGGTTTGACCGCTTCCCGGAGACCGTACGCTCAGCGATGATTGAGACCTGGGGTAACCCGCCGGGAGAAGAAAAAGAGGAAGTGCCGCCGGCGATGGTTTATGATGGCAGGATACTGATCACCGGTGTCCAGTATGGCAACGTGGTGGTTTGTGTTCAGCCGAAGCGGGGGTGTGCCGGTTCGCGCTGTGATGGTAAAGTGTGCAAAATACTGCATGATCCGGAATGCCCGCCGACGCATCAATATGTGGCAACCTACCGGTACCTGGAAGATGGCTGGGGGGCAGATGCCTTAATCCATGTGGGTACGCATGGCAATCTGGAATTTTTACCCGGCAAGTCACTGGGGCTTTCTGAGGCGTGTTATCCGGAGCTGACACTGGGCACTGTCCCTAACCTCTATATTTACAACACCGATAATCCGGCCGAGGGAACAATTGCCAAACGTCGCGGTTATGCAACCCTAATCGGCCATATGCAAACCGTTATGGTTGCAACCCGGGCCTACGGACCGATGGCGGAGCTCACTCAGCTGCTGGATGAATATTCCCAAGCCAAAACCAGCCATCCGGCCCGGGCCTGTGAGCTGGAAACCCTGATCAAAGAAAAAGCGGCAGCAGGCAAATTTCTCGCAGACAATGGCGAAATTGAGGACTTTGGCCTGGTGGCGGAGAAACTGCACGGGCAACTAAGCCGGCTAAAAAACAGAATGCATCAGGATGGCATGCATATCTTCGGTCAGGTTCCGCAAGGCGAGCGCCGGGTGAGTTTCCTTAACGCCATCGTCAGGCATGAGGCTGGCGATGACGGCAGCTTAAACCGCCTGGTGGCAAAACTGATGGGGCTGGATTATGATCTGCTGCGGGATAGTCCGCATACCTGGCATGAAAAATTCGGCAAGAATTATGGCGGATTACTTGACGATGTCAACGACTACGCCAAAGAATTTATTAAAGAGTTTATCGCTTAACGACGGGGGAGGGGAAAAGTTATGGCAGTGCACGTGCAACATGCGGCCATGCTAGTGCTGGCCGGCAGGGTTATGGGCAAAAATCTGGTTAACGCGGCGGCCGTGGCGGAACTGGAGTACTGGCAGGATAAAATACGTGATATTGATGCCAAGCTTACGGTTTCGCTGGAGACCGAGGGGCTTTTGCATGGTATGCAGGGAGGTTATCTGCCGGCAGGCCCTTCCGGCCTGATTACCAGGGGGCGCCCGGATATTCTCCCCACCGGCCGGAATTTTTATAGTGCTGACCCGGAATGCATTCCAACCCGGGCTGCCTGGAAAGTCGGGCAAAAACTGGCCGGGGCCCTGCTGAACCGCCACCATGAGGATACCGGGCGGCTGCCGGAAAATTGCGCCATGGTGTTATGGGCCTCAGACTGCATGTGGACAGACGGTGAGCAGGTTGCCCAGATTCTGACCCTGCTGGGGGCTGAACCAAAATGGGAGGAGGGCGGCAAGGTCAAGGGTTTTCGCATTGTACCGCTCACAGAACTTGACCGTCCCCGTATTGATGTTACCCTCAGGATTAGCGGTGTGATCAGGGATTGTTTCCCGGGGATTGTGGATTTGGTGGATGAAGCCGTCCGGCAGGTGGCCGCCCTCGATGAACCCTGTGAACAAAACTATGTGCGTAAACACACCCTGGAACAACTGACTGATGATTCACCTGAGGCCTGGGAGCAGGCGACAGCCCGGATTTTTGGCTGTAAACCCAGTACCTACGGTGTGGGTGTGGACCTGGCGGTGCTGGCCTCCGCCTGGAACAGCGATCAGGATCTGGCCGATATTTTTCTTACCTGGAGCAGCTATGCTTACGGCCGGCAACGGGGCGGGCAGGCCGCGGCGGCACAATTCAAACGCCAGCTGGCCACCGTCGATCTGGCGTACAATAAGGCGGCTACCGATGAATATGATTTGTTTGGCTGCGCCTGCCATTTTGGTTTTCTCGGTGGCTTGACCACCGCTGCCCGGCTGGCAAAAGGCAGTGAGGTCAAAACCTATTATGGCGATACCCGGGACCCGGGGCGGCCGGCTGTCGTCAGTCTGGCAGAAGAAATCGAGGGTATCATTCGCATCAAAACCCTTAATCCGGCCTGGATTGAAGGGATGAAACGCCATGGCTACAAAGGGGCCGGCGACATGGCCAAGCGCATTACCAATGTGTATGGCTGGGATGCCACAACCGGCGCAGTGGCCGACTGGGTATTTGACGAGCTGGCTAAAACCTATGTGCTGGATGAAACGATGCGTAAATGGTTTGAGGAGACTAATCCCTGGGCAATGGAAGAGATTAACCGGCGCCTGTTGGAGGCGGCACAGCGCGGCCTGTGGCAGACTGACCCCGAGTTGTTGCAGAGCCTGAAAGAAACCCAGGTGGAGATTGAAGGCTGGATGGAAGAGCTGATGGGCGATGTCCAGGGAGAATTCCAGGGTGGCGCCGTTGATATTTTTACGGCCGATGATGTCCCGGCCTGGAAAGCAAAATTGGTGTAAGTCAGGGTTAGTTATAACCAGTTGGGAATTGAGGCGATATTATGCAGGCAGTAACAAAACAGCGGCGTACTATCTATCCGTTCGCGGCTTTAGTCGGCCAGGAGAATCTGCAACTGGGGCTAGTGCTGCATGCCGTAAATCCGCAGCTTGGCGGTATACTCATCCGGGGCGAGAAAGGCACGGCCAAATCCACGGCGGTGCGCGGACTGGCGGAAGTATTGCCTGTTATGGAAACTGTACAGGGCTGTCCATACCATTGTAATCCAAGGGATGCCGGGAAGGCCTGTGAGCACTGCCGGACCACAAACAGCAACCGGAAAACTACGGTTATGCCGGTCCCTGTGGTCGAATTGCCGATCTCGGCTACCGAAGACCGGGTCGTGGGCAGCCTGGACTTTGAGCAGGCGATTAAAACCGGCAGGCGGGTGTTCACCCCCGGCTTAATGGGCGAAGCCAACCGGGGGATCATTTATATTGATGAAATCAATTTGCTGGACGATCATATTGTGGATGTGCTGCTGGATGCCGCCGGGAACGGTATCAATGTCGTTGAGCGGGAAGGCATTGGGGTAACGCATCCGGCAGCGTTCATTCTTGTCGGCACTATGAACCCCGAAGAAGGTGATATCAGGCCCCAGCTGCTGGACCGCTTTGCCCTCTGTGTGGACATCACCGGGGTGACAGATTTGCACGACCGGGTGAAAATCCTCAAACGCCGGGAGGCCTTTGATCTTGACCAGGCCGCCTTTCTCAGCCAATGGCGATCCCGGCAGCAGGAACTGCGGGAGAAAATTGTCATAGCTAAAAAACTGTTGCCGCAGGTGGTAGTTACAGACGCCATCTATGCCTTTATTGGTGAACTCTGCACCCAAGCGTTTGTTGCCGGTCACCGGGCCGATGTTGTGCTTGTACGGGCGGCCATTGCCCTGGCCGCCTGGCGGGGGCATCGTCAGGTGACCCCGCGGGATGTGACAGATATTGCCCCGCTGGCACTGGCCCACCGGCGGCGTGAGCCGCCCCAGCTGCAGCAACAGGAACCAGAGCCGCCGTGTACCCAGGAGGCTGAACCACCACCACCGCCGCCAGCGCAGACCGAGCCGCCGCAGGAGCCTGGGCGTCAGCCCCAGGACCGCCCGGACACCGGATCACCGGCTCAGGAGCAGCAACCTGAGCAGCAAGCCGGACAGGACAATCAGGCTAGCAGCGCCCAACCGGCTCAAGAAGTGGTTTATGCTGTGGGCAACCCTTTTGCAGTAAAACGTGTGGCTCATGATAAAGACCGCCTGGTACGGCGCGGGTCTGGCCGCCGGTCACGCACCAGGACCGATTCCCGGGCCGGCAGGTATGTCAGAAGCACCTGCCGCCGTGACTGCAATGATCTGGCGCTTGACGCCACTATCCGGGCGGCGGCCCCCTGCCAGCGTCAGCGCCGGCAGCGCGGGCTGGCAATTGTTATTGAGTCCGGTGATATCCGGGAAAAAGAACGGGAAAAGCGTATCGGGAACTTTATTTTGTTTGTCGTCGATGCCAGCGGTTCGATGGGGGCCCGGCAAAGGATGATTGAAACCAAGGGTGCCATTCTCTCGCTGTTGCTGGATGCTTATCAAAAGCGGGACAAAGTGGCGATGATCGCCTTTAAGGGTGCGCAGGCCGAGCTGCTGCTGCCGCCTACCAATAGCGTGGAACTGGCCCAAAAGTGCCTCAGTGAGCTGCCGGTAGGCGGAAAAACGCCCCTGACTGCCGGTCTGGTCAAAGCGACTGAGGTTATCCGGCAGCAGCTTAAGCGCAGTCCGCACATGCGTCCTATCCTTATTTTACTTACTGACGGCAAGGCGACCACCGCAATGGCGGGCGGCAGCCCGCTGGCCGAAGCGCGGCTGGCAGCGGCTAATATCAGAGAAGAGCTGGATATCACCTGTCTGGTGATCGACACCGAGAAAAAAGATCTGCTGTCACTGGGCATCGCTCAGGAGTTAGCGGCAAGCATGGGTGCCAAGTGCTATACTGTTGAGCAGCTTAAAACCGACAGCCTTGCGGGTCTTGTCCGCGGGCAACTGGCTACTTAACGATACAAGGAGGATATTATGAATAACCATAAGCTGCAGCAGTATCCGTTTGCCGCCATTGTGGGACAAACCATTATGAAAAACGGCCTGATCCTGAATGTCATTAATCCCCGGCTTTCCGGCCTGCTTATCCGGGGAGAAAAGGGCACCGCTAAATCGACAGCAGTGCGGGCCCTTGGCGAACTTCTGCCGGAAATTGCAGTCGTCGCCGGCTGCCCGTATAGTTGCGATCCCGACAATGTTCAGGCCTACTGTCCGTATTGCCGGCAGCGTCAGGCTGCAGGGGAGGCTTTGCCCCGCCGGCACCGGCCGATGCGGGTGGTTAATCTGCCGGTATCGGCGACCGAAGACCGCGTTGTTGGCACCCTGGATATTGAGCAGGCCATCAAAAGTGGCGAGAAAAAATTTGAGCCGGGGGTGCTGGCTGAGGCCAATCGCGGCATTTTATATGTAGATGAGGTCAACCTGCTGGATGACCATATCGTCGATGTGCTGCTGGACGCAGCCGCCATGGGCATAAATACAGTGGAACGTGAGGGCGTGTCCTTTTCTCACCCGGCGCAATTTATTCTGGTGGGAACGATGAATCCGGAAGAGGGCGAACTGCGGCCGCAACTGCTGGACCGGTTTGGGCTCTGTGTGACAATTGCCGGTATTTATGATGCCGCTCAGCGCGTTGAAGTGATTAAACGGCGTGCCGCCTTTGAAGAGAATCCGGCAGCTTTTACCGCCGGCTGGGAAGCCGCGCAAATACGCCTCAAAGACCAGATTGCAGCTGCCCAACAATTGCTGCCGGCTGTGCGCGTTGATGACAATATCCTGTATAAGATTGCCGGCACCGCAATTGAGGTCGGTGTGGACGGCCACCGGGCCGATCTGGTAATGCTTAAGGCGGCTAAGGCCCTGGCTGCCTGGTACGGCAGTAATCAGGTCAGCGTAGAGCATGTGGCGGAAGTTAGTGAATTGGCGCTCATGCACCGTATGCGCCGCAAACCATTCCAGGAAGTCGGCACTGAGCAGCGGAAGCTGCAACAGATTATGAGTAAAATTTGATATTCTTTTATGTACGGCAGCAAGTAGACAGCAGCGAAAACTATTGACACAGTTCGAGATAAATTATATATTTATACCAATTAAAGAAAATATTTCATCGAAAATTGAATAAATAAGTCAGGTGCCAATAGGGCTTAATAGGGAAGAACGGTGCAACACCGGCGCGGTCCCGCCACTGTAATGGGAGCGAATCCAAGATATGCCACTGAAACAATTGGGTTTTGGGAAGGTTTGGAGGAGCAATGAACAAAGCCAGGAGAACTGCCTGTCTGTCAATCACCGTTTTACTCACGAGCGATGAGGAGGGGATTTAAGGAACACGTTGTTTCCGGTTGGGTTGTACGTCCGGCGATAGTGGCAGTTCTGTATTGTATGATATTAACCTCTTCGCATGCAGCGGAGAGGTTTTTTGTTCGCGCGTTTTTCTAGATAAGGTGCTGGCGAATCAGGTGCAACCAGAGTACCCGGTTCGCCAAACTTGTGTACAGGCTAGCCTGTGGCCGGGCTTATAGGAAAGCCAACAAAGACGACTAAGCTTTATTGGCTTTCCTATATAGTAAAATTGTCCGGGGTAAGCTAGAGGAGCCGGCATCTGTGCTGCCATACCCGCTTGGATTGGATCATTTGCTACCGGAAGGCTAATCACAATGGACCGTGGCGGCGAATTGTGCACCTGTAGATAAAGGAGTATGTTAATGAATAAATGGAGTAACCGAACCAAATGGAGCCTGTTAGTGGCTGTTTGTATCCTCACTGCTGTAGGCAGCCTCTGTTTTGGCCAGACTTTTTACTCGCCCGGCACGGTCTACTCGGCTATTGTGGCCGGCGGCACCGATTTTAGAAGCGGTGATTACACAAAGCAGGCTGAGGCCTATGCTGTGATCTGGCATATCAGACTGCCCCGGATTATTGCCGGCTTGCTGGTTGGCGCCGCGCTGGCCGTGGCCGGGGCCGTTATGCAGGGGATTTTTTCCAATCCCCTGGCGGAGCCGGGCATAATCGGCCTGTCCAGCGGGGCGTCCCTGGGGGCCGTTATTGCCATTGCCCTGGGAATTACGGGAGTAAGCTTATATGTGATGCCCCTGTTTGCCGTGATCGGCGCTGTTTTGGCGTTAGCCATTATTCTGCTGCTGGCCGTCCGGCAGGGCCGGATTCCGGTCATGGTTCTGCTGCTGGCCGGGGTCGCGGTCAATTCTTTTACCGGTGCCCTGACGAACGCGGTGCTGATGGTCTTGAACGAGCAGCGGCTGCGGGAATATCTGTTCTGGATCGTCGGCGGATTGGACTACCGGCGGTGGGAGCATATTACCCTGGCTATCGGTCCCATCCTGGCCGCTGTTATTATTTTATTTCTTATGGCCCGGCATTTGAATATTCTGGCCCTGGGGGAAACCGAGGCCCGCAGTGTCGGCCTCCATGTCATCCGCTACCGCTTGATTTTTCTCGGGCTAGCGGCTACGGCCACCGCCGCGGCGGTCTGTATCAGCGGCAGCATTGGTTTCGTCGGGCTGGTGATCCCCCACATGATGCGGTTTATTGTCGGACCCGACCACCGGCAGCTGCTGCCGGCGTGTACTTTGGCCGGCGGCACTTTTCTTGTCGCCTGCGATACGCTGGGGCGCAGCCTGTTCGGCGTTATCGAGATTCGCGTCGGTATCATCACCGCATTGTTGGGAGCCCCGTATTTTCTATATTTACTGCGCCGGTCGCAGCGAAAGGAGTAATGGGGCTATGAAGCGTGCTATTGTCAATGTGCAGGCCTTACGTGCCGGCTACGAGAAAAAAATTGTGTTGCAGGACATATCCTTCTCTGCCGGACAGGGAGAGCTGATTGGTATTATTGGTGCCAACGGCGCGGGTAAAAGCACCCTGCTGCGGACCATGCGGGGGCTGCTGCCCCGCCAAGGGGGCCGGGTAGAGCTGTTGGGCCGGGAAGTGGGGACTATCCCCGAGAAGGCACTGGCCAAGCAAGTTGCTTTTTTGCAGCAGGCAGTCGAGATTGGCTTCGGCTACACCAGCAAAGAGGTTGTTGCCGCCGGCCGCTATCCCTATCTCTCCTGGTGGCAGGGCGAAAGCCCGGAAGATGAAAAAATCATTCGCGAAAGTATGGAGTATACGGATGTGCTCAGCCTGGCCGATACCCCGCTGGCCAACATATCCGGCGGTCAGAAGCAGCGGGTGCTGCTGGCTAAGGTTTTGGCTCAGCAGACCCCGATCCTGTTCCTGGACGAGCCGATGACCGGCCTGGATGTTGTGTATCAGGAAGAGATATTCCGGTTTTGTCAGCGCCTTTGCCATCAGGGCAAAACCATATTGCTGGTGGTGCATGATCTAAGTGCGGCCGCCCGTTTTTGCTCGCGGCTGCTGTTGATTGGCCGGGGCGGCTTGCTGGCTGACGGTCCGCCCACCGCGGTGCTGACAAGGGAGCATTTGTCGCAGGCGTACGGACTGCCGGTGCAGGTCGTCCATAACCCGGTTACCGGCAGTGTGGAGGTGTTTGCCGGCCTGCGCCGGAACAAAAACGAACAGCTGCCGCGGGTGCACGTAATTGCCGGCGGCGGCTGCGGCTGTCCGGTAATCCGGCGGCTGGCGACCGCCGGTTTCGAGGTCAGCGTGGGGGTGGTGGCCGAAGGGGACAGCGATGCGGAAGCGGCCAGGATTTTTGCCGAAGACTACGTAATTACCAAACCATTCGCCGACAACGATGCGGACGCTGCCGTTGCAAATGGCAAGCTTGTGGCCCGGGCGGATGTGACGGTATTATGCAGTTTGCATGTTGGCAAAAATAATCTCGGTAATCTGGACGCGGCGATGAAGGCGGAAAAATTAATTATTCTTGAAGACAGCCCCATCGACGGACGCGATTATACCGGCGGCAGGGCAGCCGCGCTATACCGGCAATTGCTGGCTAAACATGGTGTGAAGGTCATGTCCACTTCTGCCTTCTATCATGAGATGTACAGCCTGCATGAGGACGAAAAAACTGTTTAATCAGCAACTGCAGCCTCTTTATCTATTTTATGCAAACAGAGTCAAGGAAGCTCCATGACAAGGAATATATTAAGTAATATAAGCAACGTTTACTGATTATGGGACCGGCATTACAATGTTCAGTTGATTTACAAAGCCTATGAGGTAAAGCTGCTGCTGGAGTGAACATTTTGGCAATACGAAAGATACTGGCGAATAAAAAACGGTGGTTATTGGCGGCAGTTGCGCTGACGGCGGTAATTCTTGCCGGCATTGGTCACTTTTTTAACTCCCAGGGCAATGTTGCCCGGAATGCTGCCCGGGGCGGCGTAGTCAGGCCGCTGGTGACGGCGGTGACTGTTGAACCCCGTGATATGCTGACAAGAGTGCTATTGAGCGGGCAGACGGCAGCGGCGGCGCAGGTGGATATAGCAGCAAAATATTCCGGCCGTATTGCTCAGGTCCGGGTGGAGCTGGGGCAGGTTGTGGCTGCCGGTCAGGTGTTAGCGGTCCAGGATATGCAGGACATCCTGCTGTCAATTGCCCAGACCGAAGCTGTGATCAGGCAGGCCCGGGCTGAGGGCACCGAGGCTAAAGCCGCTTATGACGCCGGCTATCAACAGGCTGATGCTGATTATCAGCGCAATCTGGCCAATTATCAGCGTTATGAGGAGTTGTACCGGACAGGGGCAGTTTCCCGCGAGGCGCTTGATGGCGCCAGGCAGCAAATGATTAATGCCCAGACCGCCTTTGCCGCCTTACGCGAGCAGGTTATGGACGGTGGGCAGCCGGCGGTGCTGGCCGCGAAACAGGCCGCGCTGGCCAGGGCCGAATACAGTCTTAATCTGCTGGAACAGCAACGTGCTGATCTGGTGCTGCGGGCGCCCCGGGCCGGTATTGTCGGGTACAGGCAGGTCGAGGCTGGTGAATTTGTCGCAGCAGGCCAGAAACTACTGACCATCGTTGACAACAGCACGATTTACATCGATTGTCAGGTTTCCGAGCAATATGCAGCCCATATCCGGCCCGGTATGCAGCTGGAGTTCATGATTGACTCCCTGGGGCGGCGGTTTCCCGGAACCGTTATTTATATTAGCCCGGCCAGTGACAGCACCACCCGGGTATTCACTGTCAGGTCCCTGCTGGCGCAAGCGGACGGGGCAATAAAAAGCGGCATGTTTGCCCAGGCCCAGGCAGCGATTATGCTCAAACCTCATACCCTGTTTGTGCCGAAAAACGCCGTGCTGCAAAAAAACGGCAAGCATTATCTGTTTGTCATCAAGGAGAATAACCAGGTTGAACAGCGCCTGGTAACACCTGGCCAGCGCAATGATGATTTTATCGAGATACTGACTGGAATCCGGGCCGGCGAACGGGTCGCAGCCAGCAATATATCCCGTCTCAAGCCGGACAGTTTCGTTGAGGTGGATGCATGAACATCACCCGCTTCTCGATTCAGCGTCCGGTGGGCATCACTATGATTGTCCTGTTATTTGTCGTTCTTGGCCTGTATAGTTTCCTGCGGATCGGCGTTGAGTTATTGCCGGCTCTGAATAATCCCTATGTTACCGTTACTGTTGACTATGCAGGCGCCAGTGTGGAAGAGATGGAGGAAAGTGTCGTCAAGCCGCTGGAACAAGGCCTCTCCTCCCTCGCCCATCTGCGGCGGATGGTTGCCATCGCCAGGCCGGAAAAGGCTACTGTTATTCTTGAATTTGATTTAATGGCTAATGTTGATGTGGTTTCCATTGATGCGTCCAAGGCGGTCAGCCGGGTGCGAAAAAACTTGCCTGATGAGATTAATGAGCCGGTGGTTATCCGGCGTGATGCCAATGCCATGCCGGTTATGGAAATCGCCGTTAAAGCCAAATATGATCTGGCGGATATCTATGGCAAGGCCGATCAGGTGTTTAAAGAGCGGCTGCAGCGGGCTGACGGGGTTGCCGAAGTAACCCTCGGCGGTGGCCGGGAGAAAGAGCTGGCTGTGCTGGTAGAACGGGACAAACTGGTATTGTACAAGCTGACGTTAGCCCAGTTTGTCAACCGTCTCAAAGAAGAGAACTTACTCATGCCTGCCGGTCTGGTATATACAGACAATACGGAAAGCGATGTAAGACTGGCGGCACGTTATACATCACCGGCCGAGATCAGGCGGCTGTATGTTGCTAATGCCGCCGGCGCCGCCGTTCCGTTAACTGAAATCGCCGAGGTGAGCGCACAGGACAGCCGGCCAACCCAGTACAGCCGGGTTAACGGTGATGAAGCGGTTGCCCTGCAGATCTATAAAAACAGTGATGCCAATATTGTCCGGACCGTGCAGGCGGTGCAGGAACAACTGGCCTCCTTGCGGGATGAATACCCGGACTATCAGTTTATCGTTGTGGCCAATGACGCCACTTATATAGACAATTCCCTGAAAAATACGCTGACTACCCTCGGTGAGGGGATTATAACCACCGGCCTGGTTCTGTTCTTATTTTTGCGCGGCTGGCGGTCAACGGTTGCCGTAATGGTTGCCATACCCACCTCGCTCATTGCGACATTTCTGGTCATGTACCTGGCCGGTTTCACCTTCAACATGATGTCTTTGATGGGGATGGCGCTTTGTATCGGGATATTGGTTGACGATTCGATTGTAGTGCTGGAAAACATCCATCGCCATCTGCTGATGGGCGAACCGGCCGCTTTGGCTGCCGAAAATGGGCGTAATGAAATCGGCCTGGCCGCGATTGCCATTACCCTGTGTGATGTGGTCGTGTTTTTACCAATTGCATTTATGACCGATATTACCGGCCAGTACTTCCGGCAGTTTGCGCTGACGATTGTATTTGCCACACTGTTTTCTTTGTTTATATCCTTTACTTTAACCCCGATGCTGGCGGCCCGTCTGTACTCAGACCGGAAAACCCGGGGCAATGCTGCCTTGTGGCTGTATATGGACCGGCTGGAACAAACAGCGATTGCGGGTTATGAGCGGCTGCTGCGGTGGAGCCTGGCCCATGGCCGGCAAATTGCCGCCGCCATATTTATCCTGCTGACGGCTACTGTTGCTTTAATCCCAGCCGGCATTATCGGCGCCGAATATATGCCCCGGACTGACGAAAGCAGTTTCCGGGTCAATGTGGAGCTGCCGGTGGGGCAAAATCTGGAGATGACGGATGCGGTTGTGGCTGAACTGGAACAATATATTCTGACGATCCCGGAGGTCACCTATTGCCTGAGCTATGTGGGTGAAAGCAACAGCAATACCGCCCGCCTGACAGGGCAGCTGGTGAATAAGCGGGAGCGCAGCCGCAGTGTCTGGCAGATTACCGATCAAATCAGGGACTTCGCCCGCCAGAATCTCGGGCAGGCCTCAGTGCGGATTGCCGAGACCGAGTCTTCAGTGGCCGGCGTTTCCATGGGCGGCTCGCTGGAACATTCACCGGTACTGATTTATTTGCTGGGAGCGAATATGGAGGACCTGATTGAGGCTTCTAACAAGGCCCAGACGCTGCTGGGCGGGATCAGCGGCCTGAAAGATATCCGCAGTAACTACCGGGTTGGTGTCCCGGAATATAAGCTGACGGTTGACCGGGAAAAAATGAAATTTTTTCATACCTCGGTGAATGAGGTCAGGGAGGCCTTCGCCGGTGCCATCAACGGCAAAAAAGCCGGGGTACTGGCCAATGACCGGCACAATAACGGCCGGGATACCGATATTGTTGTCCGGTTGAAAGGCAGCGACAGCTTCAAGGCTGCTGATCTGGGGGTAATTCCGGTAAAAACAGCAGGCAATACCGTGTTCCTGGGGGATATAGCCCGGATTGAGGAAGGGGTGGGGCCGACGGCGATCACCCGGGTCAATAAACAGCGGTCAGTGCTGGTCCAGGCCAGTATCACCGACCGTCCGCTCAAGGAAGTCCTGGCGGAGATTGACCGGCAGTTTAAACACGAGCCGCTGGCAACCGGTGTTACCTACCGCTTTGGCGGTCAGGCGACCAACATGGACAGCAGCTATCACGAGATCATTCAGGCGCTGGTGTTATCCTTACTGCTGGTGTATATGCTGCTGGCTGTGTTATATGAGTCGGCTTTCACGCCGGTTATCCGGATGCTGTCGCTGCCGCTGGGGCTGATCGGGGCGCTGCTGTTCCTCCTGTTTACCCATAATACCATTAACGTGTATTCCCTGATTGGCTTTCTGGTTATGGACGGCCTGGTGGCGAAAAACGGCACCTTGCTGCTTGATTATACCCTGACGTTGATGGGACGGGGACTGAGTGCCTATGATGCCCTGATTGAGGCCGGCAAGGCCCGGTTTAAACCGATTTGTATGACCACCCTGACAATGGTTGTCGGTATGCTGCCCACCGCCCTGGCCCTCAATGAAGGGGCCGAGACCCGGGTCAGCATGGCCTGGGTGCTGATTGGCGGCCTGCTGTCCTCGACCGTGTTTACCCTGATTGTTATCCCGATCGTATTCCTGTTTTGCGAACGCCATCCGGTACGGACCTGGCCGGCCGGCGCCATTGGCTGTGTAAAGAAACTGGCCGGCTACAATTAGTATGGGTAATTAACTGATACCGAGAAGTGGTTTTATTATGGGTACAGGAAAATAAGCCGGGTAACCGGCCAATTTAGGGGAGGCAAACAATGAAAAGTTATTTGCGGCTGGGACTACTGCTGGTTGTTATTTTATGTTATAGTTTTGTTCCCTGCTTCGGCAGCGAGCGGGTGAACCTCTATACCCTGTCAACCGGTGACACCGTTTACCGGCAGGATACGAGTATTGTAGTTGCTTTTAATAAACCCCGGGATGTGCTGAGCACCTCCCTGCTTAATGGCGGCTACAGCAGCAATCTGAAAGCGGTGTTTAATCATGACATGAAAGGCGCGACCGATGTTGATGCCGCTACATATCTTGATTATCTGGGGAGCGTAGCCGGCACGCTAGGGTTTAAGCCTGGTCAGGTCACCGGTATGGGGACGGCTGCGTCTATGACCAATGTCGCCATCCAGGCCGAAAGCTACCAGAACCTGACGGTGACAGCCATTGTCACCGGCGGTGTGGAAGGCAATGGCGGCCGGGCCGGTGACCCTGCCGACTATTTTAATCCCGGGAAAAAGACAACCCTGCATAAGCCGGGGACGATTAACATTATGCTGGTTATTGATGCTGATATTCCCCAAGGCAAAGTGGCCCGGGCCCTGGTGACCTGCACTGAGGCTAAGACTGCTGCTTTACAGGAACTGCTGGCCGGCAGCAGGTATTCGACCGGATTGGCTACCGGTTCGGGGACAGATCAGACGATTGTGATCACTAATCCGGGGTCTTCATTATATCTGGAAGATACAGGCAAGCATTCGAAACTGGGAGAACTGATCGGCCGTACGGTAAAGCAGGCAGTTAAAGAAGCCTTGCTCCGGCAGACCGGACTATCGCCGGCAAGACAGCATAGTGTGCTGCGGCGGCTGAACCGTTTCGGCGTGACGGAGGAGACGCTGTATCAGCATTATCAGCAGGAATACGGGCTTATTGACAAACAGCGTTTCGTAACGGCCCTGCGTCAAGTGGACAAGGACCCGGACCTGGTAACCGGCACGTCGCTGTATGTGCACCTGCTGGACCAGTTTCAGTGGCAGTTGCTGAACGGCGCTGAACTGACCCGGACCGGCAATGATATCTTACGGCTGACAGCCGGTAAATACCAGGTTTTATCGCCGCTGACGGCCGCCGATGAGCTGGAGCCCAGCGTCCGGGCCTGGTCCGGACTGGTGGTGAGGATTGTGGCCGACCGGATGCCCCGGTAAAATTTTTGTTGACAGGTCCATAGCCAACATGGTAGGATCATAATAGTTAGTGAAAAAAACCACGTTTTTTAATTTAATAATGGAGTTAGGTGCCCTGCGGGGCTTAATAGGGAAGACCGGTGTAAGGCCGGCGCGGTCCCGCCACTGTAATGGGGAGTGAAGCCATAATATGCCACTGGGAGGTTACGTCCCGGGAAGGTTTGGTGCGCTATGATCCAGAGCCAGGAGAACTGCCTAGCTGACGGTTCCGTTTTTACCCACGGGCGATGGGGAGGGAATTACAGTGCATTTCACTGAATTTTACTCCTGGTTATTAACCAGGAGTTTATATTTGGCATTCTGTAGAATCTCTCCCGGCAGCTAATGGCAGCCGGGAGTTTTCTAATATATACTCCTCCTTCTTGTGATTCATAGATGTTGTGCCCTCTTGGCACGGGGTCATTGCGACCCTTTCTTTTTTTGCCAGCCGCCCCTGCAAGGCAGGTATGGCCAGGGGAAAAATAAAATTGACTTACCGGCAAGTTTGGGTTAGTATGTTCCCGGTGTAACTGCCGGCGCGGTCCCCGCCACTGAAATGGCGAGCAGATCACTGGGAGAGGACTCCCGGGAAGATATAGACAAGCGATTAATAATTATATGGGAACACGGGGGATAAACATTATTTGCTTGCAGCAGAAATAATCAAACCGGCCCCATCTCTCCCGATGTGGCCGGTTCTCGGCTATACTAGCAAATGCTACATTAACGATAACGATGAAATTCTATTATGATCATATATGCTATAACGCTGCTTGTAAACTAAAGGAATTTTAAGATATACTATTCGATAATATACGCACTAACAATCTCCCCGTAATAAGCAGTATGAAAATCCTTGTTTGAACCGTGAAATAAGCTATCAACATCCTGGGGGTAAAATGTTTTCCTGTTTTCTGCGGTAATTTGGCGCTCATCCTGTGTTTGCTTGTATATAATCCGGCACTCAAGCGTTAACGGCAGTTCCTTAACAGCAGGAACCGAAATATGATTCGGTTTTTCCAGCGTCAGGTTAAGCTCTTTGATTTTATCAAGTTCACGACCGGATTTTGTCCCGCAAATCCCCAATATCTTTTTGTCAAAAGCACCATATGGTATATTTATTGTGAATTCCGGATTTTGTTCAAGTTGATGTTTGGTAAAACGGTTTTCTCTAACGAAAACCGTAAAAATCGGCTTCGACCATTCAATGCCGAGAGTACCCCAGCCAATAGTCATAGAGTTCACTTTGTCAGCTACTTTTGTGGTCAACAAAACGCCTGTTTGGACCGCTTTGATAATCTCATTAGCATAATCAAATACTTCAATTTCTTTTTTCATGGTGTTATCCTCCTTTAACATTCGTTGTCTCTATGATACACTAATAGGTAACTAGCAGAAAGTACGTACTTTTTGGTAAGATACTATCTAAAAGGGTAGTGTAAAGAAGCAGGCGGGACTGGACCTGTTCTTAATACTGCAGTGAAGAGCGGCAGGACCGGTGCGGCTGTGTGGCAGGTGGGGGAGCCGGCTAGTGATTATTATAATCTTTAGAAAATAACGGCAGTAAATATTGACAAGGGAAAAGATGTCCTGTATAATATGTACCATAACAACGTAATTGAATATTGTTTGAGTTGGGTGCCCTTTAGGGCTTAATAGGGAAGTCCGGTGCGATGCCGGCGCGGTCCCGCCACTGTAACGGGGAGCAAGCTTAAGATATGCCACTGGGATAAAGATCCTGGGAAGGTTTAAGCAAGCGACGATCCGGAGTCAGGAGAACTGCCTAGCTGACAATCACCGTTTTACCCACGAGGTATGGGGAGGAGATTACAGTAAACACTTTTGCGCCTGGATTTTATTCAGGTTGACAGTGTCCTTTTGCTGAATTTGCTCCTGGTATTTTACCAGGAGTTTTGATTTAGTCACCACTGTAGAATTTCTCCCACCTGCAACAGCAGCTGGGAGTTTTCTTATTAGTTGCCATTTTTCTAAACTCCTTTAAGTTATGCGCCTATTGGCACGGGTCTTTATGACCCGATTTTTTTTTCCAAGAGGCTAAATTTTCAACCGGTCCAAGGTACTAGACGGCATAGGCTGACAGTATATGTTGCAAAAAATATTGACAAAAAAATTTATAAAGACGAAGATAGGCGCCCTAAGGGCTTAATAGGGAAGCCGGTGTAATCCCGGCGCGGTCCCGCCGCTGTAAAGAGGAGTATTGTTCAGCTAGGTGTCACTGGCTTGTGCCGGGAAGACAGAGCAATATGATGAATCTGAGCCAGAATACCTGCCTGATCTTATTACACACTGCACTTACGAGCGATTAAGGAGGTGGGTTATGCCATACATAAATAAAGCTTTCCCGGTATTTCCATGATTGGCCTGACCTGTAAAATACCCCTTGCTGTCACCGGTAAGGGGTATTTTTTACGGGTAGTGCCGGGTGGTGGCTCAACATTGCCGGCTGCCATCAGGCCAAAGCAAGCAGCTAATAGCAAAGGTAGACTAAGTAAGAGGAGAAGAGAAAAATGAGATTAAGCAAGCACAACAGAAACATTGGTTTAGCGGCACTGTTTTTTTCCACGCTGGCGGTGACTTCGCCTGTCTATGCGGAGGATATTGAAGCTACAGAGGAATATGTCTGGGATACGATTCTGGTTACGGCGCAGCGTTATGAAAAAAAGGATCTGGATATCGGGGCGACAACCGATGTATATACAAGCGAGCAGTTAAAGAACACCGGCGCCAGAAACCTGCAGCAGGCATTGGCCATGGCCACAGGGATAATTTACCAGGCCAAAGGTCCCGGCGGGGCTTCGCTGGGATCTATGACCAGTAAAATTAGTATCAGGGGTGTGGAAAAAGGAACGCTGCTGCTGATCAACGGCACGCCGGCCAACTTAAGAGGGTTGTATAATCTCGAAGATATGCCTCTGGAAAACGTGGAACGCATTGAGGTTGTCAAGGGCGGGGGAGCCATTTTATATGGCAGCGAGGCTACCGGCGGTGTTGTTAATATTATCATGAAGAAGGGAATGCCAAATACCGTTACGGTCGGCGGCGGCAACAAGGGGCAGCAAAACTATGCCCTGACTACCCAGGCCGGTAAGCTGGGTTTCAGCTATACCTATGATAAGTGGGGCGATGTTGGCAAAATTTCTTCCAACTTGGCCACCCCGGAAATGTATAATGTATTTAATGGTTCGGAGAAAAATAATATTACCCTCACTTATGTTTTTGATGAAAACGTTGACTTAATGTACAGTCATAATGAATCAATCAGCCGATTCACCTATACCTTTGGTAAGGGCTATGACGCTAAATATGATTATCCTTATTCCATTGATGACAAGGCGCGCTATAATCGCAAGCATGATAATACCAAGGATTTTGTCCAGCTTAATGTGAAGCAGGGCGATTTAAAAGGCAATTTATACTATAATGCCAACAGTTTGCATTCTACCGGGATGGACTATTACAGTTCAACCGGCGAGAGCGACAAATATCCGCAATTGAAAGATTCCAAGGAGAAGAATCGCACGTATGGTTTCGACCTGCAAAATATCTGGCAGACGAGCGGGAGTACGCTGTTATTTGGCGCAACCTATCAAAATGAAGACTATACGCCGGAAGTGAAAGAAAGCACTCGCTATGAGCGCAATAATTATTCGCTTTACGGCCAATGGGAAGTGCCGCTGCAGGAGGCCGACACCTTTACGCTGAGTGCCCGGAAAAGCTGGACAGGCGGGGCTGCTGAAGATAAAAATTATCACAACTTCAGCGCCCAGGGCCAGTTTGTCCATAAGCTGTCGGCAGACGCCAGTGTGTATGCCAGCATTGGCCAGTCCTATGTAATGCCAACTTTCGGCCAGATGTACTCCACTGGTGGTGGCATGGTGGTGGGCGATCCCAATCTTCGCCCCCAGACCGGTATTCATTATGAAATTGGCTGGAAGAAAAATCATAATGGCCACAAATGGCGGGCGGCATTATTTAATTATGAGATTGAGGATAATATCAGCTTTAGCAAACAATCCAATCAATATTACGCCGTCAATGAGGATCTGAAAAATACGGGAATAGAGTTAAGTGCCGATATTCAGGGACATAACGGCTGGTCTTATCAGTACGGACTGACCTATAGTGACCCCAAGGGTAGGGCAAAATCCGAGAAACCCGGGGTTAAAACCTATTGGGACAGAAACTTCGGCCGGCTGCAGCTAAATGGCGGGGCTACGTACCAGATGGATAAATGGACGGCCAGCCTATCGGCGAACTACCTGGCCAAGCGGGTGCTTACGCCAAGCAGTGCACACTCTTTTGCAACCAAGCCTTATTTATTAACAAGCTTACATGTCAATTATGCCGTTGATGCAGTCAGTGAAATTAATTTGAGTATTGACAATGTGCTGGACAGGCAGGACAATGTCAACCATACCAGTTCGGCCTATTACACAACCCCTATTAATTACATGCTGAGTTATAAATATAAGTTCTAATATATAGGTGATAGATGAGCAAATACCAGTCGCTTAAGCGCTGGTATTTGTTTTTGAAACCACGGTGTATGGAGCAGTGTCAGCTTGAAGAAGCGGAATCTCAAGAGTATTGGAATTTTATTAACTGGAAGAAATATGTTTGACAACCCTAACCGGGCGATGTTATTATTAGGATTATATTTACAGAAAATTTAATATGATCAATAGGTGCCCGTAAGGGCTTAATAGGGAAGTCCGGTGCAATACCGGCGCGGTCCCGCCACTGTAATGGGGAGTAAATCCAAGAGATACCACTGAGACAAAATGTCTTGGGAAGGTTTGGAGGAACGATGATCCGGAGCCAGGAGAACTGCCTATTGTGAATCACCGTTTAACCTACGAGCGATAGGGAGGGGATTATTGAGCAGTTGATCCTTCCTGGCTATGTGGCCGGGATTTTTTTATTAATAGGGTTGACTTGTAAAATCTTTCCCGGGCAGGCTTGTGTGATTAATCGCCGTAAGGAGATAAGCTAGTTTTCCGGGGGAGGGGATAAGGCAGCGCTTGATGGAACGGGCAAGGGAATTTATAGATGAATGGAGAGTACATAATGAAGGAGACAAAATCAATAAAAAAAATCAAAGCCCAGGCACTAGTATGTATGATTGTAGGCGGGGTTATGTTTTTTCAAGCGCCGGTAATGGGCCAGGCTGCAACCGATGAAGAGTATTCTTTGGATAAAGTGGTTGTAACGGCTAATCGTGTTCCTACACAGGCTGCTAAATCAGGCGCTAATGTGACAGTGATAACCCGGGAGCAGATTGAAAATGGTCAATATCTGAATCTTGGGGATGTTCTTAGAGACGTAAATGGTGTGATTGTAAGTGGTAAGGGTTTTTTAGGAGCTGCACAATCTGTTCGATTGAATGGCGATGATCGCGTTTTGTTTATGATTGATGGTCGCAAAATTGGTCGGCCGGAAGGAGGAGGCGGGCGCTCCACCTTTGATCCCAACACAATAATTTCTATGAATAATATCGAACGAATTGAAATTGTTAAAGGTGGAGCTTCTGCGCTTTATGGATCAGATGCTGTCGGGGGTGTTATCAACATTATTACCCGTAAAGGAGCAGAAGATAAGACTACTTTAGATTTTACAACAGGATCGTGGGGTACCCGCAATTATAAAATGAGCACGCAAGCACAAGCAAATGGCTATAGTCTGTATATTACAGCCGATAAAAAACATCAGGACTATAGTGAATATAATGTGGTTAACCCTTCGCTAACTGGCGGCAGCAACAAGGGGGACACCTACCGCTGGTCTAACAGTGAATTTGATGGTCAAGGTATAACCTTACGGCTGGACAAGGAAATTGACGCTAATCATTCCTGGACAGTTAATTTTGAACATTGGAATGATGAAGGGGGGCAGCCTAATAGGGTTACTACCCAGTCGTCTAACAGATCTACGCATCTTACTAATAATATTGCATTAACTTATAATTTTAACCAAGTCAAGGAAGTGCCCGGATTTATCCGAGCGTACTCTAATTATCAAAATATGGATTTTTCAGGAACTTATAAAAGTCGTACCCAAGGGCTTGAATATCAGACTGGCTGGCAGTTAGATGAAAATAATACATTAGTTGCAGGTCTGGATTGGATAAAAGGAACTGTACTTGAGAATACAGGCGGTGGTTATGCAGATAAAGCCATTACCAATCAGGCTTTATATCTGCAGGATATTTATCATGTTACTGATAAACTGATTATTACTCCCGGGCTCAGATATGACCACCATAGTAAATTCGGCGGTCAGACAACGCCTAAACTGAATGCCAGCTATAGTGTGGATAATACCACTGATGTCTATGTTGCTTATAACCGGGTATTTAATGCCCCTAACTTAGATGACTTATATTATTATTCTCCTCCGGGAGATTCTTGGGGAGGAATGGTTGGCAATCCAGACTTAAAGCCGGAAAGCGGGCATGTGATTAGTGCCGGTGTGAATAAAAAAATCAGTGATGCCACCCTTTTGAAGCTGTATTATTTTGCAAGTAAGTTATCTGATGCTATTGCCTGGAAAGCAGATGATCCAAATGATTATTTAACAGATTACCGGCCACAGAACATCGATAAGCAAAAAAAACGTGGTTTTGAGATTGATCTTCATCATAAGATTTCAGAGAAATATTATACCGAAGTAGGTTACTCTCATGTTCATATTGAAAATAATTCAGATGGTGCAGGTTATGTTGTTGATTCTACTAACAGTCAGCCCAATGGTTACCGTGTAAAATTGGGCTATAGCAGTGATCAATGGAATTTCAATATTAATGGGCAAGGCGTTTCCGGGCGTGATACCAGCCGGTTTATAGAACGGGGTCACTGGGTTTGGAATATGGCGGTTAATTATAAAATGAATGATAGTGCCGATATATATATGAATGCTTTTAATATCACTAATGAAGCTTATGAGTTACTTTCCGGCGGGACGAACAATAGTCGGGGCAATTACCCAATGGCAGCCCGCAATGTTCAACTGGGTGTAAAGTATTCATTCTAAGATGTTTGACAACTCCTGTCACAAATGGTATTATTAACATGTATATAATATTCAGACATTATAATTGAATATGAATGAGTTAGGTGCCCTTAATGGGCTTAATAGGGAAGCCGGTTAAAAACCGGCGCGGTCCCGCCACTGTAATGGGGAGCAAAACCAAGATATGCCACTGAGACATAACCGTCTTGGGAAGGTTTGGTGGAGTGATGAGCCAGAGCCAGGAGAACTGCCTAGCTGACAGTCACCGTTTTACCCACGAGCGATGGGGAGGGGATTACAGTCGCACCGGCTTGCTGTGGCATTAAATGTCAGGTTAGTTTTGTGTTTTGCTGCTAAATTCACTCCTGGTCAACGACCAGGAGTTTTTATTAAGTGCGCTGTAAAGGTTCTCCCGGCTGCCGTGGCAGCCGGGTATTTTATTTCAATTCATTTTTCGGGAAAGGGAGAGGGCGAAATGATAAAAACAAGAGATGATGTATCTAAACTGACGATAACCAGGATGGCAATCTATTATAATGCCCTGAAAAGAATGTTGGAGGATGGAGAAACAATGTGCCTGTCCAGCCAAATAGGCCAGCATACCGGCATAAGTTCTTCAATAATACGCAAAGACCTATCTTCTTTCGGCGAGTTCGGCACTAAGGGGGTCGGTTACAGGATTGATTTTCTGCTCCGGTGGATTGGTGAGATCCTGGGCTACAATACTGTTTGGAATACAATTGTAGTCGGCATGGAGATGCCCTTATTATCAATAAGCTGTTATCAGAATTTCTTGCCGCCCGGCTTCCGGATCGCTGCGGTTTTAGATATGGATGAGCGGAATTACGGCGCCATGATCCCTGAATTGGGCTTATCCCTTGAATCCATCCGGAATCTGGAGGCTGTGGTATTTAAGAAGCAGGTGAGTATCGGGTTGGTGGCGGTGCAGCCTGAACAGGCCCAGTTTGTTACTGACAGGCTTGTTGCTGCCGGTGTTGCCGGTATAGCCAACTTCACCCAGACTCAGGTAACAGTACCTGAAAGCATTGCCCTGACCCAGATTAATGCCGGACCGATGATCAGTCAGCTTTCGTATGATCTGGCCCGTTCTGTACCTGTTCTGCAGTCCATCGTTTAGGTGGCGGATTGGCTAGAAATCCCGGTTGCTAAGGCGGCTAGGATTTTCCTGTGTCTGCCTGGAAAGCGAGGGACCTGAGGGCCTTTGTTGGGGCCGGATAAAATTCGCTATTTTCTGTATAAATCAGGATGTGTTTGACAATAGCTGATAGCGGATGCTATTATTGGTAATAAATATAGCTGTTTTTCTGAATATAATTAAATATTAGGAGCCAGGTGCCTTAAAGGGCTTAATAGGGAAGTACGGTTAAATGCCGGCGCGGTCCCGCCACTGTAATGGGGAGTTAGCCTAAGATATGCCACTGAGACGCAAGCGTCTTGGGAAGGTTTGGGTGTAACGATGAACCAGAGTCAGGAGAACTGCCTGTCTGTCAATCACCGTTTTTACTCACGAGCGATGAGGAGGGGATTTAGAAGAGCTGTATTTGGCTAATTGTTGACGATTATCTGAATTGATTTCTTCTGAACAGAACCCTCCCGGCCTGCGCCAGAGAGGGCTTTTATTTTTGTAATACATATGTGGGAGATTATGAGGAGGCAACAAATATGGAGCAAGAGCAAAACAATTCATCAAAAAAGGCTATTGTCGTTGTTAGTTTTGGCACTTCTTATCAGGACACCCTAAAACTGAACATTGAAACTATCGAAAATAAAATCCGGGACAATTTTCCGGAATATGTGGTGCGGCGGGCTTTTACCTCCCGTACGGTTATCAAGCGTTTAGCCGCTGACGGTGTCCGGGTTGATAATGAAATCCAGGCCCTGAAACGTCTGCAGGATGAAGGCTATCAGGAAGTGTATCTCCAGCCCTTGCATGTAGTGGCTGGGGCCGAATATGAAAAAATCAAGGTCCTTGTTGCCCATTACGCTCATGCCCAAGAAAAAGCTTTCGAAAAAATCCGTTTGGGCCGGCCTTTGTTGTATTGTATGGGGCAGGAGGATCATCCCGATGACTACGAAATTGCCATTAATGCGTTAAGAACGCAGCTGCCGGCCGATGATGGAGCCAGCGCTGTTGTGCTTATGGGCCATGGCGGCATGCATCCGGCTAATGCTGCTTACTCGGTGTTACAGCTAAAATTAAAGGATGCAGGCTTAAAGAATGTTTTTGTGTATACTGTCGAAGGCTTTCCGCCTCTAAACCGTATAATTGACAACCTGAAACAGCAGCAGGTAAAGAAAGTTACCCTGATGCCATTTTTGCTGGTGGCTGGTGATCATGCAACCAACGACATGGCCGGGGATGAGGAAGATTCGGCGAAGTCGCAGTTGTTAGCGGCCGGCTTCAGTGTTGATGTATATTTCCATGGGTTAGGGGAGAATGCAGCCATTCAGGATATCTATGTAAGCCATCTCCGCGCTACTATTGCCCATCCGCCCCATGGTCACCGCCATGCCTGCGGTAAAAGTCACGGTCACCGACACGGGCAGTCATAATACAACTAAATACAGCTGAGACAGGTGCCCTGCGGGGCTTAATAGGGAAGTCCGGTGAAAAACCGGCGCGGTCCCGCCACTGTAATGAGGAGCAATTTCAATTATGCCACTGCGACGCCGCCGAAGGAGGCTAGTGCCGGACACCCGGAATGTGTCGACGGTGCGTCAAACAAGTCGTGGGAAGGTTTGGAGGAGCGATGAGCCAGAGCCAGGAGAACTGCCTGTTTGACAATCACCGGTTGACCTACGAGCGATGGGGAGGGGGATTTTTTGCGATAACGCTTATTTAAGCGGCAATGAACTCCTGAGTTGAGCATAGGAGTTCATTTTTATTTACTGAGTCATCCTGGAATCCCCCGGTTTTTGAGTCTACCAGAATTTATAAATAAATTCTGTGGACATAAGAACGACTATACCCTAAAGGACACAAGCGGCTTCTGCCGTCGTCCTAAAGGACTTGCACAAGCCATGTCTTTTCTTATCCTGATAGAAAGTATAATTTTCTTTGGATAAGGGCAGCATCGGCTTCCGCTTTCGCCAAAGGCTCGGCGCAAGCCGTGTTTTCTTATGAATTGATTGAGAGAGGAATACAAGAAAAACAATGAAAAAAATTGCGTTTTATGGCAAAGGCGGGATTGGGAAATCGACAACCGCTGCCAATGTATCGGCGGCTCTGGCTGAACAGGGTCAGGCTGTGTGCCAGATTGGCTGTGATCCGAAAAACGATTCTACCAGACTGCTGCTTGGCAGCACGTGCAAGCAAACAGTGCTCGATATGGTCAGAAAATATGGTGATGATGTAACCACCAGTCATGTGGTCCATAACGGTTTCCAGGGTGTTAAATGTGTGGAGGCCGGCGGTCCGGAGCCGGGGGTAGGCTGCGCCGGCCGCGGGATTATTGTCGCTTTGGAGAAGCTTAAAGCCCTGCAGTCGATTGCAGAAGATCATATTATCTTATATGACGTACTGGGCGATGTGGTGTGCGGGGGTTTTGCCGTACCCATTCGTGAAGGCTATGCTACGGATATCTATATTGTCTCCTCCGGTGAGTTGATGTCGCTGTATGCTGCCAATAATATTGCCAAAGGGGTAGCAAGGTTTGCCGGCCGTGGCCAGGCCCGGCTTGGCGGTATTATTGGCAACAGCCGTAACATCATGCATGAGCAGGCTTTATTGGAAGAGTTTGCCGCTAAACTGAATACCCGCCTGGTTGCTTTTATCCCCCGGGAGCAGACTGTTCATCAGGCTGAAATTCGCCGGCAGACTGTTATTGAATGGAAGCCGGACTCGCCTCAGGCCGCTGTGTACCGGCAACTGGCCACGCTGATCATGGGCAACAGGGAATTGTCTATCCCAACGCCGCTGGAGTTTGAAGACCTTGAGGAGCTGGTGTTACGCTATGGTGAAGAGTAAGCGCCCGGTTGTCTCCCTGAAGAGCGGCTGCAGTTGCAGTATGCCTGGCGTATGGCGGGCTGTAGCCCACAGCGATGGCGCTGTAGTGATTTTTCACAGTCCTAAAGCCTGTGCCCATATCACCCAGGAGATGGGGCTGGGTATTCATTACCGCCTGGTAGCCCGGCAGGAATTTGTGCCCGGGCGCTATAGAGCACCACTGATCAGCAGTGAATTAAATGATGAGCATTCGATCTTTGGCGGGGCGGAGCAGCTGCGGGCGTGCATCAGGTCTGTAGCCGGCCGTTACCGGCCAAGTTATATTGTGATTGCCAGTTCCTGTGTGGCCGGCATCATTGGCGATGATATTGCCGAGGTGGCCGCTCTGGCTGAACAGGAATTTACTATACCGGTCATTGCTTCCCCCTGCAGCGGGTATTTGGACGGGGAATATCATGCAGGTTATTATCACACGGCCATGGCTGTGGCCGAACGTTTTATTACTACCCAGCCCACGCTGCCGGACACGGTTACACTTTTGGGTGACCGTGGCGGGCCTGACAGCGAAGATTGCCAGGAAATGGAACGACTGCTCCACTATTTTGGCTTAGAGGTCCATGCTCATTTTCCAGGGTATGCCTCGCTTAACGACATGCGGCGGGTGGCCGCATCATCACTGAATATCCTGATTGGCGGCAGGGCCCAATCCTATGCCTGGATCCGCAGGCTGGCCGTCGGGCTTGAAGCAAGGAGCGGCACTCCGTTTTTCGACAGAGACCATCCGGTAGGCTGGCTAGGGACCACGGCGTGGCTGGCTGAACTGGGAGCATTACTGGCCCGCCCTCAGGCCGCCAGGCAGGCAATTGCGGCTGAACAACAGCGGTTGCAGGCTGCCGTATTCGAGAGCCGCCGGACCCTGCGCCTAGCCAGGGTTGCGTTAGTTATCGGCCGGCCGCTGCAGTATTTTGAACCAGGCTGGGTGCTGGAACTACTAGCTCAGGCAGAAATCGAATTAGTGGCTGTTGTCTTATTGCAGGGGCTGACCGGACAGCAGCAGGAAGTATTGCGGCAGGCCCTGCCAGCGTATACGCAGATACCTGTCTTGCTGCAAAGTCAGGCAGATGCGACTCTCCGTACAGCCGAGCTGGTAATGACTACGCATGAATTAGACGATGAAAACCTCCGTCAGTTCTTTATACCGGTATTACCGCCTATCGGGGTGAGCGGTTTCCTCAGACAGCTGCAAAAACTGGAGCGTCTGGCCCAGCGCCCGGCCCTGCGGGGAGGAATATTGTATGGCTGATCCACAGTGGCATGATGTCCAAAGCTGTTTCAATGCCTGTGCGCTGACCGGGGCGGCGGCGTTTTTTGCCGGTATTGAGGATGCGGTTATTGTCGGTAACGGCCCATTGTGGTGCTACTTTTATGCCCTCCGGTTTCTGGAGCATTCCTGCCCCGACATTGCCAACCGCTTTTTTTGCTCACAGGTTGATAATAATGCAGTGATCTACGGTACCGAAGAGGCCCTGCTGGCGACCTTGCAAACTGTCAAGGAGACCACCCGGCCGTCCGTGGTATTTATTGAAAGCAGCTGTTCAGTCAGTCTGATCGGCGATGATCTTGCGGCAATTGCCCGGCAGGCCGCTATGCCCTGTCCGGTAATTTGCCTGGAAAGCGGTGGCTTGAGCGGGGGCTTGCAAGAGGGGTACCGGGCTGCGGCGAAAGCCTATTTTTCAGCAATACCGCTGCCCCAAGGCCTGCCAAGAAAGGCCGGCACCGTTAATTTGCTGGGGGCAACCTACGGTTACTATAATGCCGTCAGTGACGTACAGGAAATTAAGCGGCTGCTGGGGGCGGCCGGTTATCATGTGCTGGCCTGTCCGGGGGCAGGTTCCTGCCAGGACGATATAGCGGTGATGGCTCAGGCCGAATTGAACGTTGTCTTACACGCCGAACTGGGGCTGGAAACGGCTTTATTGCTGCAAGCTCAGTATGGAATTCCTTATGTGGCTGGGCTGCCGCCTTATGGGGTAGAAGGCTCCTGGGACTGGCTCTGTTCGGTCGCGCAGGTTAGCGGCAGGACCAAGCAGGCTTTGGCAATCGCCGGCCAGGAGCGGGCTTTGCTGGAGCGCCGGCTGCGCAACGCTACCCAGGAGATGGAGCGTATTTGGGGTGAGATGTGGTTTAACCAGGTGCTGGTGGCAGCGCCCGCGTCTACCGCCCTGGGGATAGCACAGGCAGTACGGCGGGAATGGGTGGATACCACTAGGCTGACAATCATTGCTCAGGGTGGTATTTTGCAGCCACAGATACCGGCCGGTTTAGGCCGGGTAATTGATGCCCAAAAAGACGGCCAGGCCCTGGCAGACTGTCTGAATCAACTGACGGCAGGGTTGCTGCTTGCCAGCAGCAATGAGCGGGCCTGGCTGTACCGCAGCCAACAGCAGGCGGTGGTTTACCAGAATATTGCCCTGCCCGTATATGACGAAATCCGGCTCAGCCATCGACCGTTTATGGGCTTGCAGGGAGCCGTTCATCTGCTGGAGTGCTTGTGGGAACGGTATATTGCTGTTTGTCAGCACCCTTGATCGGTGATAATTAGGAAAAAGAGGGCGAATATGAAGGACCAGCCGCATTGCAACCCGGAAGATGTTATAGTAATTGACAGGAAGAAAGGTGAGCGGACCATGATGCAGGATATCGGGACCGTTTTTTGGCGGGACTGGATTGTGCTTTACCGGCGCATCGGTGCTTTTATCTTATCCCGGATGGTTGCACCTGTACTCTATCTGGTGGCCTTTGGCTGGGGTATGGGCCGCAGTATCCAGGTCAGTCAGGGCAGTTACATGGATTTTATTGTCCCCGGAATCCTGGCGCTAAATTCCATGAATATTAGTTTTAACTCTGTGGGCGGGCCACTGCATACCGGCAGGCTGTATCACAAGACTTTAGAAGAGTATCTGGTAGCTCCTATCAGCTCCTTGTCTTTTGTTTTGGGGAAAATTGCCGCCGGTGTTGTGCGGGGGCTGATATCGTCAGTCATTATTGTTGCTTTGGCCTGGCTTTTTGGGGCCAAGGTTGCTGTTAACGGCATGTTTATTCTTATTTTGATGCTGAATTGTATTGTTTTTTCCGCTCTGGGTTTTGTCGTGGCCATGTTGATTGACTCGCATGAGGACATGGGTAATTTCAGCACATATGTGCTGCTGCCTATGTCGTTTTTATGTGCTACTTTTTTTAGCACCGACAAACTCCCGGCTGTGGTCCGCTGGCTGTTGGAGCTTTTGCCGCTGACGCATGCCAGTGCCGCTTTGCGGGCTATTACCTATGGCGGTGAGCCGGCCGGGGTTTCCTGGCTGGTGCTAGGCAGCTATGCTGTGATATTGCTGGGGGTCAGTGTCTGGACAATGGAAAAGGTACGGGAGTAAAAGAAACTTATGAAATTAACAGCATTGCTCAGTTTATGTCTCATCGCCCTTTGCCTGCTGCCACCATTAGGCGCAGGGCAAACAGGTGACGATGTTACTATTTCGTTGCAGGTACCTTACTATTTGGGGAAACCGCGGGAAGGTGTCGGGCCGGGGAGTCAGCTGCAGGCCTTGTACAGCATAGAAAATCGCAGCCAGGCTGCGGTTGCGGCCACAATTTCAATCAAGCTGCCGCCCGGGTTTGCTCTAGCCGACAGGTCAACTGTCTGGCAGGTGGAACAATACCCGGAGGGGGATATTCTGCAGCGGCATATTGACTTAGCCGGCGGCTACAGCCAGTGGTTCGATTTATTGACAATCCAGGCTGCGGCAGACATTATACCCGGTACATATGCTATCATCATCAGCGATGGCCGGCAGACCCGGCAGGTACCGGTTACAGTAGTTACAACAGGCCGTAAGCTTGGCAATGAGCCGCCAGTTATTGAAGAAATTATCCTGCCGCTGGACCGGGATGGCAAAAATGACGAGCGATTATCGCGCAATACCCTGGTCATGCGTGACAAAAGCTGGGATTATTATAAAAATATCATCAATGGTAAAGGGGCCTCCAATCTGGAGGTCGAGGCGCTGCATCCGCTTACTCATATGCGGCTTATTGTCAAAAATCCGTCTGAACAGCAAAAACTGGTGGTTATTACTGCCCGCTTGCATGATGCTCATAGCCGTGAGCCGGTGTCCGGCCTGTTTACACCGGGAACAACCGGTGAGGATAAGGATGCCGGCTCACTGGGCGGGCATGAGGACAAGCTGGTCGCTTTTGCGGCGCTCACCGGTGAGCCGAGGCAGACTGTTCAACTGCCTGTTTATATGAACGAGCAGGCGCTGGCAGGGGGGCAGTACATCCTGCGAGTGGTTATGGAAGATGAGTTTGCGCCGCCGGTGGTGCAGGAAACAGTGATTACTGTTGTTAAAAAGGATTGGAAAGCCCTGGCTGTTATTGGCGGGGCGGCAGTCATTTTACTGGCAGCGCTGCTGCTGGCTGTCAGGCGCGTCAGATCTGTCCTGGCAACGCTCAAAACCCGCTGGCTGGTGACGGTGGCCTTATTTGGGGCGGCGGCGTTTGCGGTTGTTACGGTGCCGTCAACGCTGCTCAATGATTTCTTTCATATCCTGATGGGGCCTTTCGGGTTTCTTGTTACCGGCTTATTTCACAGTATTATGTTGTATATGATGATCATAGCGCTGGTTATACTCATTCCCCGGCCGGGGGTTATTGCCCTGATGATTATTGTGCGCCTCCTGCTGGGAATGCTGGCCTTCGGGCAGGTTTCACCGATCAGTTTATTGTCCTATGGGATTAATGCCCTGTTACTGGAAACGCTGCTGTACAGCAGCGGGCTGTACAGCCACCTGCAGTCGACTGATGCTGCAGCCGGCCTGAACTGGCAGAAGGTTGCCTGCCTGGCCTTGATCTGCGGGGTTGCCGACAGTATTGCGACCTATGTCACTCTGCAGGGCCTGTCGGTATTGTACCGGATGTATTATGCCGACTGGTATATTTATCTGCTGTTACTGATCAACGGCTTCTTATATACAGCAATTGGTGCGGTCTGCGGCGTACGGCTTGGCAGCCGCTTATGCCGGGTAGGGGGGGACTGAAAGATGCAGGCTTTTGTGGAATGGCAGAATGTAACCTTTACTTATAAACATGCGAGTCAGCCCAGTGTCGATCAGTTCAGCCTGCAGGTTGCGGCCGGTGACTTCGTATTGATTACCGGTTCGACAGGCTGTGGCAAAAGTACATTGTTAAAAATGCTTAACGGTCTTATCCCGGAAGAAAGCGGCGGGGTGTTGTGCGGTACTGTGCTGGTGAATAGGCAGGACACCCGCCAGCTTAGTGTTACCCAGCTGAGCCGGACGGTGGGAATGGTGTTTCAAAGCCCGGAGGATCAGATTTTTTCGACCACGGTGTATGATGAAACTGCTTTTGTTTTGGAGAATATGGGCATGGCTGCTGCTGATATTAACCACCGGGTTGATGAGGCCCTGGCGCTGGTGGGGCTGCTCAATAAACGGGAAGCCAGTGTGCATGCCTTATCAGGCGGGCAAAAACAGCGGCTGGCTGTAGCCTCGGTATTGGCTGCCAGGCCAGCTATTCTGGCCCTGGATGAACCTATCAGCCAGCTTGATCCCCGGGGAGCTACTGAATTGCTGGCCGTACTGGAGAAAATCAACCGGGAACTTGGTATTACTATTATTCTGGTGGAACACCGCCTGCATGAGGTTATGCCACTGTGTAACCGGGTTGTTGTTATGGATGCGGGAAAACTACTGTGGGAGGGTACGAGAGCGGCGGCGTTTGGCTGTCCGGAGCTGTTTGCCGGCCATGGTCTCAGGGTACCGCAGCCGGTGGATATATGCCGGCGGCTGGGGCTGGTATCCTCGTCGGCCGGGGTGGAGGAGGCTGTAGCCGCTATCCGGCGGCGGTATCATGTGCCGGCAGTGGCAGGAACGGCGTGTATACCGGCAGCAACCGGCAGCGGTTCGGAGCCTGCTATGGAGATTCAGAATTTGTCTTTTTGGTATGAGCAAAGCCCGCAACCGGTCCTGGATCATATTGACCTGTTTATTCCCCGGGGGCAGTTTGTTGCTCTTATGGGCAACAATGGGGCCGGGAAATCAACCTTGCTACAACAGATAGGGGGCCTGCTGACACCACGGCAGGGGACCGTGCGGGTGTTAGGCCAGCCCCTGGCCGCCGTACGCCGCCAGGTGGGGATGGTACTGCAAAATCCTGACCTGATGCTGTTTAACAGTACGGTAGCCGAAGAGGTGGCCTTTGCTCCCAGGCAGCAGCAGGCAGGAAATGGTCTTACGCCTTATTGCCGGGAACTTATATTGAAAATGGGGTTAAACGGCCGCGAAGAAGAATTCCCGCTGGCTCTTAGCCGCGGCCAGCGCCTGCGGTTGGCCCTGGCAGCCGTATTGTCTTGCCGGCCGGCGGTATTACTGCTCGATGAGCCGACAACAGGACAGGATATCGGTCATATTGAAGATATTATTGTTTTGCTGAAAGAGTATGTGGTTCAGGGAGGAACAGTGGTGTTTTGTACTCATGACACCGAGGTTGCCGCCGGTCATGCCGACCGGGTTATTGTTCTGTGCCAGGGGCGCCTGACTGCGGACGGGCCGCCGGCCGTAGTCTTCAATCAGGATGCTATGCTGCGCCGGGCGGGTTTGAAGCCGCCGGCTGCTTTGCTGGTGGCGCGGCAACTGTATGGCGGTGTGGCCATGGGGGTAGAGGAGGTGGTGCGGTATGTCCGTCAGGGATGTCTGGGAAGCAACGCCGGGTGATACCCTGGTGCATAAACTTGATGTCCGGACTAAAGTAGTGTTGTTAGCCGGGTTTGCAGTAGCCGTGATCCTGATTGACAGTCCCCGTACCTTATATTTGTTGTTTTGCCTGACATTGGCCCTGCACATCCTGGCCCGGTCAAGCGTGCCGCGGTGGCGGATCCTGATTATTTTTGTCCTGCTGGGTTTATGGGGATCAATGGTCAGTCAGGCGTTGTTTTATTCCCGCGAGCCAAGAACCATTGTGGCGTGCCTTATACCGCCGTCCCTGCCGGTGCTCGGGACTTTGACCGGCGGCGTGTTTGTCTACCGCGAGGGACTGGAGTATGGCGCCGTCCAGGCATTGCGCTCGGCGAGTATGCTGTCGTTGGGGTTGCTGTTGAGCTGGACGTCAGATCCCCGGCAGTTGCTTAAGAGTTTTGTCTCCTGGAGAATGCCGTATGAGCTGGCCTTTATGCTGATCAGCGGCCTGCGTTTTCTGCCGGTTATTTTTCAGGAAACTGCCGTTGTCCTGACTGCCCAGCGGCTGCGGGGGTTTGAGCCGTTAAAGGCATTAGTGCCCCGCCGGCTGATTCAAACTGCCTTTCAGACCCTCTTTCCGATTCTGGCGAGGACGCTGCGGCGGGCAGCAACCCTGGCGGCCTCGGTTGAAAGCCGTGGTTTCGGACGGGAAGCGCGGGTTACGGAAATAAAGCAGTGGCCGGCAAGTGAACAGAGGTTATGTCTGGGGGTTTTTACCGCAATTATCCTTCTGCTGGGACTAAAAATTCTGGATGTGTTGCAGTTTAACGGCCTGTTTTTTATTCCGGCCTGGCGTGACCTGTATGATGTAATGAAAGTATGGATGTGAAATATACATGAAAAAGCTGCAAACCGCGGGCTTTATTTTACTGTTCCTGGTAACCTTATACCTTTTGGCAAGCCATATTTTTGATAATGCTGCTTCCGGGCCGGCGTTATCATCCAGGCAGACCGGGACACAAACCGGTGCTTTTGTACAAGTGGCCGACATTTCGCTGGGAAAAGTAGAAGTACATAATTTTCAGAGGATGGGTTTCACGAAAGGGTTTATCAAGTTTTCACCAGATAGCCGGAATTTGGCCATTGGCACTGAGAACGGTGAACTGATGCTGCTCAATCTCAAGGGACAGGTACTGTGGCGCAAAAATATGGGATTAGGTAAGTTATCGGCCTTGGAATTCTCGCCGGACAACCGGTATTTGTATATTGGCGAAACCAGTCAACAGGGATACCTGCTGTGCATAAACCGGGAGGATGGCCGGGAAATCTGGCGGCAGTCCAGTGTCGGCGAACTGGGGGTCAATATTCAGGATAAAACCTATCCTGGTATTATCGCTGTCAGGAGTGATGCGAACGGGATGGTGTACGCAGTCGGGCAGCGTTATATCCGTTATGCCGACGGGCGAAATGAGTACCGGGGCCGCATTTATAAATTTAATGCCGCAGGGGTGCGGCAGGCAATTTTTCCGGTTGACCACAATCTGGACGCCTGGGTCAGCTGGGTAAGCGTCGATGCCGGCGGCAGCAGGGCAGCCTTTGGTACGGCAAATTGGGACGAGGGCTCAACTAACCGCTATACAGACAGCATGTACTGCCTGGACGGGGCATTGCGGCAAATTCTGTGGAGTACAGAGATTCCCCCGGCTCCGCCCTATCAGAACACAACCATGCGCAGCAGCCCGGAGTTTGCGCCCAGCGGCAGGCATGTTGCCGGTGTGGCCAGCGATGGCCGGTGTTTTTTGTATGACGGCCAAGGCCATGAATTGTGGTTCCGAACCATCAGCCAGCCGCAGAAAGTAGGCGGGGTGTATATAAATGCTGTCGGTAATTATGTGCATCTTACCGAAGAGCATGCTGCGTTTACAACAGGCAATACCTACAACCGGGCTAACTGGCAGCTGCCGACACCGGTAGAACATCCAGGCTCTAACAGTGTATTTGTTTTCGATCTGTCAGGCAAGCTTGTCAGTCGTTATAAACTGGGCGGCATGGTCGAGCAAATCAGTGGCACAGAACAGACAATGGCCATTGCTATCGGCCGTAATGTCCGGTCCCGGGATGTCGGGGTGCATGGTTTGTATCTTTTATCCCTGCCTGACGCCCGGCTGCTTGATTATGCTGCTACTACCGGCCCTTGCGTAGGGTCGGCCATCAGTCCGGACGGACGTTATGCTGCGGGGGTGGAAGCCCCATTGCAGTTAGATGATGGTCAGGTCATAGGTGCATATCGTTTGTTATTGTTGCAAAGAAATTAGTTGCACCTGGCCCGGAGCTGGTACGACAGGGCGCTAATAAGGCTAAATAAGGGAGGGCTTGATATGACGATCGCCTTGGTAGATGTAAGGAAAGCATATAACATTGGTGGCAGTGAGGTATTTGCCCTGGCCGGGGTTAACCTGACCATCCCAACCGGGGAATTTACCGCGATTATGGGACCTGAGGGTTCGGGTAAATCAACACTTATGAATATCTTAGGCTGCCGGGACCGGCCGACCATTGGCTCCTATACCCTGGACGGCCAGGAAATCACAGCCCTGAACGATGTTGCATTAGCTGCCACCCGGAACCAGAAAATTGGTTTTGTGTATCAGCACTTTAACCTGTTGCCGCGCATGTCGGCTTTACAGAACACTACGCTGCCATTGATCTACGCCGGCGTTGATAAACAAGAACGCTACGAGCGGGCCGAACAGGCGCTGCTGACGGTAGGACTGGGTAAAAATATGCGGCAGCGCCCACATGAAATGACCGGCGGTCAACGACAGCGCGTGGCCATTGCTCAGGCACTTGTTAATAATCCGTCCATTATTCTGGCTGATGAACCGACCGGCAATCTGGATACTAAAGCAGGTAATGAAATTATTGATGTTTTTAGCCGTCTTAATCAGCAGGGCCACACCGTTGTCATCGTCACCAATGCCGCTGAGATTGCCCGGCGCACAGGCCGTGTTATTCATGTGTGCAATGGGCGTATTTTAGGGGAGGAGAGCGTGTGAAGCCCCGTAAATCCAGCCATTTCCGGGGAAAAACGCCGGGCGTGGCTGGATTTACGGGATTGTTTACAATTTAAAATAAATAATAAATTAAGCACTGGGAGATATTGACTAAAAGGTAGTTTAGCGTTATATTAATGATAAAGATTATCATTTTCACTAATAAGATTTATATGTGGAGGTGAGCAGCAGCTAAACTAAAAGCTTTGGCTGATATTTTTTTGACAAGTGATGAGAATCTATTTCAATTATGGAGGGATTAAGCATGAAAAAGCTAGCTGTTATTTATTGGAGTGGTACAGGGAATACTGAGCAAATGGCTGTGGCCGTAGCGGACGGTGCTAAAAGCAATGCCGGGGTTAGTGTTGAATTAATTGCTGTCAATAATGCGAATAAAAATAGTGTTATTGAAGCCGATGCCGTTGCTTTAGGCTGCCCGTCCATGGGGGATGAGGTGCTGGAAGAGACTGAAATGGAGCCATTTGTAACAACCTTACAGGCCGCTGAGTTAACCGGCAAGCCGCTGGCTTTATTTGGTTCCTACGGCTGGGGCGACGGACAGTGGATGCGGGATTGGGAAGAAAGAATGAAGGGTCTTGGGGCGCAGTTGGTCGCAGACGGCTTGATTGTTCAGGAAAGTCCTGATGAACAGGGGCTTGGCCAGTGCAAAGAGCTGGGGGCAAAATTAGCCCAGGCGGCAGTAAAATAATAATCTGACAGATAGTTATTGACAGATTTTTGGCTACATGCTACATTTAATTTAAAGTTAGAGCAGATACATATAACAATTTAATATTTGAGACAGGTGCCCGCAAGGGCTTAATAGGGAAGAACGGTGTAAAACCGGCGCGGTCCCGCCACTGTAATGGGGAGTAGACCCAAGATATACCACTGAGACTAAGTCTTGGGAAGGTTTGGGCGAGCGATGATCCAGAGCCAGGAGAACTGCCTGTCTGACAGTCACCGTTTTACCCACGTGCGATGGGCAGGGGATTACTATGAGAATCACTTAGTAAGACAAATTGCTTTTTTTCAGTTCGACCCTCCCGCATTTTTCAAGGGAGGGTTTCTTTATTACGCTCAAAGATGAATCGTCCGACTATTTACTTAAGACTGATTTGATTGAGTGGCCGGTTGCTCTATACATATGCCGTGAGTCTTGTCTGAACTGTACGGTAAAATGTTTGTTACCGGTGTAGTGTCCCAGGACAAAACTCCTGAGCCAGGCTCAGGAGTTTTGTTTTCCGGATGGCAAGCTTGACCTTCCGGATACGGGCCTGCTGTGTTTACTGCCGTGGGGTTTGATCGCATCAGGGTGAGCGGGTTATACTAATAAAATATAACATAGGGACGGTGCAAATAAAATGCAAAAAGTCGCTAGCTTACTGTCGCTTCTTGGAAAACATGATCCCAGTACCCTTAGTCATTGCCAGAGTGTTGCCATGCAAATGTTTGAATGGGCAGCCTGTATGGATTTTTCTGAGCGGGAAATGCAAAAATCCCTGACCTGCGGCATGGTGCATGATATCGGGAAGCTATGCTTATCCAGTACAATCCTGAACAAAGCTGAACCATTATCAGAGCATGAAGAAACGATGGTTAAATTCCATCCTCTCTATGGTGAAGCAATCCTGAATGCCATGGGGTTAGCGGAAATCAGCCGGGTTATTCGCTATCACCGTGACCGCTATGATGGCTGTGGATCACCGGACGGTCTTAAAGAAGCCGAACTTCCCTTTTTAAGCCGAATGCTTGCTGTTTGTGATGCCTTTGACGAAATGACAAACAGACGGCAGGAAACTAGCCGGAATTTAAATACTCAGCAGGCTTTGCAGGCAATAAAACGCTGTGCCGGTACCCGGTTTGATCCTTGGTTGTGTCAGCAATTTAACAGTTATATGGAAAGAATAGAAGCAACAAGGGATGAGTATCTTAGCTGAAGCATTGTTACCGTAAGCCAGAGCAGCAGGAGAATAGGTTGCTGGCGGGAAATATAAGTGAAAGCTATGATAAGGAAATGACATACACGAAGGGGCGGAGAGTATGAAAGAGCGCCACGGATTAATTATTGTAAACACCGGCAATGGTAAAGGAAAAACAACAGCGGCGTTAGGGCTGGGAATGCGGGCCTGGGGGCAGGGTTTTAAAGTACTTGTCTTACAATTTATTAAAGGCAATTGGAAATACGGCGAATTACAGGCTGCGGCGAGGATGGGGGAAGATTTTGTCATTCGTCAGTTAGGTGAGGGGTTTGTACGGCATGCTAAAGACGATGCGTTGGCCGATCATAAAGATGCGGCTGCAGACGCACTCCTTGACGCCAGGGAAGAAATGTTCGCCGGCAAGTGGGATATGATTATTCTGGATGAAATTAACTATGCTATTAAATACGGCCTGGTTCCGATAGCGGAAGTATTAGCACTGCTGGCAGCAAAACCCCAGCCGCTGCACCTTGTGCTCACCGGCCGGGATGCTCTGCCGGAAATTATTGATAAGGCTGATTTAGTTACAGAAATGAAAGAAATTAAGCATCCTTATAAAAAGGGAATACTTGCCCAAAAGGGGATAGAATTTTAGCTGTAGTTAGCGAACCACGTCCCGGTACCTGCTGCTGATAGTTGGTCAGAACAATGCCATAAGCCGGTTTCTTCTAAATGTAATATCCACCGGTGATAGGCTTTCAGGGTGCCCCGGTGGCCGATACTGATGAAAGCTGTTTGCGGTAGTTTTTCTTTGAGAGTCCGATACATAGCCTGCTCCATTCTGGTATCAATACAGGAGGTTGTTTCATCGAGAAACAGCCATTCAGGCTGATGCAGTATGGCCCGGGCAATGGAAAGCCGCTGAAGCTCACCCATGGAAAGTAGTCTTGACCAGTCTGCTTCCCGGTCCAGGTGTTGCTGCAGTGAGCATAAACCACAAATTGTCAGCAGTTCCTTGAGTGTCAGGTTAGGTACATTTGTCAGGCTGTGCGGGTATAAAATAGCTTTGCGGAGTGAACCAATAGGTAAGTAGGGTTTTTGGGGCAGAAACAGCATTTTTTCTGCTGGCGGTAAAGTGATTTTCCCAGCAAAAAACGGCCATATGCCTGACAATGTCTTTAGTAATGTGGTTTTCCCACAGCCGGAAGGGCCGGTAATAAGAATGCTTTCTCCCGGTTTTAGCTCCAGTGTCAAATTGTTTATTAAAATCTGACCTGCGGGCGATAATACTGTAAGGTTTTTCATCGCAACAGTTTTATACTTGTTTGATGTAAAGACTGCCGGTCGTGGTTTGGTTTCCCTATGACTGGCAGCCAGCTGGGTGTAGAATTCTCTTAAGCGGTCCGTGACTGCCTGCCACTGCGCTATTTTACCAAAGCTGTCGATCAGGTACGAAAGGGCAGAGTGCACATACCAGTATGCGCCTGATATCTCAAATAATTGGCCAAGCAGTAATTCGCCATTGAAATACCGGGGCGAGGCAATCAGGAAGGCAAAAACGATGGATAACTGGGAATAAATTGATGATATCCAGGTAATTGTTCTGGTCGTTTTAATTATAGACAGATAAGTAGCAACAATCCGGGCCAGGTGCTGCATTAAATTAACTTTTTCCTGCTGATCCCCTTTATAGAGGGCAACACATTCACCATATTCCTGCAGACGGATTAGGCAATAGCGGAAATCAGCCTCATTGCTTTGCTGAACATTACTTTGCCTCATCAGCGGGTGGCCTGCCTGCACGGTGATCCATGTCCCGCACGCAGAATAAATTAAGGCTGCTAAAACCAGATAACCGGGAAGAATAAATTCAGTGCCGGCCAGGGAAACGGTGATCTCACCGGACAAATGCCACAATACAGCGGCGAATACTGTGAGCGATATAATCTGACGCAAAAAGCCTGTTGCCAGTTCTAAGGAGTGAGTGACAAACAAATTAATATCTTCGCCAATTCGCTGATCCGGGTTGTCAACAGGATCAGGGTGTACACTCATACGAAAATAGGTTTGGTTATGCAGCCACAAGCTAATATATTTATCTGTTATCCACTGACGCCAGCGTATCTGCAGCATCATTTTAAAATGCGTCTGGCTGCCTGAAGCTGCAACCAATACCAGCGACAGAATAATAAATTGTGTTAAAGAGGTTGTAAAGCCGGGATAACTGAGTTGTTGCAAGTTTGTATAAAAGCCTACCTGCCAGCTGTTAAGCTGCATAGTTAATAAAACGATCAGCCCGGTACAAATAATAAGTGCACAGGTTAGAGCCCAAGCCTGTAAGCTTGCTGATGACCACCAATAGGACAACAATACTCTTATTAAATTGCCATTGGTTTTGGCGGCAGAGTTGATCATAGTTTTCCTCCTCCCAGGGCAGGACAAATGACCTCGCAAAAAGCAGGTATGGCATTTATATGCCCCTGTGGGTATAGATATGTAAGCAAATGCAGGAAGAATTGCAATACTATATTATGATGCAGCTAAATTTTAGGAGGTGCGAGATGAAGCGTCGGGCAGCTACCGGCCTATTGATAGCAATTCTAAGTTATATTTTTTTGCTTACTACCGGCTGTGGCAACAGTCCCAGGGAGCAGACCCCACCGCCGCTTGGGGGCTACAGCGTGACAGATAGTCACGGGTATGTTGCCAAACTGGCCCATAAACCGCAGCGGCTAGTGTCTTTAACCATTGGTACAGATGAAATGCTGACAGGACTTGTGCCAGCTGAGCGGATTGCAGCCCTGACATATTTAGCGGATGACAGCAGTATTTCCAATATTTCCGAAACTGCTAAGCAGGTTCCAGGCAAGATACGCGCTAATGCCGAAAGTGTGGTGGCCATGTCGCCTGATTTGGTTATCACGGCCGATTGGCAGGCTATTGAGCTTATTCAAAGCATAAGAGATGTTGGCATTGCTGTATATGTATATAAAACACCGAATAATATTGCCGAAGTTAAGCAGGTAATCAGTGAACTTGCCCATGTTGTCGGTGAGGAAGCGGCAGGAGCCAGAATTATAGCCGATATGGAGGCCGAGCTTCTGGCGACCGGCAGGATAATCGAGCAGGTGCCGCCTGATAAGCGGCAGGTTGTTGTTAACTATTCCTTAATGGGCGGTATGGGGGGGAAAGGCAGTATGTTTGAGGATCTGTGCCGGTATGCCGGTGTCATCGATGGTGCGGCCAGTGTAGGGCTTAACAAAGACGGTCTGCTAGCCAAAGAACAGATTATTAAAATAAACCCGGACATTCTTCTGACCCCGGACTGGGATTACACCGGTAAAACAGATTTTAAGCAGTTTGCCACTGATTTAGAGAATGATCTGGCATTACGGCAGATAAAAGCTATCGCCAACAAGAAGCTTGTTCAGATTCCTGACCGCTATGTATATTCTACATCGCAATACATAGTTTACGGGGTTTCCAGGATGGCTAAGGCCGCCTATCCGCAATACTTCTGACTGAACAGTATAAGTGCAGCAGATGAAAAAGTTTGGGCAGATGGTTGACAATATTATTATTGCTGGCTATTATATAAAAGTCGCTTGTCGATAACAGGTAGTAAATGTTGTAAATAGTAATAAATACTTTAAAAACATATTGACAATGCTAAAATCAATATGTTAATATGTAAAAGTCGTCACAAAGCGACAATGTACCAAATGATACCAGGTTAATGTATCATTCCGGTACGTCCCGTGACACTAGCGCATCCGTGCGCGTCGGTCACAGACAAAGCGTATCGTCCTGATACGCCCGTGACACTAGTGCATCCATGCGCGTCGGTCCCGGGCAAAGCGTATCGTCCATGATACGCCCGTGACACTAGCGCATCCATGCGCGTCGGTCCCGGGCAAAGCGTATCGTCCATGATACGCCCGTGACACTAGCGCATCCATGCGCGTCGGTCACAGACAAAGCGTATCGTCCTGATACGTCTGTGATCCTAGCGCATCCATGCGCGTCGTTCCCTGAAAACTGAACAATGTAAAGAAATGCATCATACAAATGCCAGATGTGCGGTGTGCTACTTGCAGCACAAGCAAAACAAATTTGATTTAATTGAGCCGATAAACGGCTTCAATATATATAGTCGTAACCGACTATGCACTTTATTGGAGAGTTTGATCCTGGCTCAGGACGAACGCTGGCGGCGTGCCTAACACATGCAAGTCGAACGGAGCAGTTAGCAATAACTACTTAGTGGCGAACGGGTGAGTAACGCGTAGACAACCTGCCTCTTAGCTGGGGACAACACCGCGAAAGTGGTGCTAATACCGAATGTGGTAACTCGGTTGCATAACAGAGTTAAGAAAGATGGCCACTCTAAAGAAGCTATCGCTAAGAGATGGGTCTGCGTCTGATTAGCTGGTTGGTGAGGTAACGGCTCACCAAGGCGACGATCAGTAGCCGGTCTGAGAGGATGAACGGCCACACTGGGACTGAGACACGGCCCAGACTCCTACGGGAGGCAGCAGTGGGGAATCTTCCGCAATGGACGAAAGTCTGACGGAGCAACGCCGCGTGAGTGAAGAAGGCCTTCGGGTCGTAAAGCTCTGTCGTTTGGGACGAACGTGGTCTATGTGAATAATGTAGACTAATGACGGTACCAAAGGAGGAAGCCACGGCTAACTACGTGCCAGCAGCCGCGGTAATACGTAGGTGGCAAGCGTTGTCCGGAATTATTGGGCGTAAAGGGCGTGTAGGTGGCCTGGTAAGTCGTGTGTCTAAGTGCGAAGCTTAACTTCGTATGGGCGCAGGAAACTGTCAGGCTTGAGTGCAGGAGAGGAAAGTGGAATTCCCAGTGTAGCGGTGAAATGCGTAGATATTGGGAGGAACACCAGTGGCGAAGGCGACTTTCTGGACTGTGTCTGACACTGAGGCGCGAAAGCCAGGGGAGCGAACGGGATTAGATACCCCGGTAGTCCTGGCCGTAAACGATGGGTACTAGGTGTAGAGGGTATCGACCCCTTCTGTGCCGGAGTTAACGCAATAAGTACCCCGCCTGGGGAGTACGGCCGCAAGGTTGAAACTCAAAGGAATTGACGGGGGCCCGCACAAGCGGTGGAGTATGTGGTTTAATTCGACGCAACGCGAAGAACCTTACCAGGGCTTGACATTGAGCGAAAGGTTCAGAGATGAATCCCTATCTACGGATACGCGAAAACAGGTGGTGCATGGCTGTCGTCAGCTCGTGTCGTGAGATGTTGGGTTAAGTCCCGCAACGAGCGCAACCCTTATCCTTTGTTGCCAGCGCGTAAAGGCGGGAACTCAAGGGAGACTGCCGCAGAGAATGCGGAGGAAGGCGGGGATGACGTCAAGTCATCATGCCCCTTATGTCCTGGGCTACACACGTACTACAATGGGCTTAAACAAAGCGAAGCAAACCTGCGAAGGCAAGCGAAACGCAGAAATAAGCTCTCAGTTCGGATCGGAGGCTGCAACTCGCCTCCGTGAAGTCGGAATCGCTAGTAATCGCAGGTCAGCATACTGCGGTGAATACGTTCCCGGGCCTTGTACACACCGCCCGTCACACCACGAAAGTCAGTCACACCCGAAGCCGGTGGGGTAACCGGTTTGGATGTTAGACGTTAGAAATTGGATATTGGAAAAAAAGAATACGAAGTAATCGATAAAAAGTCCAATAGCCAACGTCCAGGGTCTAACATCCAAACAGGAACTAGCCGTCTAAGGTGGGGCCGATGATTGGGGTGAAGTCGTAACAAGGTAGCCGTATCGGAAGGTGCGGCTGGATCACCTCCTTTCTAGGGAGAACCGTTTGGGGTAACCCCTAAACTACTTCCAAGGTCGGTACATCTTGGCAGATGCACAGCATTTACATTGTTTGGTTTTGAGGGAATGGTCGTGTTACCAAAAGTTACTTGTGGCAATACACAAGCAACAATGATAATATAGATCTTCCTGAAACAAACTATGGGGGTATAGCTCAGCTGGGAGAGCGCTTGAATGGCATTCAAGAGGTCAGCAGTTCGATCCTGCTTATCTCCACCACAAATCCAGTGACGATAGCTGTGGGCAAGAGGAAGGTACTCACGTACCTCTGAATTGTACACTGTATGTTCTATGACGCAATAAGAGTCTTCGTAGAAACCATGAGATATTAGATATCTAGTGGCGATAAGACGTTTGACCTGTTCCGCATACCGAACACAGTAATTAAGCCCACAAACGCCGAAGGTACTTGGCTGGAAACGGCCCGGGAGATTAGGAAGTTGCTGGTTCTGGAACAAAAACTAGCACAATCTACTTGTTGAAATATACAAGTGGCTGTGATAAAGATAGATGTTCCGATGTTCCTTGAAAACTGCACAGAAGAAAGCAAAAGTAAAGTATGCTTCTTAAAAGTAATTTTGAGAAGAGCAACTTAACGAAGCGCAATTAGGATTTATTTAAACAAACTTAGAATTAGCATAAGCTAAGTTTAAGTTGAGGCGGAGACTGGCTAGAAGGTGTCAGCTGCTAGGCGCCCCGGAAACCCGAGCCGTGCCGCGTACTCGCGTACGCAAACAATCGGGTTGAGGAGCAACAACGCAGATGGCGGCTTATAGGCAGTTGCAGCAAGTCAAGTTAGTAAGGGCATACGGTGGATGCCTAGGCGCCAAGAGCCGAAGAAGGACGCGGTAAGCTGCGAAAAGTCATGGGGAGCCGCAAGCAGGCCCTGATCCATGAATATCCGAATGGGGGAACCCAATGGTGGTCATGCACCATTACCTGACTCCGGTTAGGAGGGCACCCGGGGAACTGAAACATCTAAGTACCCGGAGGAAAAGTAATCAAACGAGATTCCCTAAGTAGCGGCGAGCGAACGGGGAAGAGCCCAAACCAGTGGACTTCGGTCGACTGGGGTTGAGGACTGACAACAAACAAACGAGCTCTAGCCGAATCATCTGGAAAGATGAGTCACAGAAGGTAACAACCCTGTAGGCGAAAGAGAGAGTTTGCGGGTCAGAATCCAGAGTACCACGGGACACGAGGAACCCTGTGGGAAGCAGGGGGGACCACCCTCCAAGGCAAAATACTCGTGGCGACCGATAGCGCATAGTACCGTGAGGGAAAGGTGAAAAGCACCCCGGGAGGGGAGTGAAAAAGAACCTGAAACCGTATGCCTACAAGCAGTCGAAGGCCCGTATGAGGCTGACGGCGTGCCTATTGAAGAATGAACCGGCGAGTTACAGTATCCAGCAAGGTTAAGTGGCAGACACGGAGCCGAAGCGAAAGCGAGTCTAAAGAGGGCGAAAGTTGGATAATGTAGACCCGAAACCGCAGTGATCTATCCATGGCCAGGTTGAAGCGCAGGTAAAAATGCGTGGAGGACCGAACCCGTGAGCGTTGAAAAGCTTTGGGATGAGTTGTGGATAGGGGTGAAATGCCAATCGAACGCGGAGATAGCTGGTTCTCCCCGAAATAGCTTTAGGGCTAGCCTCAGGAAATAAGTACAGACGGTAGAGCACTGATAGGGCTAGGGGCCTAATGGGTTACTGAACCTTGTCAAACTACGAATGGATGTACTCGAACCCTGGGAGTCAGACTACGAGTGATAAGACCCGTGGTCAAGAGGGAAACAGCCCAGACCATCAGCTAAGGTCCCGAATGCCGTACTAAGTGGCAAAGGATGTGGAGATACAAAAACAACCAGGATGTTGGCTTAGAAGCAGCCACCATTGAAAGAGTGCGTAATAGCTCACTGGTCGAGTGTCGCTGCGCCGAAGATGTCCGGGGCTAAAGTACGGAACCGAAGCTATGGCTTTTTGGATGTTGGACTTTGGACATTGGACGTTAGAAAAGGACGTGTAAAAAGTGTCATATGAGAACTTAGAAATATATAAGTTAGCCTATGAACTGGCTTTAAAAACACACAAACTAACGACAAACTTTCCGAAACATGAAACCTGCGAAATAGGAAGCCAGTTGCGAAGGGCGGCTGTATCCATAGTGCTAAACCTAGCGGAAGGATATGGACGCAAAGAGCATCAACAAGATTTAAAAAACTTCCTGATAACAGCAGTAGGCTCATGCAACGAGACAACCGTTTTAATCAAAATGGTGAGAGATTTGGGATATATAAGTGAAGAAGAGAGCAAAGAGATGCTCAATTCTTACGAGCGCTTGGGAAAACAGACCAACAAATTTATCCAAGCAATAAAAAATCCAAAATCCAGCGTCTAAAGTCCAACATCCAAAAGGGGTAGGGGAGCGTTCTATACACGAAGAAGGTATACCGTAAGGAGTGCTGGAGAGTATAGAAGTGAGAATGCCGGTATGAGTAGCGAAAAGACAAGTGAGAATCTTGTCCACCGAAAGCCTAAGGATTTCTGAGGAAGGATCGTCCGCTCAGAGTTAGTCGGGCCCTAAGCCGAGGCGAAAAGCGTAGGCGATGGACAACTGGTAAAAAGTCCAGTACCACCTGGAATCGATTGAGCGAGGGAGTGACACAGGAGGGTAGGCAAGCGCGAGGATGGAAATTCGCGTCTAAGCTTGTAGGGTGCATCACAGGCAAATCCGTGATGCTAAAACCTGAGGAGTGATGGGCAGCTGTTAGAGATAATGGCGAAATTGCTGATCCCAGACTGTCAAGAAAAGCTTCTAGTGAGAGACCAGGTGCCCGTACCGTAAACCGACACAGGTAGGCGGGGAGAGAATCCTAAGGTGCGCGGGAGAACCCTCGTTAAGGAACTCGGCAAAATGTCCCCGTAACTTCGGGAAAAGGGGAGCTTGTAAACCGTGTAGATCAGAAGCGAACGAAGCGGGAATGAGTTGCAAAAAAGAGGCCCAAGCGACTGTTTACCACAAACACAGGTGCCTGCTAAAGCGAAAGCTGACGTATAGGTGCTGACACCTGCCCGGTGCCGGAAGGTTAAGAGGAGAGCTTAGAGCAATCGAAGGTTTGAATTGAAGCCCCGGTAAACGGCGGCCGTAACTATAACGGTCCTAAGGTAGCGAAATTCCTTGTCGGGTAAGTTCCGACCCGCACGAAAGGTGTAACGACTTGGGCACTGTCTCAACGAGGGACCCGGTGAAATTGAAATACCTGTGAAGATGCAGGTTACCCGCGACTGGACAGAAAGACCCCATGGAGCTTTACTGCAACCTGACATTGAGTTTTGGTAAATGATGTACAGGATAGGTGGGAGACAGGGAAGTGCGGACGCAAGTCTGTATGGAGTCGATGTTGGGATACCACCCTTTATTTACTGGAGTTCTAACTCAAGGAGTAACGAAACTGAGGACAGTGTCAGGCGGGCAGTTTGACTGGGGCGGTCGCCTCCGAAAGAGTAACGGAGGCGCCCAAAGGTTCCCTCAGCGCGGCTGGAAATCGCGCGAAGAGTGTAAAGGCAGAAGGGAGCTTGACTGCAAGACAGACAAGTCGAGCAGGGACGAAAGTCGGGCTTAGTGATCCGGTGGTACCGAGTGGAAGGGCCATCGCTCAACGGATAAAAGCTACCCTGGGGATAACAGGCTAATCTCTCCCAAGAGTCCATATCGACGGGGAGGTTTGGCACCTCGATGTCGGCTCATCACATCCTGGGGCTGAAGTAGGTCCCAAGGGTTGGGCTGTTCGCCCATTAAAGTGGTACGTGAGCTGGGTTCAGAACGTCGTGAGACAGTTCGGTCCCTATCCATCGCGGGCGTAAGAGACTTGAAGGGAACTGCTCCTAGTACGAGAGGACCGGAGTGGACGGACCGCTGGTGTACCAGTTATCCCGCCAGGGGTAGAGCTGGGTAGCTACGTCCGGAAAGGATAAACGCTGAAAGCATCTAAGCGTGAAACCAGCCTTAAGATGAGGTCTGTCATTCGCAAGAAGTAAGGCCCCTTGAAGAAGACAAGGTAGATAGGCCAGGAGTGGAAGTGGAGCAATTCATGGAGCGGACTGGTACTAATAGGCCGAGGACTTGACTTAAACCCTCGTTTGCACGACGTGCAAACATAAGCAGCGAACCAGCTTGCCGCGAGCCGAAAGGCGAACCGGGAAGTTGCGTGAGTCGCTTAGTTAGAGCGGAGCGATAACATCCATAATGTATGTTGTAACTCCGAACTGGCAACCAGTAAATTACTATTGCGCAAATCTTTCTTCTGTGAAGTTTTCAGGGAATGATGATGTCAGTATTTGCAAGTTGAAAAACAACGAGTGAATAGGATAATATATAGTTCCGTGAGAAATATTCCTCGATAGCTCAGTTGGTAGAGCAATCGGCTGTTAACCGATCGGTCGTAGGTTCGAGTCCTACTCGAGGAGCCAATTTCATTTAAGGCTCAGACAGTTTAGAGTATTCCATATGCTAGGCGGAAGGAGGACGTGACCGTAGTCGTACTGGGAAGTACGTCGGAGGGAACGCCCGGACTGACAACAACGCAGATGGGATGCTATCAACTGTCGTAACTCGGCTGTTGACCGATCGGTCGCTAGTTCGAGTCCTACTCGAGGAGCCATACATATCCAGTGACGATAGCTGTGGGAAAGAGGAAGGTACTCACGTACCTCTGAATTGTACACTGCATGTCCTATGTCGTAATAAGAGTCTGCAGTTAAGCCCACAAACGCCGAAGGTACTTGGCTGGAAACGGCCCGGGAAATTAGGAAGTTGCTGGTTAAATTAAACACCTACTAAATGTAGGTGTTTTTTTATTGCCATAAAATTTAGATCTTCAGAGTACCCAGGGGACAGCGTTCTGATTACAAATGCTATCAAAGCAGTGAAGGTTACAAATTTGGTTTGTTCATATTGTGCGGGCCGGCGGCTAGGCTTACCTTGCAGCAGGAATGACATCTATCCTCACCAATCCTCCTGACTAACGACATAGCCCAGTTTGTAGTGTAGCTAAAAACCTGAATATAAAAAATAGGAATTTGACTGGAGTTTTCGGTAATGTACCTTTTTAGGTACATTGCCGTTTTTAAAACTCTTAAAAAATGTTGCAAAATAGTAACATACAAACATTACTAAGGCGGCTAAAATGCCGGTATGTTTGATGTATTCTCAATTTTAAGATATTGGCATAGAAATTGCTTATATATCAATAGAGGTGTGAATTATTTTGTACTCGTGTCTTGACCATGTTAGATGTTAGATAATGTGGTCAAGACACTAGGAATAGTTAAAGGAGCATAGCTGATTATGACGTTGGACGAGATTATTAGCTCAGCCGAATTCTTCCGGGATCTTAATGCCTTCGACTGTTCTGTCATGGTATGTGATCCTCAGGGAAAATTCTTCATTATGTACCGGCTGCCACGTTCCATGCCAATGTAAAGATTGGTGAGATCGCACAGGGTGGAGCAATGTCTGAATGCATTAAAAGCAAACAAAAGGTCGTTAAAGCGGTGCCCAAAGAGGTATACGGTATTCCGGTAAAGGCGATTATTAAACCCGTATTTGCTGAGAATAACGAGTTTATTGGTCTTGTTGGTACTGCCATCAGCATGCATACCCACGAGGTTTTGCAAAATGTTGCTCATACAATTGCTGCGACTACGCAGCAACTGAGTGTAACCTCGGAGAACCTTACGGTATCTGCCGCCAGACTGGCGGCAGATTTAACCCAGGTACGAATCGGAGGGGAAAGGGTATTGGCTGATATCAATAAAACGACAAATATTTTGCGATTTGTTAGTGAGATTGCCGCCAACTCCATTTATTAGGTCTTAATGCCGCCATTGAGGCGGCCAGAGCCGGCGATCATGGCCGGGGTTTCGCTGTGGTCGCTGAAGAAATCCGCAAGATGGCTGTTAATAGCAGCAATTCGGTCAAAGATATTGCCGGCATTTTAAAAACAATTCAGCATGATACCAGTTATGTTGTTGACACATTAGCCAAAACTGCCGAGCTGGGCACCCTTCAGGCAGCAGCCACCAGTGAGATTTCAGTATCAATGCAGCAATTAGCCTCAACCGCCGGGGACGTGCAAAGGGTGGCTGAGACGGTTTAGAGGGCTTTGTAATTATAGGCAGTAAAAAAATATATATATAAAATCTAAATTGGGAGTGAAGTTAAATGGCTGATGTAATGACAGCAGAAGAAAGAATGGTAGCAACAATTAATCTTGAACCGGTGGACCGGGTGGTCTGTGCACCGATCATCGAACAATATGCCGGCCAGTTTGTAGGGATGCCCAACAAAGAATTTCTCTGGGATTGGGATAAGGCCCAGGACGCTATGCAAAAAGTCTGGGAGGCTTTTCCCGTTTGGGACAGCAATGCATATATGCTGCACGGACGGATTGGGCCGGTGGCGACTAAATGCGGCCCGGGGCGTTTCAAGATGCCGGGGGTGGAGCTGGAGGATAATGCCCAGTATCAGATCCATGAATACGAAGCAATGACCCGCGAGGACTATCCTCTGCTCAAAGAAAAGGGCTGGGCGGAATTCCGGATGATATTTTTGGAGCGGGCCCATCAGGTCAGCCGGGAAGAAGTAGTAAAGGGCATGCAGGAAATGGCCCGGCTGCGTCAGGATGAGATTGACCGTTCCCTGGCCCGCGGGCAGAGTATGACCTGGGGGGCAATTATGGGGACGATTCCCTTTGATGCCCTGTCGATAGTCCGTTCAATGGACCGGTTTTATAAGGATATGTTCCAAATCGGCGACCAAATAGAAGAATTATTGTGGATTGTCAATGATGCTGTTATTGCCGGCAGTGAAGCTGCTGTGAAAGCAACCGGCGTCAACCGGGTATTTGTCGGCGGGGTCAGGGGTTCGGGGCAATTCATCGGCAAGAAACATTTTGAACGGTTTGTCTGGCCGCAGCTTAAAGTGATGGTAAATCGTCTGGTAGAAAAAAACATTGTTCCTATCCTCCATTTTGATGCCGACTGGACAAAAAATCTGGAATACTTCCTGGATTTGCCGAAAGGAAAGTTTGTGCTTGAACTGGACAGTGCCACCGATATTTTTAAAGCTCACGAAATCCTGAAAGGCCACTGCTCAATTAAGGGGGATGTAAGTGCGTCATTATTTACGGTGGCTGCCCCGAGTGAACTGGATGAGTATGCGAAAAAGCTGATTAATACCTTCCGCAACGGTGAAGGGCTGATGTACTCATCAGGCTGCAACCTGCCAATGAATGCCAAACATGAAAATGTTAAAGCCTTCTTTGATGCTGTGGAGAAATACGGAAGATATAATTAGTACTATTGACTGCAAAACAGTTTCACTTAGCGAGGTGAGACTGTTTTTGCCTTTTTTCCGCCATTGTTCAACTATTCGAAATAGATGGATTAGAAGGAATAATGTTGATTTATGTCGAATGATGCGAAAGAAAAAAGCAGAGAGGGTGATGCGATTGCCGCGTAAATCCCGGAAAGCAGGGCATAATTATCAGTTTTCCAAACAGAATCTAGACCGCCTTTTTGATATGCTACCCAATCCGATATTTGTAACTGACAGGCATGGCAATGTGCTGCTCTCTAATTCTACGACTGCATTGACAATGGACATGTCGGTGGATCAGCTGTTAAAATCCAATGTGCGCGACCTTGTCAGCAATGGCTATTATACTAAATCCTATGCACTGGAAGCAGCGGAAAAAAAATGTGTGATTAAAGGGGAACTAACCACCAAACTTAATTTTAAGCAGCTTTCAACAAGTACACCGATCCTGGATGAGGATGGAAATGTTATCCTGGTGCTCACAACCGGGAGATCGATTGATCCTGGCAATATGTGCAGCAGCCCGGAAAAACGTGAACTGCTTAATCGCCGCAAGCGCGAGGTTGAGTATTTGCGCAGCTATGTCCTGGACAGGGATACTGTGGTCGCCGAAAGCAAGTCTATGCGCCAGCTGTTGCTGCAGGCCCATACTGTCGCCCAGACCGACAGTACTGTTGTCCTGCATGGTGAGACAGGTACAGGCAAGGAAATCCTGGCTAAGTACCTGCACCGGCACAGCAAACGGGCCGGTGAGGCGTTTATTGCCGTTAATTGTGCCACTTTGCCTGAACATCTGGTGGAATCGGAGCTGTTTGGTTATGAAAAAGGGGCGTTTACCGGGGCCAGTGCAGACGGAAAAATAGGCTTATTCGAAGCTGCCCATCGCGGTACCCTGTTTCTGGATGAGATTGCCGAAATGCCACTGTCCCTTCAGTCGAAGCTGCTGCGGGTTTTGGAGACATACGAAGTAAGGCGTCTGGGCAGTCACGTGAACCGGAAGCTGGATTTCAGGCTGATTGCGGCAACCCATAAGGATTTGCACAAGATGACTGTTGATGGGACTTTTCGAACGGACTTGTTTTATCGTCTTAATGTTATTCCCCTGCAGCTGCCACCGCTTAGAGACAGACCGGAAGACATTGTGGCGTTGTCTTTTAAGTTCTTTGAGGATTTTAAAAAAAAATACGGACCGGAAGTCCAACTGATGCCTGATACCTTAAGTTCGTTGCAAAAATACAACTGGCCGGGTAATGTCCGTGAATTAAGAAATGTGGTTGAACGGCTGGTTATCAGCAGCCTGCAGAATTATCCCTCAGAACAGCTGCTGGATGACAATAAGGTTTATGAGTTGGGCTCTCAATATGATCCGTTCCGGTTAGCCGGACTGAATGGCACCCTGAAGCAAGTAACGCGGGCTGTGGAAGAACGGTACATATATCAGGTGCTGAATGAGTGCGGGGGCCGGATGGGGGAAGCGGCTGAACGGCTAGGCATTTACCGGACGGTATTGTACCGGAAATTAAAGTCTTTTGAGAAAGAGAGAAACGAAAAAAATTAGCAGGCGTAACTGGGTGTGCTGCTTAGGTACATCCAGTTATTTATTTTGCCTGTTTCGCCTGCCAGTGGCCTCGCGGCCAGCTGCAAGCAAGGCAAACAGGGGGCAGCTTAATTGAATGTACCTAATTAGGTACATTCAATTTTTTAAATTTTATAAATTGTTGCAAAAAAGGTACTTAAAACCTCCCGGGAGATTAACTCCTGACCGAAATCCCGGCTAATTCCGCCGGCATTTTGCTCTATATTGTTATTGGCACAAAATTTGCTTATACATTATTTGTGACAATGGTTAAAAACAGAAAGGGGAGATTTATCATGTCAAAAGTTATAACCGCCGATCAGGCTGCGGCTTTGATTCCCGACGGCGCAACCGTGGCTGCGACCGGGTTTGGTCTGGCCGCCTGGGCTGAAGAGGTTGCGCAGGCTATTGAAAAGAGATTTGTGGAAACCGGTCATCCCCGGAATATAACGCTGACCCATGCTTCGGCAATCGGTGACTGGAAAGAGCGGGGGACAACCCGCCTGGGGAAAGAGGGGCTTGTCAAGCGGTGGATCGGCGCGCATATCGGCTCATCGGCCGGAATGTCCAAACTGCTGGCGGAAAACAAGATGGAGGCGTACTGCCTGCCACAGGGGGTCATTGTGCAATTGTTCCGGGAAATCGCCGCTAAGCGGCCGGGCCTTATTACAAAAGTCGGCCTGGGAACGTTTGTTGATCCCCGGGTGGATGGCGCTAAAATGAACTCGGCAACAACGGAGGATACTATAAAAGTTGTGGAGTTTGAAGGCGAAGAGTGGCTCTTCTATAAGACTTTCCCTATTAATATAGCCATTATCAGAGGGACGACCGTTGATGAACATGGCAACCTGACGATGGAGAAAGAGGGCGTGTTTATGGAAGCGCTGCCCTTGGCCCAGGCAACCAAAAACTCCGGCGGTATTGTTATTGTGCAGGCTGAATATCTGGCTAAAGCCGGCTCCTTGCATCCCAAACAGGTAAAAGTCCCGGGTATCCTGGTTGATCATATTGTGGTAGCAACCAAACCGGAGAGCTGCTGGCAGACCGAAGGCCTGTACTTCAATCCTGCTTTTGCCGGTGATATCAAAGTGCCGTTAAACAGCATCCCTGAGCTGCCTATGGATGAACGGAAAATTATTGCCCGCCGGGCAGCCCTGGAATTAGCGCCTAATACCATTGTGAACTTAGGTGTGGGCATTCCCAGCGATGTTGCCGCGATTGCCGCGGAAGAGAACCTGACAGAGCTGCTGACTTTAACTACCGAAGCCGGCGGCATCGGCGGGGTTCCGGCCAGTATACCCCATTTCGGCCATTCTTATAATGGCGAGGCTGTAGTCGAGCACCATGCCCAATTTGACTATTACGACGGCGGCGGCATTGATGTGGCTTTCCTGGGGCTGGCGCAAACAGATAAAGACGGTAATGTAAATGTAAGCAAGTTCAAAGGCCGGCCGATGGGCTGCGGCGGTTTTATCAATATCACCCAGAGTTCCAAGAAAGTAGTGTATTGTGGTTCTTTTACCGCCGGCGGTCTGGAGGTTGCCGTCCAGGATGGCAAGCTGGCCGTTCTTAAGGAAGGCAAAAATAAAAAATTTATCGACATGGTTGAACAGATTACTTTTAGTGGCAAATATGCGCAAAAAGTCGGGCAGCCGGTGGTTTATATCACGGAACGGGCCGTATTTATCCTGAAAAATGGGCAAATGACCCTGACTGAAATTGCCCCCGGCATTGACCTGGAAAAGGACGTCCTGGCGCTTATGGACTTTAAACCTGTCATTTCGCCGGCTTTAAAAACGATGGACAGCGGGATTTTCGCGCCTAAATGGGGACAGCTTAGACAACTTGTCGAAGCCAAAACGAAAGGGTGATAAAACATGGTTGATATGACACTTACCCCGCAGCAGCAGCAATTGCAGCAGGTGGCCAGGGAGTTTACGGCCGAGCATATTATCCCGGTCGCCGAGGAATGGGATGCCAGAGGGGAATTTCATGAATTTATTCTGGCTGAGGTTAAAAAGGCCGGCTTAAATTGTATGGCAATACCGGTAGAGTATGGTGGTCCCGGTTACGACGCCGTTACTCAGGCTGTTGTTGTTGAAGAATGGGGTTATGGCTGCGCCGCTTTTGCGACGACCCTGGGCGGTAACGGACTGAGTTCTTATCCGCTGGCCATTGCCGGCACGGAAGAGCAAAAGAAATTATATTACGGCCGGCTGGTGGCCGGCGGTATGGGCGGCTTTGCCCTAACTGAGCCGGGGGCGGGTTCCGATGCGGGTGCCTGCGCGACCACTGCCAAGCTGGAAGGTAATGAGTGGGTGCTGAACGGGACAAAATGCTTTGCCACTACTTGCGGCTATGCTGATATCATGGTTATATTTGCGTCCACCGATCCCGGCAAAGGGGTTAAAGGCCTTAGTGCGTTTATTGTGGAGAAAGAGCGCGAGGGGGTTATTATCGGGGCTGTTGAACACAAGATGGGTATCCGCAGCTCCAATACGGTGGAGATTATCCTCAAGAATGTGAGGATTCCGCAGGACCATCTGCTGGGTAAAGAAGGCGAAGGCATGAAGCTGGCCATGAAAACCCTGGATATGGCCAGACCGATTGTGGCTTCTATGGCGGTGGGGATTGCCCGCCGGGCTCTTGAGGCGGCCCTTACCTATGCTAAAGAATTCCTGGACATTAATGGCAAGCCTATCGGTACTCATCAGGCTGTTGCTTTTAAACTGGCCGATATGGCAACCCAGGTGGAGGCTGCCAGGCAGCTGGTCCGTAATGCCCTCCGGCTGAAGGATGCCGGCGTGCCCTATACCAAGGAAGCCGCCATGGCCAAGACTTACGCCACCGATACTGCGATGCGGGTGACCGCGGAAGCTGTGGAACTGATGGGACATTATGGCTATTCCCGCGATTCCTTTGTGGAAAAGCTGATGCGTGATGCCAAGGTTACTCAGATTTATGAAGGCACTAATCAGGTTCAGCGGATTGTTATATCCGGGCTGCTGCTCAATTCTAAATAAGCGGCGGCAGAAAGAAGAGGAGGGGTACGCATGAGTTATCCATTAACAGAAGAGCAACAACTGATTCAGCAGAATGCCCGGGAATTTGCGCAAGAGTACGTGGAACCGGCAGCAGCCGGGATTGACAGCACAGGCGTATATCCGGCAGAAATAGTGCAAAAAATGGCCGAACATGATTTCCTCGGCATTTTTATGCCCGGTGAGTATGGCGGGGCGGAGGCCGGCTATCTCAGCTATACCTTGCTGGTCGAGGAAATATCACGGGTGAGCGGTGCTGTGGCGGCTATCCTCATTAACCATGCCTCGCTGGCGGCCTATGCCATTAACAGGTATGGTTCGGCTGAACAGAAACAAAACTATTTGCCTTTTTTGGGCAACGGACAGAAACTGGGGGCTTTTGCCCTGAGTGAGCCGGGGGCGGCGCCGGGAGCGGGCGCGCAGCGGGTTGTGGCGGTTAAAGACGGCGACAGCTACATCCTGAATGGCCGTAAATGCTATGTTGCCAACGGTGGCGCCGCCGGTATTTATATTGTCTTTGCCCTGACCAACCCGGAAGCCGGGGCTAAGGGAATAAGTGCTTTTATTGTTGACGGCAAGACTGCCGGCCTGGCGGTAGCCAGGACTATCGGCAAAATGGGGCTCCGTGGCTGCCCGTCGGCCGAGTTAAGCCTGGAGAATGTCAGGGTTCCGGCCGCTAACCTGTTAGGGCCGGAAGGAGCTGGGCTGACAATTGCCCTGGCAGCCCAGGCTGCTGCCAGTGTGGCGGAAGCCGCCATGGTGATTGGTATTGCCCAGGCCGCCATGGAGGATGCCGTCAAATACGGCAAACAAAGAATCCAGTTCCGCCGCCCCATTGCCAGTTTTCCTGCCATTCAGACCATGCTGGCCGAGATGGCTACCAACATTCATTTGGCCCGGCTGGCAGTGTATGATGCAGCCAAGCTGATTGAAAATGAAGCAGCCTTTACGACGGAAGCGGCGATGATAAAACTGTTTGCCGCCCGGATCGGACAAAGCGCATTGATTGATGTGATTCAGATTGAAGGCGGTTATGGCTACAGCCAGGAAATGGTTGTATCCCGGCTGTACCGCGATGTTAAGGGCGCAATTATTAAGGAAAGCTCCGTCGATTTTCCCGAGAAAGCAATCGTCGAAGCTTTGCTTGCCTAATGTTTAAGTAACCTGAAATATTGACAAAGAGAGGGTGCCGCACCCTCTCTGCCAAGAAGAAAGGGGAAAATCATGCAAAAGCTTCTTGTCTGCTACAAGTGGGTATTAGACGAACAAGACATTAAAATTACCGGGGATTTGTCCCTCGACACCAGCAAGGCCAAGTACAAAATCAGCGATTATGACAAAAATGCAATCGAAGCGGGCGCACTCTTGGCAGAACAGCACGGAGTCGCCGTTGAAGCCCTCACTTTTGGGAATGCTGCGGTAAAGCAGTCGCTGAAGGATGCATTGTCCCGGGGTTTGGACAAAGTGTTCTGGATTGGCGATGCGGCGGCAGAACAGGCAGATGCTTTTGTGACCGCCAACGTATTGGCAGCCGCTATCAAAAAAGCCGGACAATTTGCTCTTATTCTTTGCGGAGAAGGCAGCGCCGATGCTTACAGCCAGCAGACAGCCTCCCGGCTGGCGGTTTTACTTGGCATACCGGCCATTACCTTTGTTCAGCAGTTAAGCATCACTGACGGCAAGGTTACGGCTATCCGTAAACTGGGCGATTGCACGGAAGCGGTGACAGTTACCGGCCCGGCAGTGATCAGTGTTTTGCCGGAAATCAACAAACCACGGATACCGGGCCTTAAACAGGTTATGGGGGCTGCTAAGAAACCTGCGGCAGAATGGAAGCTGAATGACCTGGGGCTTGCTGCCGGCGACCTGACGCCGAAGGTGCGCAAATTGTCGGTACAAGGTTATGTTATGGACCGGAAAAAGGTCATCTTCAAGGAAGCTGATCAGGCCGATAATGTTGCCAAATTAGTTGCCAGCCTTGCCCAAGAGGGCCTGTGCTAGAGGAAAGGGGTAAAAAATATGCCGGGAATTTGGATTTATTCAGAAGATAGCGCAGTTGCCAGACAACTCCTGACCGCCGGTCTCGAACTTAAAACCAGTATGAATCAGGCTGTTGGTGTACTTACGCCCAACAGTGAGGATGCACAGTCCTTTGTTGCCGCCGGTGCTGACAAAGTTTATGTAGTAAGGGGCAGCAACCCCTGGCCTGAGAGCTATGCCGGTGCTGTAGCCGATATTCTGGGCCGGGAGGAGGCAGCCGTTGTTCTGGCAGGCGGAACCCTGCGGGGCAAAGATCTTGCCGCCAAAGTGGCGGCCGCTATGCAGGCCGGCCTTGTTACCGATGCTGCAACTATAACTTACGCCAATGGCAATATTGAAACAAGCCGTTTAATCTATGGTGGCCTGGCTGTCTGCACAGAAGCGGTGGCGCTGCCGGCATTTGTCACCATCCCGCCCCGGACGTTCGCGGAAGCGCCGGCGCAGGGGAACGGGGCCGGCGAGGTGGTGACTGTTGAGGCGGCTAATGAGGATGAGCGAATCTCCGTTACTAACGTCTGCCCCATTGTCCGTCAGGGGACGGATATTGCCGGCGCCAGCCGCGTGGTTTGTGTGGGGCGGGGCTTAAACAAGCAAGAGGACCTGTCCCTGGCGGCAGCGCTGGCAGCGGCCGTGGGGGCTGAAATTGGCTGCACCCGCGGTATTTCCGAGGATTATCACTGGCTGCCCAATGACCGGTATATCGGTATTTCCGGTCAGAAGGTTAAACCCGAACTCTACATCGGTATGGGAATTTCCGGCCAGGTGCAGCATGTGGTAGGGGTTAGGGACGCCAAGGTTATTGTGGCGATAGATACCAATGAAAAATCCCTGCTATTTGAAGCCGCTGACTATGGGATTGTGGGCGATCTGTACGAAGTGGTGCCCTTATTGACCAAAGCGCTGCAAAAATAGGGGCGGCGGTGCCGTTTACCACAGGAGGCTTGAAAGTATGTCAGCTGATGAAAAATTTGATGCGGTTATTATCGGCGCCGGTCCGGCCGGCGCTGCCTGCGCTTACGTATTAGCCAAAGCCGGTAAAAGTGTTTTACTGGTAGAGCGGGGCGCCAGCGCCGGCAGCAAAAATGTTACCGGCGGTCGTCTGTATACCTATGCACTGGAACTGGTTGAGCCTGGGTTGTATCAGCAGGCGCCACTGGAACGGAAAGTGGTCAGGGAGCAAATCATGATGCTGGGGCAAAACAGTGCGGTGACCATGGATTATGTTGATTATAGCTTCGGCGAGGGGGTTCCCCAGTCTTACTCGGTGCTGCGGGCTCCTTTTGACGAATGGTTCGCCGGCCAGGCCGAAGAGCAGGGGGCCATGGTGGCGCCCGGCATTGTCGTCGATGAGCTAATTGAAGCTGACGGCAAAATTGTCGGCATTAAGGCCGGTGATGATGAAATCTGCGCAACCGTTGTTATTGCGGCCGACGGAGTGAATTCCCTTATTGCCCAGAAGGCCGGTTTACGGCAGGATATCGCCGGTCATAACGTAGGTGTTGGGGCGAAAGAAATCATCGAGCTGCCGGAAAAAGTGATTGAAGACAGATTCAGCCTGCAGGCGGGCGAAGGTGCGGCCCGGGTACTGATCGGTTGTTCTGGCAGTGTGCTCGGTGGTGGCTTTCTTTATACCAATAAAGACAGTATTTCTTTGGGGGTGGTGCTAAACCCGGAAGACCTGGCCAGACAACACAGCAAGATTCATGAGATTCTCCAGACTCTAAAAATGCATCCCGCAATCTATCCGTTGATCAAAGACGGCACAACGGCAGAGTATGGGGCCCATCTTGTGCCGGAGGTGGGTTATCATGCCATGCCGAAGCGGCTGTATCGGGCTGGGCTGGTGCTGGTTGGCGATGCTGCCGGCCTGGTCGTAAACAGCGGGACGATTCTGCGCGGCATTGACCTGGCTATTGTCAGCGGTGTTGCTGCGGCGCAGGCCATTCTCCAGCAGGCGGATGAGAGTCAGATTGGTCCGGCTTATGTTCAGCAGCTGGAGCAGCTTTCGCTAATGGCGACAATGAAGCTTTATGCCAATTTCCATGAGCTGATGAGCAACCGGCGGCTGATATCCGTGTATCCGGCCATGGCCAATGACCTGATGAAAACATTGTTTGCTGTTGACGGCGGCTTGCCTGAGCGCATGGATAAGGCTATGTTCAAGGTATTGAAAAAGCATGTAACAATTGGCCAGCTCATTGCTGACGGCTGGAAGGGGTTTAAAGCAATATGACTGTAAAAAAACTTTCGCCGGAAGAGCTGCTGGGATTAAACAAATTCGTTGTTGATGAAGAAGAACCGCACATTGTTCTTGATAAGACGGTTTGTGCCCGGTGTCAGGAAAAGCCTTGCCTGTATGTTTGTCCGGCAGTGCTTTACACCCTGAAAGAGGGCGAAATGAATTTTGACTATGCAGGCTGTCTGGAATGCGGAACTTGCCGGGTTGTCTGTAAAGACAAGGGGATTATTAAATGGACTTATCCACGCGGTACCTTTGGGATTGCCTTTCGCTACGGTTAAATGAACGCTGAGCATAGCTGCTGTTATGTATTTGGTCAAAGTCAAATGATCAGATACATAACCGGAAAAATTATCAGAACCGTAAGAAAATAGCGGCAATAGGTTCAACATTAATTTAGAGGGGATTGAGGAAATGGAAAACAAGCAACAGTTTTATGGCTGGAGACTAGTAGGGGCATTATGGTTCCTGTATCTGTTAAACATGGGTTTTCCTCTGTACGGTGGGGCAGTTATTAATACATATATGTTAAAAGAGATTACCATGGAACGCAGTGTCTATGGCATGGGCTTTACCTTATTGAACTTTTTCGTCGGTGTTCCTTCCATTATGGTGGCTGCCGCCATTGGCAAATGGGGTGTCCGGTCAACCTTTGGCATTGGCTCGGCATTGATTCTGATCGGGACATTGTGGATGGCTTTTTTTGCCTCCCAGCCCTGGCATTATCTGGTCGGCTTCGGTGTAATCATTGGTTCCGGCATTGGTTTTGGCACCATTGTGCCGTTATCAACGGCAGTAACCCGCTGGTTTAAAAAATATCGCGGCCGGGCGATGGCTATGACTTTAACCGCGTCAGGCTTTGCCGGTTTCCTGGGGGCGCCGCTGATGAACAAGGTGCTTGCCGCCAACGGCGGCGACTGGCGCCAGGCCTGGCTGATTGTTGCCGGCATCGCTATTGCGGCGGCGGTTGTTGCCTTTTTAACAGTTAAAGAAAGACCGGAGGACCTGGGGCAGCTGGTTGACGGCATTGAGGAACAGGCCGGGGCTCAGGCCGGGCCTGTCAATTCCCTGGCTACCAAGTTTAACTGGACTCCCGGTGAAGCTTATGGCACCCGCTCTTTCTGGATGATTGTTGTTGGTTCCTTCGCCTGCCAGTTTCCCTTCTTCTTTTTTACCGCTCACTGGATCCTGCACTTACGGGGTCTGGGCATTAACCCGGCTGATGCCGCCTGGGCCATGGGCCTCTTTACTATGGGTGGTATCGGCGGCCGCCTGATCGGCGGCTGGCTAATGGACAAAATGCCGGCCCGCTTTGCCTTTATGATGGGCATTTGCTGCTACTTTGCGGGCTCTTTCCTGGCAATCAATGTTACCGCCGGTTCGCTGATGGTGGCTTTTGCGGCCGCTATCCTGTACGGTGCCGGCTTTGGCTGGACCTTTGTCTGCTTAAACACTATGGTCGGCAACTATTTCGGACCGGTTGCCTTCCCCAAAGTCAATGGCATGATGCTGCTGCTATCAGCCCTTGCCTGCTCACCGGCCGGGCTGGTCGGCGGGAAGCTGTTCGATATGTTTAAGAGCTATACACCCGCTTTTTATTTAAATGTCGCTATCTGCATCGTGGGGATATGTGCCTTGTTCTTTGCCACCATGCCGCAGAAAAGAACTGCTGATTCAACAATCAAAGCATAACAGCAAATAAAGCCAGATGTAAAATCACTAAAATAAAAAAAGGTGGGCGATAATTATGGAAAAAATGAAAAACACCAAAAAATGGCTGGCCATTGTACCCCTGGCGCTGCTGTCGGTTACGATGGCCGGCACCCCGGCATTGACCAATACGGTGCAGGCGGCCCCGGTGCAGTCCTTTGGCGATGTCCCTGCCGGCCACTGGGCCTATGAGGCTGTGGGCAAGCTGGCGAAAGCGGGCTTGGTTGACGGGTATGGCGATCAGTCCTTCAAAGGCGACAGGACCCTAAGCCGGTATGAGTTTGCCTTTGTTGTGGCTAAAGCGATGGATAAGTTCGAAAAAGCCGACGAGGATAATCAGCAGCTGATTGATAAGCTTTCGGTGGAATTTGCCGCCGAGCTGAACCGCCTGGGAGCCCGGGTGGCGAAAGTGGAGAGCAAGACCAACACCTGGATTGCCGGTGAGACCCGGGTCCGGTACTTCGGCAACGACCCTAAGGCCCCCAATACTAAGAAACTACATGGCTCCGACAACTTTGACTTCCGCCAGCGGATCAAATTCCAGGGCACGATCAACGAGGATATCTCATGGATGGCGCGGCTTTCCGCCAGCTCCAAGTTTGGCAATTATAATAACGGCAGTGAGGGCACCAATGCTTCCTTTGACCTGCTGGCGGTTACGGCGAAAAATGTCCTGGGGATAGACCGGGTCCGGATTGGCCGTTTCCCGTATGATAACTTTACCCATGGCCTGTTCGGCAAAGCGGTTGGTGTTGACGGCATCCGCATTGATGAGGGTTTCGGCAAGGTTACTTTTACCGCTTCGGTCAATAACATCAAAGGTAATGGCACCGCTACTAACAGCAGCACCGGTGACAGCGGTGATGCCAATACGCTGACTACCGCCCAGTTGTCCGGCAAGGCGAGTGATACGCTGGGCTGGAAAGCCGGCTATTATTGGTCTGATGTTCCCGGCGGCAGTAATTCTGGCGGGACAGGTTCATTAAACACCAATATCGGCTCCTTCACACAGTCTAAAGGCTGGGCCGCCGGCTTTGACGTAAAACTGGGCGGTGTGGTGCTGATTGGCGATTATGTGGCTACCAGCCTCCAGGGCGCAAGCAATCTTCCCACCTCGCCCAAAGGCTGGGCTGTTGAATTAAGCAGCGCGACCAAGCAGCAGCCCATCTTCTTCTCGGCCAAATACCTGGTCGACGCCAAAAAAGCAGGCGATTTTGGCTGGTCGGTCGCTTACCGCAAACTGGATGCCGGTGCCATTCCCTCCGGCGCCGGCGGTTTTGACGCCCAGGCCGTCGGTTATCCCAGCGACCGCTACTCGACCTTTGTCAAAGGTACCGATAATATCGAAGGCTGGTTTGTTGCCCTGCAAAACACGGTAAGCAAAAATGTAATCTGGACAATTGAGGGGCAGGACCTCAAAATCAAAAATACCGATTTGACCGGTGGCGTTGGGAAACTCGGCACAACCTATATGACTAAATTAGAGTTCTTCTATTAAAATTAACGATTCTCAGGCCATGGTAAGCAACGGGGCCCCGACTTGTCGGGGCCGTCTTGCCACAATCTGGTGCTGCTTATTTCAATTACTATAGAGCAGGGGAGGCAACAACTGTGAGTGAAAAAGCATTGGTGCAGCAGGCCGAGGCGGCCGAGCAGCCGACTAAACAACGGGTGGTTGTAATCGTTGTTTTACTAGTGACATTATTAGTTGCATACCTTGACCGGGTTAACGTATCGGTACTTGTGGCCGATGAGGCCTTTTTGGCGGCGATGGGGATTAAGGGCAATGCCGTGGCGATGGGGTCGCTGATGTCATTGTTCCTGGCAACCTATGCCATTGCCAACAGTGTTCTGGGACCGCTGGGCGACTGGTGGGGGCCGCGCAAGGTCATGGCTTTGGCCATTGTATTATGGGGCTTGTCCTGCATTTATGGCGGTCTGGTAACAACCTTTGCCGGCATGCTTGTGGCCAGATGCATTCTGGGCCTGGGGGAAGGCATGCATTGGCCGATGCAGATGAAGTTTGTCCGGAACTGGTTTCCGCCCAATGAGCGGGCCCGGGCCAATTCCACCTGGCTGCTGGGGCTGGCGGCCGGACCGGCGATTGCCATGCCTTTATTCGTCTGGATTGTCGGCAACTGGGGCTGGCGGTCAAGTTTTTTCGCCTTAGCGGCTATCGGCATTATACCGTTAATTCTGATCTGGTTTTTTACTACAGATTATCCGCGGGAGAGCAAAAGAATCAACCATCTGGAGCTGGAATATATCGAGAACGGGCTGCAGGCCGAAGCGTCAGCCAAACAGCAAGCGGAGCCGGTGTCAACCTGGGAGGCGTCCAAGGGCTTCCTGTTTAATCTGGATTACTGGCTGTGTGTGTTGTTTTATATTTGCAGCTCTGCGGCCTGGTGGGGGCTGATGACCTGGATTCCGTCCTACCTGAAAGAGGCTATGGGTTTCTCCTGGAAAAGCATGGGCTTCTGGGCTAATGCCCCGTATGCGGCCGCCGTTGTGGCGCTTGTGGCTGTCGGCTATCTGACCGATAAGGTGGAACGGAAAGCCACTTTCGGTATTTTACATATGCTGGGCGGGGCGGCGGGGATCTATTTTGCCGCTCATGCAACAGATCAGATAGAAGCAGCATTATGGCTTGTTGTGGCCGTATCGGCCCTGGTCATCGGCCTGCCCGGTCATTGGTCGATGATTCAAAAAGTTGTGCCCGAGAAAGCTCTGGCAACAGGCAGCGGGCTTGAAAGCGGCCTGGGCAGTGCCGGCGGGGCGCTTACACCGGTTATAGTCGGATATTTTATTGATGCGACCGGCAGTTATGCCGGCGGGCTGATGTCGCTGGTCATGTTTTGCCTGATCGGGGCGGTGGCAATGATCGCCCTTTGGTTTAGGAAGGTGTAAGGTATAGTATTACTTAAGCTATATTGCAAAAGCAATATAGCTTATATTTAGGTTTAGCAGTCCTGGCGGCCTGCTCCCGCAACCATGCCGGTAATGCCAAATGAGGAAAATACCTTATTTGGCATTTTTATTTGTCACATAAAAATAATTTTATAAGATTTTATTAGCAATGCCCTGAACTTCAACTATTAGGCTCTGCTAGAATCTTTCATGCTGGAGGAAATCAGATATATGGCTTAGTATTATATACAGAAACAGATTAAGTTAAATCAATGGTGATTACAGCGTGCGGATTAACCATAATCTAAACTACTGGAAAGGGGGAGTATGCTTGCGGGAATCTAAGTATGTATCGGTTCATAATAAACAGCTGAGTAGAGAGCTACTGCTTAAAATTTTAGACAATTCTTATGACGCCATTTTTGCTACTGATAGTACGGGAATAACTATTTATGCCAATAAGGCTTGTGAGCAATATTATGGAATCAGGCCAAGTGATATGATCGGCAAAGACCCATGGCAATTTATGGAGCAAGCCGGATGTTACCCGCCTACTGCGCCGATTACGCTTCACAGCAAGGCTAGAAATACGTTGGAGCAGTCAACGCGGACAGGCGCTAAAATGGTAGTAACCAATACTCCGATTTACGATCAGAATGGTAATATTGAATTTCTGGTGCAAAATTGCCGTGATGTAAAACAATTGGCAGATATAAAACGTGATTTTGAACAAACAAAAGAATTATTAGCGCGGATGGAAGAAGAAGTTGTAGTATTAAGCAAAAAAGAACTGCAAAATGTCAAGCTTGTGGCTCACAGTGCGCAAATGAAAGAGTTAATGACATTAGTGGAAAAAGTGGCACCTGTCGATATAAACATTTTAATTCTGGGTGAGACAGGGACTGGCAAAAGTGCCCTTGCCAAGAATATTCACAGGATTAGTTCACGCCAGAACGGGCCTTTTATCAGCATTAATTGTGCGGCTATTCCGGAAGAACTGATGGAGTCGGAATTGTTTGGCTATATGGGAGGGGCTTTTACCGGCGCGCTGCAAAAAGGCAAGACAGGTCTTATCGAACTGGCTGATGGCGGCACCTTGTTTTTGGATGAAATAGCGGAATTGCCGCCACGTCTGCAGGGCAAGATTCTCGATGTTATTCAAGAACGGCGCTTTATACCGATCGGCGGCCATCAGGTCAAGACGGTGGACTGCCGGATTATTTCGGCTACAAACAGGAATATGAACACTATGATAGAGCGGGGACTTTTTCGTGAAGACCTCTATTACCGGCTTAATGTAATTGAATTAGAATTACGGCCTTTGCGGGAACGTCCTGAGGATACGCTGGCGTTAATCTATTATTTCTTGAACAAGTTTCATAAGAAATACAAAAAAGATCATAGCATATCGCCTGAGTGCAGGGACATATTGCTTGACTATTCCTGGCCAGGCAATATCAGGGAACTCGAAAACATGATAGAACGGCTGGTCGTAGTTGTAGAGGATTCAACCATTGAAGTGTGCCATTTGCCCAAAATTTTTTCTGAAGCATTTTCAAAGAGCATACAGTTTCCTGCGACGGAGAAACCGCAAGTCAGGACATTGGATGAAGCTATTTGTCAGTTAGAACGCAGAATGATTGTGGAAGCATTGCATAAGTATGGCAGTTCCCGTAAAGTTGCTCACGCATTACATATTAGTCAGAGTAAAGCCTATCGACTGATTGAAAAATATTGCAACAATAAATTGTTTTGATTTTATTATAAGTAAAGAAGAGTTTCCCCAAAACTTGATGTGAACCATAGATGACTCAGCGAGTTATTCAAATCTGAAGCAAAAAAATAAAAGCGATCAAAATTAAATCAAATATTCAATCAGGTTACTTTTAACTTTACTGAATATTTTAAATAGATACTGGAAAGACAAGAACTTTCCAGTATCTATTTTTTTACAAAAAGATATTTTGACATATTTAACAAAATGGCATGAAAGATGCATTTATAGTTAAGCGTAACAATAAGACAGCGATTATTACTCATGCCGGGAGGTGGTGTATCAGGTAAACATAGCAACTTTAACAAAAGCTGGACTTACAACTTTATATTACATGATAGGAGGAGTTTTAGATGAGTAATTTTAAAGAATTGGCAGCAGCAGTACTTGAAGGTGATGACGAAAATGTTCAGGCAATTACCCGGCAATTGATTAATGCCGGCACAGCTCCATTAGAGATTGTTAACAAGGGGTTGCTGGCAGGTATGGATATTGTAGCGCCAAAATTTAAAGCCGGTGAAATGTTCATTCCTGAAGTTATGATGTCCGCAAAAGCTTTGGCAGAAGGTATGAAATTAGTAAAGCCACTGCTTTCAGCAGATGATTCCGCTGATGTGTCTACCTTTTTAATGGGAACTGTAAAAGGCGATTTACATGATATCGGCAAAAACCTTGTTGTCATGATTGTAGAAAGCGGTGGCTTTAATGTTGTTGACTTAGGCATCGATGTAGCTCCCGAACAATTCGTAGCCGCCATTAAAGAGCATAAGCCGCACATTGTCGGCATGTGTGCACTGTTAACAACTACGATGATGGGGATGAAAGACACGATTGAATTGATTACGGAAGCCGGGCTCAGGGACAGTGTTAAAATTCTGGTTGGCGGTGCGCCGCTCTATCCTGAGTTTGCCGAAAAGATTGGGGCAGATGGCTATTGTGTCGATGCGGTGGCTTGTAAGGAAATGGCGACGGCAATGGTAGCGAAAAACTAACTGGGGGGAATAGCATTGGTCATCGTTGGCGAACTGATTAATACCAGCCGCAAGGCTATTAGCGAGGCGGTAGATAACAAAGACGCCCAGTATATTCAACAAGTGGCTAGAGAACAGGCTGAAGCCGGAGCCGATTTTATTGACGTTAACTGCGGTAGCAAAGTGTTTAATGAGGTTGAGAGTATGCGGTGGCTTGTCAGTACGATTCAGCAAGCCGTTCAGACTCCCTTGTGTATTGACAGCCCTAACCCTGAGGCATTAGAAGCCGGCCTGGAATTGATCATGCACACAGTACCGATGATTAATTCGATCACCGATGAAGGCCCGCGTTTTGAGGCCGTGATACCGCTCGTGCAAAAATACAAAGCCAAAATAGTAGCATTGTGCATGGATGAATGCGGCATGCCTGATACAGCAGCCGACCGTATGCGGGTAGTCGGAAACTTATACGTTAAACTCAAGGCTGCCGGCGTTGACGACGATGACCTGTATTTTGACCCGCTGGTAAAACCGGTCAGCAGTGTGGCTTCGGCTGGTGCGGAAGTGCTTGATACAATCCGCTTGATCAGAGAGCAGTATCCGCAAGTACACTTTATGTGCGGACTCAGCAACGTATCATACGGCCTGCCTAACCGCAAATACTTAAACAGGCTGTTTGTAGCACAAACGATGGCGGCCGGTATGGACGGCTATATTCTTAACCCGACAGATCAGGGCATGATGGGACTGATTTGTGCGGCTAAGACACTCTTAGGGCAGGATGAATTTTGTATGGGCTATCTCAAAGCCCACCGTAAGGGGTTCTACGGCGAATAACAGGCAACTTAAACTATGAGGGGGATATTTTCGATGAAAAACATGGAATATTTAAAAATTAAACCGATAGCCGTCCTTGGTGCCGGGGCTGTCGGCAAAGCGATTGCCGGCGACTGTGCTTTAGGCGGGGCTCAAGTCCGTCTTTGCGACTTGCCGCCGTTTGCCGAAAAGACGCTATTTGGCATCAAAGAAACAGGGATTAATTTTTTTGGTGATCAGCTAAATTTATACGGGTTTGAGCGGAACGGCATGGCCCAAATGGAACTTGTTACGACAAATGTGGCACAAGCTGTCAAAGGTGCAGGGTTGGTCGTCGTCGCTACCCCTTGTGCCGGTCACAAACCCTTCTTTGAAAAATTAATACCTGCGCTGGAAGACGGCATGGTCATCCATATTTTCCCTGACAACTATGGATCACTGATCTTAAGAAAGATGATGCGGGAAGCCGGCTGCATGAAGAACGTTATAATTGGCGGCTGGTCTAGTTCCACTTATGGCAGCCGCGTAGAAATTAAGGGTGGCGTTATTTTGCCGAAGATCCGTGTATACTACCGGGCGATAACGTTAAGAGGGGCTGCCCTGCCGGCCGCTGATACCGAGGCTTTTCTCGAAAGCTCCAAATATCTGCCGTCGATGGACGCAGTAACAAACGGCCAGGGTGCCGTTGCCGGCGATACTGTCATGGATACCGGGTTTAGCAATGTTAATCCTGTGCTGCATTGTCCGGGAACAATTCTTGGGGTAGGCGTCATGGAGAACTTCGGGGTAATATTCGGTGAGGACAAATATAAATACAGCATTTATTCCCACGCTTATTGTCCATCAATTTCTGAAGTACAGTACGCCTTCTATCAAGAGGAATGTTCTCTGGCGGCAGCTATGGGTGTCGGCATTCAGCCTTACCGGAAAGAACAGTTCTTCTCCCGTGAAAACGTATTAGGGGCAGAATACATGGGTGAGGATTATGTCATACCGTTTGACCAGCAAGATCCGATTCAATTCGGCACGGGCCCGTTCACTATGGAAAACAGGTACATTACCGAAGATATTCCGGTAGGTTGTCATGTTTACCATGAATTAGGCAAGAAGTTTGGCGTCCGTACCCCGGTCATTGATTCGATGATTAATCTTGCCTCAGCCATCTTAAAAAGAGATTTTTATCAACAGGGCTACACTCTGGATTACCTGGGCATCGGCCATATGGATAAAGCGGAAATGAATGCTTATCTGCGCGACGGCGTGTATAAATAGACAAGTGAGCGGTGCAAAGTCGGAAATCAGAAAGGAAAGTGAGACAAATACATGGTTACGCCAATTAAACGTAATATAGGCTTTTCGGTCCTGAACCAGGAGAAGATCAGTAAGATTCACGAAAAAAGCCTATATCTTATGGAACATGTCGGCATGCGGATAACGGGTGAGCGGGCCGGAAAGCTGCTGACCGCTAATGGGGCTACCATGACAGCCGAGGGTCTTATCCGCATTCCACAAAAACTGGTTGACAAAGCACTTAAAACTGCCCCGAAAGAACTGACACTGTATAACCGTGAGGGGCAGCCGGCGATGCTGATCAACAGTCAGGACCAGGTGTATTTCGGTACACATGCCGACCAGTTGGAGTTTGTCGATCCCTTCAGCAATAAAGTACGCCAATTCCTCAAAAAAGACATCCAGACAATGTGCAAGGTAGCCGATTATCTACCTAACATCTATTTTGTCTTATCGGTAGGGATGACGGCCGATGTTGACCCCAAAGTCCAGACCCAAAGTACTTTTATCGAAACAATAAAAAACTTTAGCAAAACGATTAATTTTTCTACAAATGATATTGAATCACTGCAGGATATCATCGACATTGCGGCCGATGTGGCCGGCGGCTTGGCAAACCTGCAGCAAAAGCCCTTCATTTTTAACTACTGCGAGCCTATCCCGCCTCTGACTCACCCGCTGGAAAGCACTGAGAAAATATATATCAGCGCCGAAAATCGCATACCTTTTGTCTATATGCCGTATTGCATGATGGGGGGCACATCGCCGATGAGCAAGGCTGCGACGCTGGCCCAGTGCAATGCCGAAGCCCTGGCAGGCTTGGTCCTTACCCAACTAGTTAGCGAAGGCGCACCGTTCATTTATGGCGCAATGCCGTCTGTACTTGATATGCGCACAAGTATTGGCAGTTACGCAGCGCCTGAGTTCCATCTCAATATTGCCGCTATGGCCGACTTAGTCGCCTATTACGGTCTTCCCTTCTATGGTACAGCAGGTTGTTCGGATGCCAAGGTTATTGACGAGCAAGCTGTGTCAGAGGCGACGATGGAGATTTTCTCCACCATGTTAAGCAAAGCCAATATCATTCATGATGTCGGCGTAATGGACCATTGTAAGAGTGTTTCGCCGGAATTAGTTGTTTTGGCGAATGAGATTATTGAAGGACTAAAGCACTATACTGCCGGTATTGAGGTGGCTGATGCGGACTTTGCCCTTGCTGTCATTGAAAAAGTAGGGCCAGGCGGCCACTACCTGACCGAAATGCACACCAATAAGAATTTCCGCCAGATCTGGTATCCCAGCCTGTTTAGCCGCAAGATGAATAATGAGGATTATTCGGAAGTCAGCGGCAAGATTAAGCAAAAGATCAAAGATATTCTCGAAGGGCACGAGGTGGCAAAACTTGAGGCATCTGTAATCAAAGACCTAGCAAAGTGGGAACGTAAACTGGGGCTATAGAAGGGAGGATACCAGGCATGATTTTTTGGCAGAACCGTGATGCTGGCATCAATCATATAAAAACCCGCAAAAACCATGTGTGCTATGGTATGGGGTTAGGAATAGTGCTGCTAAATGATGCTTATCCCGGGTTTCCAGGAGATGTGCGCAATGCCAGTGCTTTTCCGTATCCGATTCAATATGAAATTGCCGAAGGTGTAACAAACAAGACGTTAGTCTATGATGAGAATCCGGCTCAGTGTCGCGAGGCGGTCATCGCTGCGGCGACAAAGCTGGAACGGCTGGGATGCCGGGCCATTGCGGCTGAATGCGGCTATTTTGCCTTTTTTCAAAAAGATGTGGCCGTTGCCGTCGATGTACCGGTGTTTATGTCTAGTCTATTGCAAGTACCGTTTATTCAGCAGGTAATTAGTCCGAGTAAAGCAGTGGGCATCATTTGTGCGCAAAAGCAGTTTTTAAGTAAAGATCATTTAAAAAATGTCGGCATTGACCCTAACAGCAATTTAGTAATTGCCGGTGCGCAGGACGAATATGGCTGCACAGAATTCGATAATTTATGGAATCCTCTCAAGCGCCCTGATTGCCCGGAAGCCTATTATGATAAAGCCGAGCAGCAAATGGTCCGGACAGCTGCCGAATTTGTCAGCAAAAATCCCGATATAGGCGCTATCATGCTTGAATGTACCGGTATGCAGCCGTTTGCGCGTGCTATCCAACGGGCAGTAAATCTACCGGTATTCGACTGGGGTACGCTCTTAGATTACGCTTTTTCCGTAGTTGCTCATCGCGACTACTATGGGCACGTCTGATGTTTTCTGATGCGTAGCTAGTTGTGCTGACATGTGTCGAGTGATTCGGTTGGAGATTGTAATTTTAAAAAAATCTGAATTATCAAATTATTTTAGTGCCAATCTAAAGCCTACGCAACTTCCCCCGCCGCAGGGGACGTGGGCCGCTGCAGACTGCCGCAGGGACTCCCTAGGCGAAGGTACAATGCACTCAAGTGTCTTCTGTCGAAATGTGAATCTGTCCCAGCTAAAGCTGGATGCCGCAACCGCAGTGGGAGGCTTTTCCCACTGATGGTTGCGCGGAGACGTTCCCGCTTAACGAAGTGGGTACCGTCATAAAAGAAATACCAGGAGGTTATTTAATAATGACTACGAGCAATTTAATAAAATTTGACGATGTGCCATTAAATAAATTTCACTTAAAAATGACTGGAATTACATTTGCAGCCCACTTTACAGATGGATTCTCACTCGGTGTTATTGGCATAGCGCTTACTGTTATCACGCCCCAAATGGGACTTTCCCCTTTTTGGCAGGGCCTTATTGGCAGTTCTGCTTTAATTGGGCTGTTTTTAGGAAGCTTGGTGCTTGGCTGGGTCTCTGACTATGTAGGGCGGCAGAGAATTTTTATGCTCAATTTTGTTCTTATTGCCACCGCAACATTTTTTCAATTTTTTGTGCAAACGCCTGAGCAACTATTCCTGTTGAGGATTCTAATCGGCATTGGTCTTGGCGGTGACTATAGTGTTGGACATACGATGTTAGCCGAGTTTTTACCGCGAAAACACCGCGGCGCTATCTTAGGCTCCTTTAGTGTTATCTGGACGTTTGGCTATGTGGCCGCAAGCTTTCTGGGAGTATACCTGCAAAGCACACTGGCAGATTCGTGGCGGTGGTTGCTCGTATCGGCATTTCCGCTGGCGATGTTTGTCATCTTTTACAGAATCGGAAGTCCTGAATCGCCTAGATGGTTGTTAAGACAAGGGCGTACCGAAGAAGCACATGCCATCGTTAAAAAATATCTGGGGCCTACTGTTGTGCTTGATGATGAGACAGTTGCACAAGGCACGGGTAAATTCATCGACTTGTTTAGTCGCAAGCTAATCAAGCGCACGCTGTTTAACTGCATCTTTTTTATGTGTTTAGTCATTCCGTATTTTGCCATTTACACATTTCTGCCCGATATTCTAAAAACAATGGGACTATCTGAAAATTTTTCTACTAACATGCTGTTAAATGCTCTGCTGGTAGTTGGCGCTTTCTGCGGCATTTGGTGGACAATAAAATTCTCCCGTCGCGGCTTTCTCATCAATTCCTTCATTTTTCTGGGCATTTCACTGCTGGCCCTCGGACTGTTGCCGCCAAGCGCTAAAACTCTGATGATTATCACTTTTGCCGCCTTTACGTTAGTTATGTCGGCTGTGTCCAACTTGGTCGGGGTTTTTCCAGCAGAGAGCTTTCCTACAGATGTCCGTTCATCCGGCGTAGGGTTAGCTACGGCTGCCAGCCGGCTGGGAGCAGCGGTAGGGACATTTTTACTACCGATGAGTATCGCGAATTTGGGCATGAGCTACACACTTCTCTGGCTGACAGGCACGCTAGTCGTCGGCACTATCGTTTCTATTGCCTGGGCGCCGGAAACAAAAACATTAACACTTAGTGAAGCCAGCACACCCGATAAACCAATTCACTCAGCATAAAGAGTACTTAGCGGCAATCTTGAGCCAGGCAGAGGATAATTTAAAAAATGGGGGAATAGAAAATGACAAGAGCAAAAGTAACGATTCCGTATCTTATGGACAAGAAAGCAAAACACGAACAAATCTCGATGATGACTTGTTATGATTACCCTATGGCTTTGCTGCAGGAGCAAGCCGGCATCGATATTATTTTGTGCGGTGATTCGCTGGGTATGACCGTATATGGCTATGACGGGACTTTGCCGGTCACGATGGACATGATGGTTGTTCATTCGGCAGCCGTCAAGCGTGGCGCACCAACCGCTTTTGTCATTGGCGATATGCCGTTTTTATCCTACCAGGTATCGCCGCAGGAGGCCGTGCGCAACGCCGGCCGGTTGATGCAAGAAGCCAATGTTGACTGCATCAAGCTGGAAGGCGGCACCGTGATGGCGGAAACTGTAAAATGCATCGTTAACGCCGGTATTCCTGTTATGGGCCATCTGGGACTGACGCCGCAGTCTACGTCGGCGCTGGGCGGTTTCAAAGCCCAAGGCCGTTCGGCCGAGGCCGCTTACCGCATCATTGAAGATGCCGCCCTGTTGGAAGCGGTTGGTGCTTGTTCAATTTTACTGGAGGCTATTCCGCCCGAGGTGGCTAAAATCATTACCGCCAAGAGCAAAGTGCCTGTCATCAGCATCGGCGCCGGCATTCACTGTGACGGACAGTTGTTGATTGTACATGATATGCTTGGTTTTTTCGACCGCTTTGTGCCTAAGTTTGTCAAGAAATATGCTAATGTCAACGGCGTTATTTTAGCAGCGCTAAATCAATATAAAGATGAAGTGGAAAAAGGAGTATTCCCGGCCAAAGAACATTGCTACGGTATGCCGGCCGAAGAAATCAGCAAACTGAGCGATATGATGAAAGGGTAGTACGGCGACAGAGTAGCATTTAATTGACTAAGGAAGGGATAATGAATGGTGCTGAAGAGGAAGCCCCTTTTTTCCTGATCAAAACAGGCGATACCGTCATTGTCAACGGCGATGACGGCTATATAGAAATTTGCTAGGAGGATGCTATGAGTAATCTGCATCATGCCGTGGCGCAAAAGCCGTATAATGGATTTAGGTAATAATATCAGATACGAAGGGGGATGTAAAATGAAATTTGAGCAAATGGATGAAGATTTGAGGCAGATTCACGAAGCCTCTATGGAAATACTGGCAACAACCGGCATGAAATTTCATCACCCGGAGATTATTGAGCTTTTACAGCATAAAGGCGTAAAGGTTTGTGGGCAAACTGCTTTTTTTACCAGGGGGCAAATTGCCGAATGGGTGAGTAAGGCACCGTCTACGTTTACTCTGTATGCCCGTAATCCGGTCTACGATATCGTTGTCGGCGGGGACAACGTTGAATGTTGTCCGGGGTCGGGGTCACCGGCTATTTCTGAAAGTGATGGCAGCAAGCGTCCGGCCACGCTGACCGATTATATCAACTTTGTTAAGCTATACCACCAAAGCCCTCACCATAAATTAAATGGCGGCTTTGTTGTCAGTCCGGAATCGTTGAGTGGCAAAGATAGCATTAGTGTCATGCTGTATGCGGCATTACTCTACTCCGACAAAGGCATTGTGGCCGGTACGGGTAGTGCGGCAGAAGTTCAGGCGTTAATCGATATACTTGGTATTGTTTTTGGCCGGGAAGAACTGCTGCAAAAGCCCAGAGCGATAACGATTACGAATACAAATACTCCTCTGCAGTTTGATAAAAATATGTTGGAAACGATGATGGTGTTTATTAAACACGGGCAGCCGGTTATTATTGCGGCCGCTTCGATGGCCGGAACTACGGCACCGGTTACGTTGGCAGGCACGATTGCGTTGACAAATGCCGAAGTGCTGGCTGGTATTGCCGTTGCCCAAATGTTACGGGCAGGGACGCCAGTTGTTTACGGGTCGCAGAGTACGACCGCCGATATGAAGACCGGTAGTATTGCCACTGGTTCGCCTGAGGGGGCTTTGTGCTACGAATATGCGGCGCGTCTGTCCAAGGCTTATGGACTGCCCTGCCGCGGCGGCGGCTCGCTCACAGACGCAACATCACTATCTGTACAGTCGGGCTATGAAAGCATGTTGACCCATTTAGCCACCCATCGCGCAGGAACTAACCTCATTTTTCAGAGTGCCGGCATTATGGACGGATATTTGACGATGTCGTATGAAAAATTTATTGTCGACCTGGAGATTATCGGTATGGTCAAGCGATATCTGGGAGGGGTCAAGGTGAACTCCGGCACACTAGCAGTTGATGTCATTCATAAGGTCGGTATTGCCGGGGAATTTCTTACGAACGAACACACCATGCAACATTGCCGGAAAGAGCCGTTTATTCCCGACGTCAGCCTTAGAGGCAATGTAATTGGTGATCCGTCAGCTAAACTGTTGGCAAGAATAAGAAATAAGCGCGATAGGATGCTGGAAAGTTATCAACAGCCTGAGCTTTCCCAAGAAGTAAAGCAACGACTGGTCGATTATCTGGTTGGCATAGGGTTCGATAAAAAATATATTGAAGCTTTAGATGACATGTAACAAAAGAATGAAATCAGATATGCTGCTGTAATAATTTCAGAAAAAAGGGCGTGCCGCAAAACGTTTTAAGAATGAAATGCGGCACGATATTTTTTAAACAGAGAGTAGGGAAATTTTGTTTTTTAAAGCGGGTTTAGCACGAGTCCTTTATATTAAAGTCTTGACGGCAGGAGAAGGTTTAAATGCATGTGGAATAAAATTATTCTTGCTTATTAATAAAATATATAGTATAATAAATATCTGTGGTAATCATAGGGGTATAGCTCAATTGGTAGAGTAGCGGTCTCCAAAACCGTTGGTTGAGGGTTCAAGTCCTTCTGCCCCTGCCATAATATTCTATTGACAGCATTATTTGATGATGTGAATATAGTATTCGGTCCCGGGCAAAGCGTATCGTCCTGATACGCCCGTGACACTAGTGCATCCATGCACGTCGGTCCCAGACAAAGCGTATCCCCCTGATACGTCTGTGATCCTAGCGCATCCATGCGCGTCGTTCCCTGAAAACTGAACAATGTAAAGAAATGCATCATAACAAATGCCAGATGTGCGCTGTGCTGCTTAGCAGCACAAGCAAAACAATTTTGATTTAATTGAGCCGATAAAACGGCTTCAATATATATAGTCGTAACCGACTATGCACTTTATTGGAGAGTTTGATCCTGGCTCAGGACGAACGCTGGCGGCGTGCCTAACACATGCAAGTCGAACGGGTGTTTTGGATGTTGGACTTTGGATATTGGACATTGGAAAAGAGAGCGGGGGTTACCCTGGCGGCTCATCCAACATCCAGCGTCTAAAGTCCAATGTCCAGACACTAGTGGCGAACGGGTGAGTAACGCGTAGACAACCTGCCTCTAAACTGGGGACAACACCGCGAAAGTGGTGCTAATACCGAATGTGGTATCTTAGCTGCATGGCGAAGATAAGAAAGGTGGCCTCTCTAAAGAAGCTGCCGTTTGGAGATGGGTCTGCGTCTGATTAGCTGGTTGGTGAGGTAACGGCTCACCAAGGCGACGATCAGTAGCCGGTCTGAGAGGATGAACGGCCACACTGGGACTGAGACACGGCCCAGACTCCTACGGGAGGCAGCAGTGGGGAATCTTCCGCAATGGACGAAAGTCTGACGGAGCAACGCCGCGTGAGTGAAGAAGGCCTTCGGGTCGTAAAGCTCTGTCGTTTGGGACGAACGTGGTCTATGTGAATAATGTAGACTAATGACGGTACCAAAGGAGGAAGCCACGGCTAACTACGTGCCAGCAGCCGCGGTAATACGTAGGTGGCAAGCGTTGTCCGGAATTATTGGGCGTAAAGGGCGTGTAGGTGGCCTGGTAAGTCGTGTGTCTAAGTGCGAAGCTTAACTTCGTATGGGCGCAGGAAACTGTCAGGCTTGAGTGCAGGAGAGGAAAGTGGAATTCCCAGTGTAGCGGTGAAATGCGTAGATATTGGGAGGAACACCAGTGGCGAAGGCGACTTTCTGGACTGTGTCTGACACTGAGGCGCGAAAGCCAGGGGAGCGAACGGGATTAGATACCCCGGTAGTCCTGGCCGTAAACGATGGGTACTAGGTGTAGAGGGTATCGACCCCTTCTGTGCCGGAGTTAACGCAATAAGTACCCCGCCTGGGGAGTACGGCCGCAAGGTTGAAACTCAAAGGAATTGACGGGGGCCCGCACAAGCGGTGGAGTATGTGGTTTAATTCGACGCAACGCGAAGAACCTTACCAGGGCTTGACATTGAGCGAAAGATTCAGAGATGAATCCCTATCTTCGGATACGCAAAAACAGGTGGTGCATGGCTGTCGTCAGCTCGTGTCGTGAGATGTTGGGTTAAGTCCCGCAACGAGCGCAACCCTTATCCTTTGTTGCCAGCGCGTAAAGGCGGGAACTCAAGGGAGACTGCCGCAGAGAATGCGGAGGAAGGCGGGGATGACGTCAAGTCATCATGCCCCTTATGTCCTGGGCTACACACGTACTACAATGGGCTTAAACAAAGCGAAGCAAACCTGCGAAGGCAAGCGAAACGCAGAAATAAGCTCTCAGTTCGGATCGGAGGCTGCAACTCGCCTCCGTGAAGTCGGAATCGCTAGTAATCGCAGGTCAGCATACTGCGGTGAATACGTTCCCGGGCCTTGTACACACCGCCCGTCACACCACGAAAGTCAGTCACACCCGAAGCCGGTGGGGTAACCGCAAGGAACTAGCCGTCTAAGGTGGGGCCGATGATTGGGGTGAAGTCGTAACAAGGTAGCCGTATCGGAAGGTGCGGCTGGATCACCTCCTTTCTAGGGATATAAGCATAAGCAGAGAACCAGGTTTTTAGGAGCGAAAGCGACGCGGAAACCTGTGTGAATCGCTTAGTTCTGAGCGCAAGCGAAGAACCTCATTTAACCGAGCTACCTCCCAAGGTCGGTACATTTGGCCGATGCAAAAAATTTACATTGTTTGGTTTTGAGGGAATGCGGCTCGTATGTATCAGAAACTTTAAGAAAGGCCGGCTAAAAAAGCAGTAGCTTTAGCCGGCCTTTTCTGTTTTTATGCGTTATAGGCAAGTTTTCAAGCTGATGGCAAGTCAGGGGAATGTTATAAGCAACAAACAGTAGATAATTGAGCTGCAAGCGGTAAATGAAAAAAAATAAGGACTTAAGTCCTTAAAAAAAGGGAAAATAGTTTAATGATAATGATTTTTATTATCATGTATAATAAAATGAATAAATGAAGCAGGCCGGCAATGTGCCAAATGGAGCTGCTTTTTTGCCCGTATAAGGCTGCAGGGCAAGCGGAGAGGGGAAAAAGCCGTGAATGTAAAAAAAATTATGCTGTTCATGCTCTGCCTGACAATATGGCTGAGTCCGGGATGTGCTGAAGCTTTTGGTTATAATGTCGATGGCAGCAATATCTATGGGCATCAAAGCCCGGATGGCGCGATTTCTTATTTTGTGACCGATGAAAGGGGCACATGGAGCCTGAAAGGGGATTATGCAAGGCTGTCGCTGTACAAAGTATTTCCTGCAAACGGCAGCGAGATTTTGTATTATTTTTTTGTCGAAGCTGCCGATGCTAAGGTAAAAAAGAATCCGGTGACTGATGTCGTTTTTTTTATCAACGGGAGGGCGGTGGATAGTGAGCCTTTCCCGGGAACGGCGGCGATAACCAGGGACAAAATTTTTCGCGGGTGGTATAAACTGCCGGCCGGGATAGAAAAAGTGCTGGCACTGGAGGGATTTGAAAACGTTGACCGCAGTCAATATTCCTTCGTGACTATTGCCACCCGGCCCTACCAAGACGGAGTTTGGGTCAATATGAGTCTTATGCGTAAAAAATATGGAAAAAACAAGCATTATTACCTGGAGTACGATGCAGGCAGCTCCGGTCTGGTGAGTATGAGGAGTTACTGGCGTTCGAAGGCCGAGGATTGGGCGCAGCTTTTGCTGGATGTGCAGCATGAATTTCATGGGCGCTATGACTATGGAATTACCTGGAAAAAAGAAACCGACGCAGAAGGAAAGGAAGGCAGCCTTTTCCGGATACAGGCAGTGGATGCAGTGGGCTTTCCCGCGCTGAACGACATTGCGGCAGGTGATGCACTTGTGGCGGTCAACGGTGTGGCAACCAGTTTTATGAAGCCGCTTGATTTAAATTATTTGCTTGATGCCAATGGGGAACCCGTAGTATTAACAATTAAAACAAAAAACAATGAAGAGAAAAAGATTGCCGTCACCCCTCAGTTTAAACCGTCTCCGCCAATGGCCAAGGACTATAAAACAATGATTGGGCCTGTATCCAAGAGATTTGTAAAGGTGGAAAAGCGCGGCCTGAAATTTGCTGTTGAACCTTCTTTCTACCCGCTTGAAATTGCATGGGGTTTACCATAGAAATTGGTAGCGTTATCTGTGAGAAGGTAATATACTGAAAACAGGCGAGGGTGCAGCTGGTGGGATTAGTAGCTTATGGAAATGAGTTTACTCAGCTCTGGGATGCCGCCCCCGTTTTGTTGTTATCCGTGACATTTACGGAAATGAAAATTAGGCAAGCGCTCAGCAAAATGCGCGGCCGGCCCGACGGAAAATGTCGAACAGCACCTCAACGGCTGGACAAGCCGGTGGTGCTATGGTAGGATGGAAGTAATAGGAAAAACAAAAACATGATCAGAAAATATCTCGGTTTCTGATCATAAGTAAGAACGACTATACCCTAAAGAGCATAGGCGGCTTCTGCCTGCGTCCCTGAGGGATTGGCATAGCCAGGTCTTTTCTTAGCCTGCGGCGGCAGATAGCGCCGCAGGCCCAATTTGACTAATACAGGAAAGGAAGATGAATACCATGAAACAAAAACTTTATGTCCTGCTGCTGCTGGCAGCACTGGCTGCCTTGAGCCTGAGTGTGGCAGCGGCCGAGCCGCCGGCCCAGCCTGCGCCTGTACCGGCTGCAGCAGCTACCAATCTGCCGGCCGAATATCCTGCGGCTCAGGCTAAATTGCCGCCGCTGCCGGTGCCCCCGGCTTCCGTCCAGGACGCCAAAGCCACGGCCGCCTACATTGCTGCCGTGGACGCCTATGTTAAGGCGTCGCAAAGCTACATTGACGCCGCCACCAATGATGCCAACCGGGTAATTCAGGAACGGAACGCGGCCATTGAAAACGCAAATCAGGTAGTGGCTGCGTATAATGCCTTTTTCAAATTGGCTGAAAAAAAATAGTGGCCGCGGGGCCGGGTGCGGAATAGGAGCATAATGTTTAGACCGGCAGGGCTGACGTGTAAGGGAGAAGCAGGGGGACGTTCATTTTGCTTCTTTTTTTCGTCCGGGCAGAAAAGAAAAGGAGGTCAATTTAAAACTGGCTGAAAAAATAATCGGCGGCCAGAACCGGAGCCAACAAAAGCCGCCGCCATTTTTGGCAGGCGGCACAGTGTATTATGGAATCATCCAGGCCAGGATGTAGGCCTGTAAATAGGTCATGACGCCGACAATGACCGCCAATGCGAGGGAGTGCATGACAGTGAAGCTGAATAAGTCTCCCTCTTTGCCCACCAGGCCTGTGGCCGCAGTTGCCACAGCGATACTCTGGGGCGAAATCATTTTGCCGGTAACACCGCCGGAAGAGTTGGCGGCAACCGTCAGAATCGGGTCAACTCCCACCTGTTGGGCGGTTACTGCCTGCAGGTTGCCGAACAGGGCATTCGCCGAGGTGTCTGAGCCGGTAAGAAATACTCCCAGCCAGCCCAGCCAGGCCGAGAAGAAGGGAAAGAATGAGCCGGTTCCGGCCAGAAACAAGCCAAGGCTGGAACTCATGCCCGAGTAGTTCATAATATAGGCCAGGCCAAGTACGGCCGGAATTGTAATTAAAGGCTTGGTCAGCTGCTTAAAGGTTTTACCCAGAATACTAAAGAACCGTCCAGGCCCTACGCCCAGGATCATAGCCGAAAATATGCTGGCAATAAACAGGGCCGTTCCGGCCGCGCTCAGCCAGTTGAGCTTGTAAGCGGCCGCCATTGCCACCGGGGTTTTGGCAATAGGGGCAACCTGGGTAACCATATTGTGCAGGCCCGGCACGTAAATGGAGAGGGTCGGGGCTTCAATAAGGGCTTTAACCGGTTTTAAGCCCCAGAGAATAACCATCACAGTGAGGATAATAAAAGGGGACCAGGCAGTAATCAATTCCCTGCCTGAATAGGTTGGCAGGGTGGCAGCCGCCGTTTTGTTTCCCTGCTCACCGGGGAAACGCCAGACTGATACCGGTTTCCAGCTCTTCAGAAAAAAAGTCAGGGCCAGTATGCAAGCCAGAGAAGAAAGGATATCGGGCAGTTCCGGTCCCAGGTAGTTTGAAGAGAAGAATTGGAGGACGGCAAAGGAAACGCCGGCTATCAAACAGGCAGGCAGTACCTCCATCGTTGCCTTCCAACCGGCCATTAGCATAATCAGCCAAAAAGGGATAAAAACCGAGATAAAGGGGAGCTGCCGTCCTACCATCTGGCTGATTTTCATCGTATCAAGGCCTGTAACCTGGCCGGCGACAATAATGGGAATACCAATACCGCCAAAGGCTACCGGGGCGGTGTTGGCAATAAGGCACAAGCCGGCTGCATATAAGGGGTTAAAGCCAAGACCAACAAGCATACCTGCCGATATAGCCACCGGGGTGCCAAAGCCTGCCGCTCCCTCCAGAAAAGCCCCGAAAGCAAAGGCGATCAGCAGGGCCTGCAGGCGCCGGTCATCGGTTATAGTGGCAATGGAATTTTTAATAATCTCAAATTTACCGGTTTCGACCGTCATATTATAGATAAATATCGCGGTTATTACTATCCAGAAGATGGGGAAAATGCCGTAGGCAATACCCATAAGCGCTGCCATCAGGGTGGTGGTGAAAGGCATTTTATAGACCAATACTGCTACCAGGAAGGCAGCTGCCAACGCTGAAATCCCGGCAACCTGTCCAGGCGCCCGGCGGATAGCCAATAAGTAAAAAATCACGATGATTGGAATGGAGGCAGCCAAGGCAGACAGTGCCAGATTGCCTAACGGTACATATTCCTGAGTCCACATTGTATTATTGTCCCTCCTGCTGTTAAACAACTAAAAATTCTATTTTATTATTTACAAGAGCGATTTGAAAAAAACAGGATAATGCTGGATGATCTGCACAGACTATAAATGACCGCTTGTCAGATATTATTAGATTTGTGGAGGCCACTGGGGATGAAAGCATCGATATTTATTACCTGCATCTGCGACAGTATGTACCCACAGGTTGGTGACTCCATGGTCAGGGTGCTTGAGAAGCTGGGCGTGACCCTGGATTTTCCGCCGGAGCAGACCTGTTGCGGCCAGCCGGCATTGAGCAGCGGTTATTGGGAAGATGCCAAACCGGTGGCCGAGACCATGCTCACAGCCTTTAAAAACAGCGAGTATGTTGTTGCCCCGGCAGGCTCATGCATCACGGCCATTAAGGAGTATTATCCGGCCTTATTTGAGCAGAACCCTGATCAGTACCGGCAAGCCAAAGAACTTATCGGCAAAATCTATGAATTTAGTGAATTTGTTGTAAAGATATTAAAGAAAGAAGATGTTGGCGCCAGCTTCCCGCATCGCGTTACCTACCATTCAAGCTGCCATGCGCGCCGGTTTCTGAATACTGACGAATATATCCTTGCTTTACTTAAAAATGTACGGGAGATAGACTATGTGCCGTTGCCGCATGAGGAGGCCTGCTGCGGTTTTGGCGGTACTTTTGCTGTTAAATTACCGGAAATATCCGAGGCTATGGTGGATGAGAAGGTGAGAAATATCTTTGAAACCAAGGCTGATGTGCTTATTGGCACCGATTTAAGCTGTTTAATGAACATTACCGGCCGTCTGAGAAAGCAAAAGTCCAATATACGGGTAATGCATATGGCTGAGTTATTGGATGAGGGGATGAGAACGTGAGTGAGAGACCGGCTCTCCAACTGCGGGACCGGGCAGTTAAAGCCTTAAAAGATGACCAGATGCGTCAGGCTGTCCGCAATGCAGTGGACCGCTTAAGCGGCAACAAGGAGAAAGCAGCCCGCGAGCTTCCCCACTGGGAGCAGTGGCGGGAACAGACGAGGCTTATTCGCCAGCATACGATTGACAACCTTGATTACTATCTGAAAATGTTAACAGATAATGTGCGTAAGGCCGGCGGCCAGGTTCACTTTGCACTGACGGCGGAAGCTGCGAGGGGGATCATCACCGGCTTATGCCAGCAGTATGAAGCCAAGCTGGTTGTTAAATCCAAGTCCATGGTGACCGAGGAAATACACCTCAATCCTGCCCTGGAAAAGGCCGGGATGGAGGTTGTTGAAAGCGATCTGGCCGAATATATTCTGCAACTGGCCGGTGAGACGCCCTCACACATCATTGTGCCGGCGATTCATAAGAACCGGTACCAGATTGCCGACCTGTTTTCGCAGGTGGCCGGCGAAAAGGTGGAATCAGATACGCCGGCCCTCACCCGCTTTGCCCGTCAAACCCTGCGGGAGAAATTTATGGAGGCCGACATTGGCATTACCGGCTGTAATTTTGCGGTTGCAGAGACAGGCTCGGTTACGCTGGTTACCAATGAAGGCAATGCCCGGTTATCAACGGCCTTACCCCGGGTTGTTATCAGTGTTATGGGCATGGAACGGCTTGTGCCGGCATTTGAGGACCTGGAAACCGTATTATCTATGCTGCCGCGCAGTGCCACCGGCCAAAAACTCACCAGTTATATCTCGGTTATCAACGGTCCCCGCCAGGCAGCCGACATTGATGGCTGTGAGAAATTCCATCTGGTTATTGTCGATAATGGCCGTTCCCGCATTCTGGCTGATGAAGAATACCGTCAGTCCCTGAACTGTATCCGGTGTGGGGCCTGCTTTAACGTATGTCCGGTGTACCGGCAGATCGGCGGCCATGCCTACGGGTCGGTATATGGCGGGCCGATAGGATCGGTCATCACCCCCCTGCTTGAAAATGATTTCGCGTTCTGGGGTGAATTACCTTATGCGTCGACGTTATGTGCCGCTTGCACCAGTACCTGCCCGGCGAAGATCCCGCTGCAGGAGTTGCTGCTTAAGCTGCGGGCCCACCGGGTCAGCGCCGGGTATACCAACACCTTTGAGAAAATTGCCTTTGGCCTGTGGAAACGGTTTTTCAAGCTGCCCGGCACCTATAAATTTGCGATGAAGGCTGCCTCACTGGGGCAAAAGCCGTTAGTTAAAAATGGGTATATTACAGCCCGGATACCGCTATTAGCTAACTGGACTAACTCGCGCTATCTTCCGGCTGCGGCGGATGAGACTTTCCGTGACAGATGGAAAAAGCGCAAAAAGCAGGTGAGCCCATGACAGTAATCCATGGAGACCTTTCCCGGGAAACGCAATTCCTGCAAACAGTGGCTAAAGCCTTGGGCCGGGATAAGGCCCTTTCTGTGGCGCCTACCCGTCAGGAAGCAGGACCGCCGGCCTTTTGGCGGGAACAGCAATTTGAGAATACGCAGCCGTTGGCACTCTTTAAGACTAATCTTGAGGCCCTCACCGGCAAAGTAGTAATCGTTCGTGACGGCAGCGAAGCAACTAATCAGATAAAGCTCTGGCTGAAGGTTCTAAATGCAAAATCAGCCATCCTCTGGGATCACCCCACCCTGCGTAAGTATATAGAACCGGCCCAGTTGGGGGTTAAGGCCGTCTTTTGGAATAATGAAAGATCCCGCGAGGAATTGATCGAAATTGCCGAGCAGTCGGATGTGGGCATTACCTGGGTGGATTATGCAATCGGCTATACGGGAACCGTGGCTCTGTTTAACGGAGCTGCTACCGGACGTTCTGTGAGCCTGCTGCCGCCCACCCATATTGCCGTGATGAGGCAAGCAGATATTGTACCCACTATGTCCACCGTGATGAGAGAGCTGCTGGCGCGGTGCGGCCAGGGGAATTTGCCTTCGGCTATTGATTTCATAACCGGTCCCAGCCGGACTTCAGACATTGAGATGGATTTATCGATCGGGGTCCACGGCCCGGTCCGCATCTGGGCAGTTGTCATTGAAGACTAATATACAAATAATCCCCAGCCTCTGAGCCAAGGCTGGGGATTTGTCTATTATTATTAATAGCGGTCCTATATCCTATGTGTTCTTAAAGCTAGCTGTGTTTTCTGTGCCTAAGTTTATACCGCAGCCAGTGCTCACAATCCGTCCAGATGGCAACAGCCACGAATCCGCCGATAAAGAGCTTCTCCCAGCTAAGTCCGCTGTAAAACTGGTCAATAAGTAAAAACACTATGCCTACGGTACATACCAGACTACAAGCCCGCATGACTGTTCCCTCCCCGTGTTGCTGTTTGCATTATACCGTACAGGCCGGCGGGAAGGAAATCGTGGTTGTCTATGGTAATGATAAAAATCTTTTATGGTTTAGTGTTAAGATAGCAGTACAGATCACTCCGGATAGTGGCATGTTCTGCGAACAGCAACAGCAGTGACCGCAGGGCTGATGTCAATACCTTGTTTTTATGAAAGGCGACAGAAATAATGAAAGTGAGTTGTGGTTTACCGGTTAATTCCACAAGGGTACCGTCCTCTAAATATGCTTCCACTAATACATGCGGCAGTATGCTTGCGCCTAATCCATCCAGCACCGCTCTTTTAATAGCCTCGGCATCGCTGTATTCAATAAGAGAATGAACATCCTGCTCCTGCACGACCTCTTCATATTTACTTCGATATACACAGCCGGGGCGAAAATTAATGAAAGGGTAATGACTAATGTCGTGACAATGGTGATGAGTGACAAATAAATCCCGCTTAGCCACCCAGACTAATTTTTCTTTAGACAGGTTGAACTGTAAGATTTGGTTATGGCTAATGTTATCATGGACGATAGCTAGATCAAAAGTGTTATCCAGGAGCCCTTTTACTGTCATGGGGAGATTGGTGCAAATATCGACAAGGATTGAGCCGGCGGGGCAGCGCTCCTGAAAGTCCAGCAATATTGGGGACAGGATATAGCTGGCCGCCGTGGTCGATGCCCCTAAGTTTATCGGGTTGGCAGCGGCGGAAAAGCGCTGCATGCCGGTATTCATATCATTATATGCGGTTAACAGCCGGCCGGCATGGATGATCAGTTCCCGGCCGGCGGCAGTAATATAAAGCTTTTTGCCAATACGCTCAAACAGGGCAGCGCCAAAATGTTCTTCCAGTGTTTGAATTTGGGCCGTGACTGTCGGCTGGGTAAAATTCAGCTGCTCCGCAGCCTGCGTGATGTTATTCAGCTTTGCCACCAGCAGAAAGGTGCGAAATAATTGAATATCCATTAGTTAATTCCTCCAGGCCGTATACATTATTATTAGCATATAGTAAATGCTTTTACAATACTTATCCCGGAACTATTGTCAGGATTTGCGGCAGGATGTTTTCAGGATATTCATTATGTTCACAGATAAGTACAAATAGAGAAAAGAAGCTCGTTGTCGGAGCTTCCTTTCTATCCTTATTTGGGGTTGGAAAAATTTTCATTTACCATTGGCAAGAGAATTGCAACTGCGAAGAATATAAGCATTTCCATCGCCAGTCCTCCTTTTCCATCCGGTATGCAAGCTGTGCTGGGAAGGAGTGCCGCAGGCTATTCAGAGAGCAGTAATTTATGAAGCATAAAGTTCCTTGATACCGTTCTTAGTAAAATTATAGGTCTTTTCCGGCTCCCTGTGAAATTGGCAATAATTATTGATTGCATAGACTTTTTCTATATAGAGGCCAGAACAGGTCAGGCCAGGGTTAAATATAGGTACCACAACCTGCTTGCAGGAGGAATATATTGTTTGCATAGCCAATTAATAGTTAACTCACTCTTTGCAGCAAACTAAGTAAAGTCAGGTAGATATGATGGATACTGATCTGTGGGGCTTAAACAAGACATTTTTAGCCAATAAACACCGGCAGCTGATTAAAGAGGCTGTCAGACGCGAGTTTGCCTTTGAAGCAATATTTGGTAATGCCGAAACTGATATGGCTGAGTTTCTGTCTGTTTTTAATATCCAGCTGCTCCCGACCGTGGCCATTGTGATTCAGGCCGATAATGCCGGCACCGCCTGTTTTGACCACACAATTATTCAGCGGCAGCAGAAAGATATTTATAGCCGGGTACTCGCTATGCTGCAACAGGATGTGGAAGGTATTGTTACCGTGGTTGGCCAGGACAATATCTTTGCGATTACTGTTGGCGAGCGGGACATTGCTTTGCTGTTGCCTGTTGATATAAAGAGAAGCCAGGCGGAGGCCGGGATTGCGGCGAAGAGATATGGCCGGCATATCAAAGCCCATTTATCAAAAAAGATGAATTATAGTATCAGTTTAGGCATCGGCCAGGGGTACGAATTTAAAAATATCCGGCAATCCTATTTTGAAGCCTGCGCCGCCTTAAAATATAAGTTTTATCAGGGCGATGGCACTGTCATCCATTATAGTGAGGTTTCCTGGGGCGACAGGGCCAGTCAGCAAATATTCATTGATTACGAGACCAAGCTGCTGTCAATTGTCCGCAAGGGCGAGTGGCAGCATGCGGCGGTTGTGGTCGCGCACATGCTTGACACAATTGGCAACACCATGCGTGTACATCCTGATGTACTCAAGGTACGGGTACTGGAGCTGTTGACTGTCATATCCCGCGGCATTATGGATCTGGGGGGGGACCCGGATACCTTACTGGATATCAAGATCCGGTCAGGCGATGAGATCGGCAGGGTAACCACCCTGAACGAGATGAAAGCCTGGCTGCCGGCGCTGATCATCGAGATGTGCGCATTATTTAAGGAAAAGCAACAAGCGGCTATTGTCCGGGCGGTTACTAATGCCAAGCAGTTTATTGCTGAAAACTATCAGCGGGACATATCGCTGGAGGACCTGGCCAAGCGGGAGTATCTGAGCCTGTCATACTTTAGCAGGGCTTTTAGCGAGGTGGTGGGGACGAGTTTTACCGACTATCTGAAGGCGGTGCGGGTAACCCACGCGCAGACCTTACTGTTAACCACCGATAAGGGGGTAGCCGAGATCGCCGCCAGAGTCGGGTATCAGGACCCCAACTACTTCAGCCGGGTATTTAAAAAGGCCACAGGCAAAAGCCCGCAGCGGTACCGGCTGGGCGAATAAATGCAGGTCGTGTTTTCTTTGCCTGATCAGAAGATATGTCGGTTTCTGATCATAAGTAAGAATGACTATACCCTAAAGGGCACAGGTGGCTTCTGCCGGCGTCCTAAGGACTTGGCACAAGCCAAGTCCTTTCTTTATTTCGTCAAAACTGTGCTAATTGTGACATAATTCTGCAGAGGTTTTTTGCAAAGTATGCTAAATAATACATATTAATCTAATATTAAAGGAGGGAATTGCATGACCCAGAAACGTATGTTTACTCTGCTGGCACTCTTTGTTACAATGGCCCTGCTGGTAACCGGCTGTGGCGGCACACAAAGTGCTCAGTCCGACAACAAGGGGCCGGTAAAAATTGGTTTCTTTGCCCCGGTAACCGGGCCGGCGGCAGCTGACGGGGAAAGCGTACTGAATGCAGCGAAGCTGGCGGTGGAGACAATTAACAATGACGGCGGTATTAACGGCCGCAAGGTAGAACTTGTTAATTATGATGATGCTCTAGACAGCAAGCAGGCAGTAAGCATTGCGCAAAAGCTAACCACCAAAGACGGTGTTGTAGCCGTTGTCAGCGGCTCCTACAGCGGTACTACCCGCGCCTCGGCCAAGATTTACCAGGATGCCAAAATTCCTATGATTTCCGCCTATGCGCTTCATCCTGACATTACGAAAACCGGCAACTATATGTTCCGTCAGTCCTTTGTCGGCCCTGTTCAGGGCAAAGCCGGCGCCAAAGTGGCGGTTGACATGCTCAACGCCAAGAAAATATCAATTCTCCAGGTGGATATTGATTTCGGCAAGACCTTAGCTGCCGGTTTCACAGAAAAAGCGCAGCAGCTGGGAGCAGAAATCATATCTGTTGATTCTTTCTCCACCGGTGAAAAGGAGTTTACGCCGGTTCTGACTAAAATCAAACAACTTAACCCTGATCTCATTTATATTCCCGGCTACGCCGCCGAATGCTCGCAGATTGTCCGCCAGGCCAAAGAACTGGGGATTACGGCCAAAATACTGGGCACAGAAGGGGCTGACTCAACGGTACAGTTTCTTGGCGTTGCCAAGGACGCCGCTAATGGTGTCATTATTACCACCAATATGAACCGTGACAGTGACCGCAAGCTTGTACAGGACTTTATTAAAGATTACAACCAAAAATACGGCTATAAACCGGATATGGTGGCTGCATCAACCTATGATGCCTTCATGGTGCTGGCGAATGTAATGAAAACCAAAGGCACAGAGCCTGATACAATTCGTCAGGGTCTGACAGAGGTAAAAGATTATGAGGCTGTAACCGGACTGATTAAAGGCTACAATCAGCTTGGTGAGGTTAAAAAGTCCGTCCAGGTCCAAATCGTTAAAGACGCCGAATTCCATTATTTTGGCGAGATTAGTGATGATGACATTATAACCCCTCCGAGCGAATAAGTGAATCAGGGGCAATTAGCGGGATCGGGGCGCGGCCTCTATCCCCTTCTTCCCCTGGCTGCTTTTTGCTAAACGCAGACAAAGGAGTATGAATTTATGATCATGCAGCAAGTATTAAACGGCCTGGTCATCGGGGGTGTATATGCACTAACCGCTATGGGCGCGGCTATGGTGTACGGCATCCTGAGAATCCTGGACCTGGCCAGCGCCGGTGCCTATGCGATCGGGGCCTACGCGGGCTTATTTCTCTATCTGGCAACCGATAATATTGTTCTGTCCTTTACGGGTGCCATTTTACTTACCGGTTTTTTTGGCACAGCCGTTCAGAAACTGCTCTATATTCCCATGCTGAACCGTCCGCCGATTGTGCCGCTTATTGCCAGTATCGGCCTTTTCATTTTTATTCAGGATCTGCTGCGCCTGATTGCCGGTCCCCGCATCAGGGTATTTAATGTTCAACTGCCATTTTCAGCCTGGAGAACAGAAAACCTGACGGTAAATCCAACGTGGATATTGATTATTCTGCTGGCGGCTGCCTTTTTGGCTTTGTTATGGTATATCCTCACCCGGACGCGGATTGGCCTGGCCTGGCGGGCGACAGCCCAGGATCTGGAGATAGCCAAAGCCATGGGTGTTAATATTAATAAAGTTGTGGCCCTGAATTTTTTCCTGGGTTATTCTTTTGCCGCTGCTGCCGGCATTATGGTCGGTATGTTGTATAGCTCAGTCTTTCCCACCATGGGTGATGTTCCGGCCTATAAAATGCTGGCCTTAATTGTGCTGGGCGGCCTGGGCAGTCCGGTAGGCACGGTAATTGCCGCCTTGTTGATTGGTTTGATCGAGACATTGGTTGCCGGTTATATCGGTTTTTTCCTGCCCCGGGATGCCATCGCTTTCGTCGCGTTAATTATTATCCTGTTAATTAAGCCGGAAGGGCTGATCAGCAAAAAAGCCTAATACGTAAGAAAAGGGTGTTGGCATGTACGAATTAGTTGTAGGCATTAATATTGGTATTTTTATTCTGCTAGCCCTCAGTCTGAATGTGATTACAGGTTATGCCGGACAACCGTCGATGGGGCATGCCGCTTTCTTTGGCATCGGGGCCTATACCGCGGCTGTCATGACGGCAAAACTGGGTCTCAGCTTCTGGCTGTCGCTGCCGGTGGCCGGTATTGCCGCCGGGGTTGTCGGCGTGCTGCTGGGCTTGGTAAGTCTGCGGGTACGGGATGATTTCCTGGCAGTGACTACAATTGGGGTTAACTTTGTGGCTGTGGCCATCTTTCATTATACGCCGTATCTTGGCTCGTCCTATGGACTGGAGGTCAACAAGCCGGTATTGTTCGGCACTGAGCTTGGCAATCCGGAATTTTTCGCATTAATTGTTGTGCTGATCATTCTTGTCTGCCTGTTATGTGTTAAAATTCAAAATTCCTGGCTGGGCCTGGCGTTAAGCGGCATCCGGAATAACGAGGAGGCGGCCGCTTCGCTGGGAATCGATGTCAGCCGGTTTAAGATTATCGCTTTTACCATCGGCACGGCGATCGCCGGTTCAACCGGCGCTGTATATGCCCATTACATGGGGTTCATTTATTCCAGTGATTTTGCTTTTATTACCTCGATATCCATTCTGTCGATGATCGTAATTGGCGGGATGGGGACCATTAGAGGGGCAATTACGGGGGCCATTATTCTAGGCCTTATGCCGGAGATTTTCCGTTTTATCTCAGATTACCGGATGCTGCTGTACGGCGGGCTGCTGGTCTTTATGATGAGATTCCAGCCTGAGGGTCTGCTGGGTGAGAACAGCTTTGTCTGGCGAAAACTCTCGCCCTGCCTGAATAAAGCCGCAGCCATGATGGGACTAAGCAGCCAGAGGAGGATCAGCGGTGATGGCAAACACTAAAGAGAAAATGCTGCAGGTGTTAAACCTGAAAAAATTCTTCGGTGGTCTAAAAGCTGTTAATGATGTCAGTTTTGATGTATATAAAGGAGAAACCTTAGCGTTAATTGGCCCTAACGGGGCCGGTAAATCGACGCTCTTTAATACGGTGTGTGGTGTTTACGCCCCCACTGCCGGGCAAATACTGCTGTCAGGACAGGAGATTCAGGGGTTGAAACCGCACGAGATTGCCCGGCGGCGGGTGGCCCGGACCTTTCAAATCTCTCACCCGTGTCAGGACATGACTGTGCTGGATAATATCATCATGGCTATGGGGCTCAGTCAATATAGCTCGCTGACAGGCATCTTCGGCAACAGCCGGACCAAAGGGAATATTGAGAAAGCGGAACAGCTGCTGGACAAAGTGGGGATCCTGGCGCAGCGGGACCGGCGGGCCGGGGATTTAAGCCTTGGTTATATGCGCAGGCTGGAGATTGCCAGAGCTTTAGCGCTTGAGCCGCTGCTGATTCTGCTGGATGAACCCTGCGCCGGCTTAAGCAATAATGCGGAAGCAGAGTTCATTGAGATAATTAATCAGCTCAAAGCGCAGGGAACGACGATTATGCTGGTTGAACATAATATGTCCATTGCGATGACAGTAAGCGACCGGGTCGTCGTCATCAGTTACGGGGAAAAAATTGCCGAAGGGGTGCCCCAGGAAATTCAGAGCAATCCCTATGTAATTGAAGCTTATCTGGGAAAGGACGATGACTGTGCTTAAACTAGAGAATATCAATACTTTTTATGGTCATTCCCAGGCCCTGGAAAATATAGCTATCGATGTACAGGCCGGCGAGTTTGTCACGATATTAGGGGCGAATGGTGCCGGGAAAAGCACCATCATGAAGACGATTATGGGGTTGGTAAAGGCTAAAACCGGCACCATTTATTTTAACGGCCGGGATATTTCCCAATTGCCGCCGTGGGATCGGGCCGGCATCGGCATTGGCTATGTACCCGAGGGGCGCAGGGTATTCCCTGATCTGTCGGTGGAAGAGAACCTCCGGATGGGGGCCTACAGTGTCCGCGACGATAAAGTGATTGCGGCCAATATTGAAAAATCATATGTCCTTTTTCCCCGGCTTAAGGAACGGAAAAGCCAGCTGGCTAAGACCATGAGCGGCGGTGAGCAGCAAATGCTGGCGATTGCCAGGGCGCTGATGTTAAGCCCTAAACTACTTCTGATTGATGAAATCTCAATGGGGTTAATGCCTATTCTGGTTAATCACTCGCTGAGTATTGTAAAAAAACTCAACGACGCCGGACTTACCATTCTTATGGTAGAACAAAATGCCAACAAGGCGCTGAAAGTAGCGGACCGGGGTTATATTTTGAAGACAGGAAAAATTATTATGCAGGATACCAGCGAGCGTCTGCGCAATAATGCCGAAGTGATCAAGGCCTATCTCGGGGAATGACTGAGTATAAGCAGAAAGAGCATGGCCTGTACACTGGCAGGCTGTTATTAAAGCCAAATGAGGCAACCTCTCATTTGGCTTTGCTTATGAGCGCCAATAAAAAAAGACTTGCTATTAAAACAAGTCTTTTTACTCCGTTAATCTGATAACCGGTGGGCCGCATGCCAGGTGGGACCAACGTACTGGTTAAGCCGAAAGGAATGCTTGAGGGCGGTGGTTATAAACTCCTTGGCTTGCCGGACAGCTTCGGGAACGGCAAAGCCTTTGGCAAGGCCGGCGGTAATTGCCGCCGCATAGGTGCAGCCGGCGCCGTGGGTAAATTTTGTAGCCACTTTGGGGTTTTCCAGGATGATAAACTCTGTACCATCATAAAGTACGTCAACTGCATTGGCGGTGTTGAGTTTAGAGCCGCCTTTTATCAACACATTTTTCGGGCCCAGGGTATAAATTTTAGCGGCGGCTGCTTTCATATCAGCCACTCTGGCAATCGAGCGAATGCCGCTTAATTGTTCAGCTTCAAAAATGTTGGGCGTAATAACGGTCGCCCGGGGCGCCAGTTGTTCTTTCATGCTGACTGTTGATTCAGGATGTAAAACCTCATCTGTCCCTTTACAGACCATGACCGGATCAATCACTATATTTTTAACCTGGTATTGGTCGATTTTTTGGGCAACAAGCTCAATGACCTCGCTGGAGGCCAGCATTCCCGTTTTCAGGGCATCGACCCCAATACCGGCCAGCACTGTTTCCAACTGGGCTTCTAGGGCTGCCAGCGGCAGGGGATACACATCATGGGACCAATTGTTGTGCGGGTTTTGCGCGACAACGACTGTGAGTGCGGTCATGCCATAAATCCCAAGCTCCTGAAAAGTTTTTAGATCGGCCTGCAGACCGGCGCCGCCGCTTGTATCGGAACCAGCCACTGTAAGTGCTTTAACTACTGTCATGATAAGTCCTCCTTGTACTTGTACTTCAAACTATTCTAGCGGTTTAAGAAAGATGAAGTAGTGGGGCTTTAAAAAATTATAGTTGTAGTATAGAATATAATTGGTTATATTGAAATATACAGAATGAAGATATTTAATAGGTACAGTTTTAGGAGGACAGTATGTTAGAGCTGCTTATGCTTAACCCGAACAGCAAAGAACCCTTATATATACAGCTTTACCAGCATTATAAGAATGCAATTGAGCAAAACCGGATTGTCAAAGGGGAAAAGCTGCCATCCATCAGGGGCTTGGCTAAAAGCCTGGCGGTGAGCAAGATCACGGTTGAGAAAGCATACCAGCAGCTGCTGAGTGAGGGTTATATCAGCAATTATGACCGTTCACGGTACACTGTCAATAAATTCGAGGATATACGGTGCGAGACGGGGGCAGCAACTGCTGCCGCCGCCCCCGCTTATCAGCCGCTGCCGGCAGAAGAGGCCACGATACTTTATGACTTCGCCAGTGGCGAAATGGATATTAACGGGTTTGATTTCTCGTTATGGAAACGATACATCAGTAAAGTCTTTTTGAATAAAGAGCGGCTGGTTGGCTATGGCCATATTCGCGGCGAACCGGAGCTGCGTACTCAGATCGCTAAATATATCCAGAAGTCACGCGGCGTTTATACCCAGCCGGACCAGATCATTGTTGGCGCCGGGGTCCAAAACCTCCTGAATATTCTTTGCAGCCTGTTGAAACTGGAGCACCAAAGTATTGCTTTTGAAGAACCGGGCTTTAAGAACGGGAGACGCATATTTACCGACCATGCTTTTGCCATAATACCGGTAAAAATGAGGCAGGACGGCATTGCTATTGAGGAGCTGGTTAAAAGCGGCACCAAACTGGTGTACCTAAGTCCCTCCCATCAGTTCCCGACCGGGTATATAATGCCTGTTGGCAAAAGAACAAGGCTGCTAAAGTGGGCCCAGTCGGTTGACGGCACGATTATTGAGGATGACTATGACAGTGAATTCCGCTATTTCGGACGACCGATTCCCGCCTTAAAAGGCTTGGACAATGCCGGACGGGTGGTATATCTGGGCTCATTTTCCAAAGTTATACCGCCGTCAATACGGATCAGCTATCTGGTGCTGCCGGAACACTTGCTAGCTTTATATCACCAGAACTCTTCCTTATATAATCAGGCCGCTTCCACAATCGAGCAGCTGGCTTTGGCTAAATTTATGGAGGATGGTCATTTAGAGCGGCAGATTCGCCGGTTGCGCAAACTGTATGCGGAAAAGAATGTGCTTTTGTTTGACGCCATTAGAAATATTCTGGGCGAGCATGTTGAGGTGACTGATACTGAGTCAGGGCTGCATACCATCCTCAGTGTCAAAGCAGAGCTAACGGCTAAAGACCTGGTGGAAAAAGCATTGGCTCAGGGCTGCCGTGTGGCGCCTGTGCAGGATTACTATTTAGAATCATCGCAGGAAAAACTCCCGCAAATCATACTCTATTTTTCAAAAATACCTGCCAACCAGATCGCTACGGCTATCAGGCGCCTGCATCAGGCCTGGTTTGCCTAATTTTAAGGTGCGAAAAATAGCCTGGCAGTGCTGCTAAACGGTCTTGGTGATGCTATAATAAAAAAATACGCACAGATAGGACTTAGATTGGAATGGGCGGGGGCTGCGCGTGAATATTGGATGAGTGGGTATTTATGTTGAACTGGTTGCAGAGTTTTACGCTTTCAGAACGGCTGAAAGGTGTGTTTTTGCTGGCCGTAACCGCTGTCCTGTTGAGTACCAGCGGCCTCGGCATCAAATGGATTGACTGGAATCCGCTGGCAATTGCCGGGGCGAGGAGCGGGGTTGCCGCCCTCGTTATTTGGGCCGCTTTCCGGCATTCGCCGATCAGCTGGAACAAGGCTGCGGTTATTGGCGGGGTTGCTTACGCGGCCATGATGCTAACTTTTGTTACGGCCGTCAAGCTGACCACTGCGGCCAATGTCATTTTGCTGCAATATACCTGTCCGGTCTATGTCGCCATCCTGGGCGCTGTTTTTCTGAATGAGAAGCCCGGCTGGCAGGATCTGGTGACAATTGGGGCTGTTGTCGGCGGGATGGTGCTGTTTTTTCAGGAGCAAATGTCGGCAGACGGACTTGCCGGCAACCTGCTGGCCATCCTCAGCGGGGTGTCGATGGCCGTCATGACTGTAGCCATGCGCCTGCAAAAGGAAGGGTCGCCGTTCGGGTCCGTGCTGCTGGGGAATGGACTGACCTTTTTCTGCGGCCTGCCGTTTATATTTTCAGGCTCACCCGGCGCCGGCGGCTGGGCTGCTATTGTGGCCCTCGGCTGTGTCCAGATTGGGTTGGCCTATGTCCTGTATTCCCTTGCCATCAAATATGTAACCGCCCTTGAGGCTTCCATCATCACCATGATTGAACCGATCCTCAACCCCCTGTGGGTATTCCTGCTGCTGGGGGAGGGGCCCGGCTTTTGGTCGCTGGTCGGCGGCGGCATTATCCTGCTGGCTATTGCGGGCCGTTATATCATCCCGGCAATTAAGCCCCAGGCCGCTGCCGGTGGTTAAGCCGGCGGGTAGCAGGGAGAGTTAATTATTGGCTTGGCACTTTTGGGGAAATCCGGCCTGATTAAAGACTAAAATGTATAATGACTGCTGCTGAAAAAGACACTTGACTTGTACTTGCGAACACATTATAATGATAACAAGTTTATATCATACACGATGAGCAGGAAGCCTAATGCAAGGTGGCCAGAGAGACGGCGGTTGGTGCGAGCCGTTACACCGAACAGCATGGTTCCGCCTGGGAGTGGCTGGTGATGAATCAGAACGGGATCCGCCCATTACAGCGGCTAAAGTTGGCCGTAAGGCAACATGGGTGGCAACGCGGGAAAGTTCTCGTCCCTATTGGGATGGGAACTTTTTTTTGTCTACCAGAATTTATAATAAATTCTGTGGACATAAGAACGACTAAGGCTTCTGCCGACGTCCTGAAGGACTTGGCATAAGCCAAGTCTTTTCTTATTTGCCGGGCCAGGCATTTTTGATCCCCTGCGAGGATATAATTGTACAATTAATAATGGAGGTAAGAATATGAAAGTATTAGTTTCTGAGCAAATAGCCCAGAAAGGACTGGAAAAACTCACGGAGGAAGGGGCTGTAGTTGATATAAAAACCACTCTGACCCGCCAGGAGCTGCTGGAGGTTATTGGCGATTATGAGGCCCTGATTGTGCGCAGCAATACTAAAGTCAATGAAGAGCTGTATCAAAAAGCCACCCGCTTAAAAGTGGTGGGCCGGGCCGGCAACGGTGTTGATAATATTGATATGGAGGGAGCCACCAAACGCGGTATTATTGTTGTCAATACGCCGGAATCGAATGTTGTATCGGCCGCAGAGCTTACCCTCGGATTGCTGTTTGCAACCTGTCGCAATATCCCGCAGCTGCATAACCGGCTCAAAGACCGGGTATGGGATCGCTCCGGTTTAAAGGGCATGGAGCTGCAGGGAAAAACTGCCGGTATCGTGGGGTTGGGCCGGATCGGATCGCTGGTGGCCACCCGCCTGAAATCGTTTGGTATGAATATTATCGCCTATGACCCTTATATCAGTGATACCCGCTTCAAAAATCTGGGGGTGGAGAAAAAGGAAAAGCTGGCAGATCTGATGGGCGCCTGCGATATTTTGACCGTCCACACCCCCAAAACAGAAGAGACCTATGGCATCATCGGCAAGGAGCAGTTTAAGGCGGCGAAAAAAGGGCTTACGGTTATCAACTGTGCCCGGGCGGGGATTGTAAATGAGGAAGCGCTGATGGAGGCGCTACAAGCCAAAGTTGTCAAGCGGGCCGGTATCGATGTCCTCGAAGGGGAACCGCAGGCCACTTCCCCCCTGCTTGAATTTGATAATGTGATTGTCACACCTCATGCCGGTGCTGATACAGTCGAAGCCCAGGACAATGTCGGCATAACTGTGGCCCAGGAGGTAATCTCCGCCTTGCGGGGCGAAATGGTTCCCAATGCTGTCAATCTGCCTACCCTTCCTATTCAGGCTATGGATACCATCAAATCGTACTTACGGTTAGGTGAGACTCTGGGTAAAATGTATTATCAACTGGAGAAAGAAGCCGTTGACAAAGTGGAGATCCTGTACCGGGGCGAGGCAGCGGCACTGGAAACCTCAGTGATCTCCCTGGCGATATTAAAAGGTCTGTTCGAGCCTGTGCTCAAGGAACGGGTGAATTATGTGAATGCCAGCCTCATCGCCAAAAGCAGAGGGGTGACGGTAACCGAAAGCAAAGAATCCACGACAAATAATTACCTGACGTTAATTACACTTAAGGTTGGGTCAAAGGGTAAAGTGTTTACGATCAGCGGCACAATATTCGGCAAAGGGGAATTAAGAATTCTTGAAATCAACGGCTATGAGTTTGATGTCAATCCGATGCCCTATATGCTGATTGCGGAGAACATTGATAAGCCGGGGGTTGTCGGGCAGATGGGCACCTTATTGGGGGCCGGCAAAGTGAATATTGCCACTATGCAGCTTGGGCGCAAGACAACTGATCAGCGGGCGATGATGGTTTTGACTGTGGATTCGGAAGTGTCGAAAGAGACCCTCGATTTTCTTGGCGGCATCGAAGGGATATTGAAAGTCCGCTTTGTGAAAATATAGAGTTTATGTAAATAATATCTAATCGCCTAAGGTACTATGGCGTAATGAGCAGCTTTAGGTGGAGTGGAATAGCTAAAGGTAAAAAAAGCACTCAATCGAGTGCTTTTTTTACCTCCTGACAGACAGCAGCATCAGGATTATGGTTTTGAAGGAGGAAGTAATGTGAGCCATTCAACGTCACCACGGTCTATAGAAGAATTGCAGCATTTGCTCCGGCTCTCATCAGAGGCCGGCCGCCCGTTGTATGTCTACCGGCAGGGCAATGATGACGGTCTCACTGTCGATTTGCAAGAGTTAAATAAAATTATCGAGATTGACGCCGCTAACCTTGTCGCAACCGTTCATCCTGGTGTCAAACTTGGCACTCTTGCCAGCCGGTTAGGTGAGCAGGGCCTGCGTTTTATGCCGGCAGATACTCCATTCTATCATGACAAGACAATCGGCCAGCTGTTTTATGAAGGCTGCTCCAATATATCCAGTTTAAAATATGGCTATACCAAGCATTTTCTTATGGGCTCGGAGATTGTTTTACCAACAGGCGAGTTATTAAAAACCGGCGGGAAAACGGTTAAAAACGTTACTGGTTACGATTTTACCCGCTTCTTTAATGCCCCTTATACGGATTATGGCATTGCGGTAAAATTTCTGCTTAAACTGCTGCCTTTGCCGGAGAGCCGCAGGGGACTGGCTGCCACCTTTGCCGGTTTGGAACAGCTGTTGGCGTTTATGCGGAAGCTAAGGGACAGCCGGCTGGTTCCCGCCTACTTATTATGGATTGATCCTGGTGTGCAAAATCTATATCAGGCCGGTGGGCAGGGGCCGCTTGTTCTGCTGGAGTTTGACGGCTTAGCGGCAGAGACTGCTGAACAGGCCCAACATACGCTGGCCCTGATAGAAACATATGGCGGTACCATCCGGGCGGCGGCTGACAGCTATGGCCGGCTGGCCTCACAATGGGCCGCGTTATATCGCCCCGGCGGCAATTATGTATTAACAGATGAATATAAATTGGCATTTACCCGCCAGGAAGAGTTCATAAAACAATTTTATGCAATAGCCGAAAAATTCGCTGTACAAGCAGGTCTATTTGGCCAATTGGCCGAAGGTAAGCTAAATATTGCCTTGTCCAGGCCGGAGCCGGAGCAAGGTTTCATTGACGCGGTCCTACAGGCTGTTATTCAGGCCGGGGGGATTGCCGCCGGTAAATATGACCGCCTGGCCGGCCGCCGCGGGCGTGGTGCGCTGGCAATGCTTGAGCAGCGGGCTAAAGCCGCCTTTGATCCCAAAATGATATTAAACCGCTGACGGCAGAGGGGTGACGACAATATGGATAATAAGTATGATGAGTGGCAGCAACAACTGGTTAAGTGCATCCGCTGCGGTACCTGCCGCTCAGTTTGTCCGGTTTTTCAGGCTTCAGATAATGAAAACACCACTGCCAGAGGGAAAGTTAAGCTGCTGGAGGCAGTCAGTGAAGGAAAATTGGCTCTTACTCCCGAACTTCAAACAAGAATGTCGAAATGTTTGTTATGTAAAGCCTGTGTCACCGGCTGTCCGTCGGGTGTGAAAACAGACGAACTGTTTTTAAGTGCCAGGCGGGTATTAGCGGCTGCCAACGGCTTGCCGCTGGCTAAAAGGCTGGCTTTTACCGGGCTTACCTATCGCCGGCTGTTTGACCTGGGCCTCAGGACTGGCGCCGTTTTTCAAAATATAGTCTTTAAAGATGCCCCTGACGGCATCGGCAAAATGGCCCGGGTTTCCCTGCCGGGGGCCGGACTCAGCCAGCGGCGGATTATTCCGCCCTTAGCGACAGTGCCGTTAAGGGCGCGCCTGCCTGAAACCAGCCGGGTGGTTTCACCCCAGGCCAGGGTGGCTTTTTATACGGGCTGTATGCTCAACTACGTCTATCCGGCGGCCGGTGAGGCGATTGTTAAGCTTCTTAAGGCCCACAATGTCGAAGTTGTCCTGCCGTCCAGGCAAAGCTGTTGTGGCACGCCGGCTTTTACCGCTGGCGATTATCGGGTTGGGCGATACCTGGCCGAAGAAAATGTGAAAATTCTGGCAGCCGGCAATTATGACGCTGTCATAACCGGCTGCGCGTCCTGCGGGGCGGCCTTAAAGCATGAATATGGTTTTATTATTGAAGATCCTGAGCTAAAAAAAGCCTGGCAGCTGCTGGCCGGGAAAGTGCAGGATATTACCCAGTTTATTGCTGACACCGGGATCAAGCAGGACTTGCGGGCGGTAAAGGCTAAGATTACTTACCATGATCCCTGCCATCTTGTCCGGGGCATGGGGGTGGCGAAAGAACCACGGCAGCTGTTAGCGGCTATACCCGGTGCGGAATTTGTGGAAATGAAAGATGCCGCCAAGTGCTGCGGGGCCGGCGGGACTTTCAGCATGACCTATTATGATGTGGCCCGGACGATCAATGACTGGAAGCTGGATAATGCCGCAGCGACAGGCGCCGCCATCCTGGCAACAGGCTGTTCGGCCTGCCGGATGCATATTGCCGACGGGCTTGGCCAGCGGCGGAGCCCCATGCAGGTAGTGCACACGGCGGAAATCATGGCCCGCGCTTACGGGCTGGAATAGGGGGGAGAAAGTGGAGCAGCAAGTCATTACCGAGCTAAAACAACTGCTTGGCCGGCAATATGTTATGGATCGGCTGGAGGACCGGATCTGTTATTCTTTTGATGCCACTTTCCGGGATTTTCCGCCCGATGTGGTCGTGAAGCCCGGCAGCGTCGAAGAGGTTGCCGCCATTGTCAAGCTGGCCGGGCAGTACAATATCCCGGTAACCGCCAGGGGCGCGGCCACTGGTTTATCAGGCGGCTCCGTGCCTGTAAGGGGTGGTATTAGCCTTGTGTTGACCCGTTTGAACCGGATTATCGAGATTGATGCCGCTAACCGGGTGGCGGTGGTCGAGGCCGGGGTTATTACCGAGGATTTCGTAAACGCAGTCAATAAGGCCGGTCTTTTTTACCCCCCTGACCCGGCGAGTGCCAAAACCTCAACTATCGGCGGCAACATTGCCGAGTGCGCGGGCGGGCCCCGGGGGGTTAAGTACGGCATTACCAGAGACTATGTATTGGGGCTGGAGGTTGTGCTGCCAGACGGCAGCATCATTGAAGCCGGCAACCGATTTGACAGTGAAATGGCCGGCCCTGACTGGGGAATGCTCTTTGTCGGGTCGGAGGGTACTCTGGGGATTGTGACTAAAGCCTATCTGCGGCTTGTTGACAAACCGCAGGCTAAACAAACCCTGCTGGCCATTTTTAACAGTTTGGACGATGCCGCCCGCACGGTTAGCGGGATGATTGCCGCGGGGACGATTCCCACCACACTGGAGATCATGGATAATCAAACTATTTGTGCGGTAGAGGATTATCTTCAGGCCGGGCTGCCGGTGAAGGCCGAGGCTATCCTCCTGATTGAGGTGGATGGGAATGCGGTGTCGATCAGCACACAGGCGGAACATGTCATGAAAGCGTGCCGGCAATGGGGCGCAACCGAAATCCAGGTAGCTTCGACACCGGCAGACAGTGATAAACTGTGGCGGGCCCGCAAGGCTATTTCGCCGGCTTGCGGCAAAATCAACCCGACTAAAATTTCGGAAGACGCCACGGTCCCCCGCAGTCAGATTCCGGCGATGGTGCGCCGGCTGCGGGAGATCGCGCAGAAATACGACCTGAAGATGGTCATTTTCGGTCATGCCGGTGACGGCAATCTTCATCCCAATATTTTAAGCAACAAACACAATCACCAGGAAATGGAACGAGTCGAGCAAGCGGTCGAAGAACTGTTTAAAGCAGCGCTGGACCTTGGCGGTACTCTGTCAGGTGAGCACGGTATCGGTTATATGAAAGCACCGTTTCTCAAATGGGAAACAGGAGAAACCGGTTTTGCCGCCGGGCAAAAACTTAAAGCAGCGGTCGATCCGCAAGGGGTGTTAAACCCCGGTAAGTTGTTTACTGCCTGATCATGGCTTGTTTTAAATATAAAAAGGAGTGGATAAAATGCTGAAAACTAAGCCCCGGTTTTGCAAAGGATGTGGCATTTGTGTTGAGTTTTGTCCCAAGAAGGTACTGAAGCTGGATGACCTTGCCAAAATAGAGGTCGCTCAGCCGGATGACTGTGTGGCTTGCGGGCAATGTGAATTAAGATGTCCTGATTATGCTATTTTTGTCATTGCTGATAAGTAATAAGTTATAAACGGAGGAATGTATTTTATGGCTAAAGCAGTACTTATGCAGGGGAATCATGCTTGTGCAGAAGGCGCGCTTGCCGCCGGCGCCAGGTTTTTTGCCGGCTATCCGATTACACCGTCCACTGAGGTTGCTGAGCTGCTGGCAAAGCGGCTGCCCCAGGTTGGCGGGACTTTTATTCAGATGGAGGACGAAATTGCCGGCATGGCCGCAACGATCGGTGCGGCTTTGACCGGCGTTAAGTCTCTGACGGCAACCAGCGGCCCCGGCTTTTCTCTGAAACAGGAATTAATCGGCTATGCGTCCATGGCTGAGGTTCCCTGCGTAATTGTAAATGTTCAGCGGGTTGGCCCCAGTACCGGTCAGCCGACTTCACCGGCCCAGGCCGATATTATGCAAGCCCGGTGGGGTTCCCACGGGGACCGGGGGGTTATTGCCCTTAGTCCTGCCAGTGTGCCGGAATGTTTTAGCCTGACCATAGAAGCCTTTAATCTGGCCGAGCAATACCGGACACCGGTGGTATTGCTGCTTGATGAGATTATTGGCCATATGCGGGAAAAGATTGAGATCCCGGCTGCGGACAGCCTGACAATTGTTAACCGCAAAAAACCGGTCCTGCCGCCGGGCGAATTTTTGCCGTACCAGCCTGAGGCCGACGGGATACCGCCGATGCCTGCCTATGGCGACGGCTACCGGTTTCATGTTACCGGGCTGGCCCACGACTATACCGGTTTTCCCAGCGGCGCCAACAGCACATCCCAGGAGCTTATTGCCCGGCTGCATACCAAAATCACCGACCATGCTGACAAGATTGTCACCTTTGAAGAACAACAGCTTGCTGATGCCGAGATTGCCGTTATTGCCTTTGGCGGTACGGCCCGTACAGCCTATGCCGCCGTGGAAATGGCGCGCCGCCAGGGAATTAAAGCCGGTTTGTTCCGGCCGATTACCATCTGGCCGTCGCCGGCCAAGCAGCTTAAGGCGTTGGCGCAAAAGGCCAAAACTATTATTGTGGCCGAACTGAATTATGGCCAGTATGTGCAGGAGGTTGAACGCATCGTGGCCGGGCAGGCTAAGGTGGTTTCACTGGCCAAGTGGAATAATGATCCGATTACACCGCAGGAAATGCTGGCCGCCATTACCGGAGCCCAGGCCAATTAAGGAGGAGGGAAATCCATGGAACAATTATTGGAGAAGTATTACCGGCCCAAGCTGCCGCACATCTGGTGTCCCGGCTGCGGGAACGGCATCGTAACCGCAGCGATAGTCAGGGCCATTGATAAACTGGGGCTTGATCAGGATAAAACAACCATCGTGTCAGGAATCGGCTGTTCGTCCCGGGCTTCGGGCTATTTGAATTTTGACACCCTGCATACCGCTCATGGCCGGGCCCTGCCGTTTGCCACCGGGATTAAGCTGGCTAAGCCTGACCACAAGGTGCTGGTAATCACCGGTGACGGGGATGCGACCGCCATCGGCGGCAATCATTTTATCCATGCAGCCAGACGTAATATAGACCTGACGGTCATTGTCTATAATAACAATATCTATGGTATGACCGGTGGTCAGTATTCACCCTTAACACCGCAGATGGCCAGGGCGACTACCGCGCCTTACGGCAATATCGACCGGGCCTTTGACTTGAGCGAGCTGGCTAAGGGCGCCGGGGCAACCTTTGTTGCCCGTTCCACTACCTATCATGCCAAGCAGCTGGCCGAGCTTGTGGCCAAAGGGATTGCCCATGAAGGCTTTGCCGTAGTCGAAGCGCTGACCGGTTGTCCGATTTCTTACGGCCGGCAGAACAAGCTGAGCAAGCCTGCCGCCCTGTTAGCCTGGCAGCGGGACCATACCGTGCCGGTTGAGGCTGCGGCCAGGCTCAAGCCGGAGCAACTGGCCGGAAAAATTAAGATCGGCGTGCTTCACCAGGAAACAGCGCCTGAATATTCTGCTGAATATGGCAAGGTAATCAAACAGGCGATGGGAGGGCGTAGTTAGTATGATGGAGGTCAGATTAAGCGGTTCCGGGGGACAAGGGTTGATCCTTGCCGGCATCATTCTTGCCGAGGCCGCTATTGCCGACGGCAAAGAAGCAGTACAATCCCAGTCTTACGGTCCCGAAGCGCGCGGCGGTTCCAGCAAGTCGGAGGTTATTATCAGCAACGACCGCATTCATTACCCGAAAGTGGCAGCGCCGGACCTGCTGCTGGCCATGACGCAGGAGGCACTTGACAAATACGGTGCCGACTTAAAAGCAGAGGGCATCCTGGTTGTTGACAATACCTTTGTCCGGGAGGTACCGGCTGCCTATAAGCATGTCCATGCTATTCCGATTACTCAACTGGCCCGGGAAAAATGCGGGCGCGAATTATTTGCCAACATTGTCGCCCTGGGCACGATTGCCAAACTCACCGGCTCGGTCAGTTTTCCCGCCCTGGAGGCGGCGGTGCTGGCCCGCGTACCCAAAGGCACGGAAGAGATGAATAAGCTGGCGCTGCAGATAGGCTATCAGGCCGTCTAAAAGCCGCTATCAGAACCAACAGCTGCTATTTCCATGTATTGTTTATGGAGATAACAGCTGTTGCTTTTAACCATCAGAATTTTTAAGGTTCAATGCTGTGATCTAAGGATAAAAAAGATACCCTCCAGGGCGCCGGCAGAAGCTTAGTTTCTAAAGGCTAATTAATACTAAGCCAATCGTTATGAACACTGCACCGATAAGCTGGCTGCCGGTAATGACCTCGTTTAACAGGAAATAGCTTAAGCTGATTGTCACCAGGGGTGCACAAGACATAATAAGTGACACTTCATTGATATTACCGTCTTTTAAGGCATAAAAATAAGCCAGATCACCAAGCAAGGCTGCCAGAACGGCTTCAATTGTAATAATAATCCACAGTGAGGGCGGAACAGTCAGCAATTCATTAAAGCCTTTGGCACTAAGAAACCAGGCGGCGATAATAACTGCGGCAATCATCGTCCGTAAGACAAAAGCCGTAACCGGGTTGACGGTGTTTAACACTGTTTTGCCGAATAACGGTGCCAATCCCAGGCAGAAAACGCCGGCCAGAGCATATACCAGAAACATGGTTCACTCCTCATTTCCCACAGGCCTGCTGTAAGATAAGTATGCTAAACCATGCTGAAAAATGAATAGGCTTACGCAGGCAGCGCCGGAAAGTTCAGTAATGCCAAACAATGCCACACCCGGGTGTGGCATTGTTTGCTGCCGCTGGCACTCACTTAGTGCGAAGCAGGTTATAGGCTTTGGCGGAAATAGCGGCAATAAAATTGCTGGCATAGGGAGGCGGCCGGCGGGTTGTCGTATAGGCGCTGATCAATATCTGGTCGCGGCCGTCATCGACGATACCGACATCACACTGTACGCCAGGCAGTTCACCCACTTTATGCAATACCTTGCTGTTTTGCATGAAACGGGGAATTTCTTCCGTAAAGATTGTTTTCGACAATTCTTCTTTTAAGATTGCTGAGAACTCCTGGCCAAGATAGGCTTCGTTGTAGATTGTTTCAAAAACGGCGGCCATTTCCCCGGGGGTGGTGACGCTGTGGTAACCGTATTGACTGAAGGCCTCGCGGCTGTGAATCCTGGTGTGAACAAGCTTGAGGTCAGCTAATACGCGGGTCAGGGCATCCGGTTTTTTCTGTTCAATATCGTCTAAAAGTTCATAAAAGGCTTCATTGTCACTGACTACCAGCATGTTCTTAATACCGACGTCATAACGTTTTTTATCTGCGGCTGCCGCTTCTGCATACAGATATTTGTAGACAGCCAGGGCAACCACCAGTTTATGGGTTGACGCTGTAGGGAAGATAGTATTCTGATTGAAACTGAAGGTTTGGCCTGTTTTTAAATTTTTGGCAAACAGGCCGGCTTGGCCATTAAACTGCTGCAATTGGCTGTTAAGCTGGGCCGACAGGTCCGGCTGCGCTGACGGTTGATTTACCGCCGGCTGTTTAGCGGCTTCCGGTTTGGCCTGTGGTTTATTAAGGGTACCGCAGCCGCTTGCGAAAAACACCGACAGCAGCAACAAGAAGATTAGCATTAGCTTTGGCAATTATATCACCCGTACTTAGGATGACACGGCGCAGTGCAGACTATCCGCGGAGATTTTTGGGTAGTCTGTAAAATTTTTATTGGCCAGCACCTTGTCAGCCTAATCCAGTGAATACTGACGGTCGCCTTGGTTTGCGAAAAATAGCCTCGCCATTATTCTACCGTTTTAGAGCTGACAAGGTGCTAGAACAAAATGACTAAATTCTTCTTTTGCGCATATTCTGTAGAGATTATAAAGCACAGGAGGGAGAGCGATGGGGTAGAGCTTACTGCGCTGCACTATGTGTACTTACTGTTTATTGTTGTGATTATGGGTGTAATGATTATGCGGCGTGATACTTCTCTGGTATGCATTATAGGGATTTTTACTATCGGTTTAATTGTCAAAGGCTCAGTTTATCTGGCTCTCAGCGGTATTTTTCATAGCTTTATATATGCAATTACTGAATTGCTGGGAACCATTCTGATTATCTCCATCATTGTCGCTATGAGCCGGATTTTGCTGATCACAGGTATTAATGAGGTTATGGTGGCGCCCATAACGACCCTGATTTGCACACCCTTTCAGGCATATTGGATAACAGGCTTATTAATGATGGTTATTTCCTGGTTCTTTTGGCCATCACCGGCAGTGGCCCTGCTGGGAGCGGTACTGTTACCGGCGGCGGTAAGAGCCGGGCTGCCGGCCATGGGCGTGGCTGTGGCCATGAATCTGTTCGGCCATGGCATTGCTTTATCCAGTGATTTCGTGATTCAGGGCGCCCCCAGACTGACGGCAACGGCCGCCGGTATTCCTGTGCAGAGTGTTGTAAGTGCCAGCGTACCCTTAGTCTTTGTCATGGGGTTGGTGGCCACAGCTACCGCTTATTGGCTGCTGAAGCGGGATATAAAGGAACAAGCGGACTTCAGCAGGTGTGAAACTGCTGAACTGTCCTACGCCAGCTATGCGCCGCCTGGCGAGGAGCAGGGGGCGAACCTGCGCAATATACTGCCGGTGAGGGTGAAAAAGGTGTTGGCCGTCCTTGTACCGGGGCTGTTTTTTTTGGATGTCGCGATTATGTATGCGGCTGATTTACAAGGCGGGGACGCTACGGCGCTAATTGGCGGCACCGCTGTATTTATTCTGGTATTAATCACTTTATTGGTGTACCGGAACCAGAGTTTAGAGAAAGTAACGGCATATCTGATTGACGGTTTTACTTTCGGCTTTACTATTTTTGGCCCGGTCATTCCCATTGCCGCTTTTTTTTATCTGGGTGATGCCGGCATCAATCATATTATGGGGCAGGTACTGCCGCCGCCCTCCGAGGGGATTGTCAATGATATCGGTTTGGCAATTGCCGGTCTGGTACCGCTTAATCCCGCGGTTGGCGCCGTCACTTTAACCCTTGTGGGAGCAATAACAGGCCTGGATGGCTCAGGGTTCTCCGGCATAGCCTTAGCCGGTTCGATTGCCCATTTATTCGCCACGGCCATTGGTTCCGGGATTGCAACCCTGACCGCGTTAGGCCAGATTGCGGCCATCTGGGTAGGCGGCGGGACACTGGTTCCTTGGGCACTCATACCAGCTGCTGCTATCTGTGGTGTCAGTCCCTTTGAGCTTGCCAGACGCAATTTGCTGCCGGTGCTGGCCGGGTTGGCGGTGACGACGATTGTGGCCATGTTTTTGATTTAACAAGATATATATAATAGAATAGAAATGATTCGGGTTTCCGGTGTATAAAAGAAAACTTTGGCTTTGCAACCTTTCCTGGCAGGCAATTGGAGGTAATTGCCGAATATATAGCATATTTTAACACTGGGTTAAGTTTTAGACAGACTTGGCTTATGCCAAGTCCTTCCGGGTGCCGGCAGAAGCCGTACAGCATTGAACTTTATAAAATCCGATAGGGGAAGAAAGGCAGGGTCATTATGAAAAAGATTGCAGTGATAACCAGTGGTGGCGATTGTCCGGGCATGAATGCGGCCATCAGGGCGGCAGTCCGTGTCGCCCTGGCACACGATGCTGAGGTGTGGGGGATTAAAAACGGCTATGCCGGCATGATCGCCGGCGATATGAGAGTGCTGGATTCCAGGTCAGTGGGCGATATTATTCAAAAAGGCGGTACTTTCTTGGGCACCGCCCGCAGCGAGGAATTTAAGACCCTGGCCGGCCGGCAAAAAGCAGCCGCCAATTTAACAGCCCGCGGCATTGAAGGGTTGATTGTTATTGGCGGTGACGGCTCGCTGACCGGTGCCAGGCATCTCGGGGAACTGGGCATTAAGTTTGTGGGTTTGCCCGGGACCATTGACAACGATATTTGGGGTACTGATTATACGATCGGTTTTGATACCGCGGTCAATACCGCCCTTGACGCGATCAACAAACTAAGGGATACGGCCTCAGCCCACGGGCGGGTCATGCTGGTTGAGGTAATGGGGCGTGCCTGCGGCTGGATTGCCCTTACTGCCGGTTTGGCCGGGGGGGCCGAGATTATCCTCATCCCGGAAGAACCATTTTCGGAAGAGGAAATTTGCAAAAAATTATTGGAATCCAGAACCAAAGGCAAACAATATAGTATTGTGGTTGTGGCGGAAGGGGCCGGCAGCGCCATTGACCTGGGCAAGTCCATCCGGGCTAAAACCGGCCTGGAGACGCGGGCATCTGTCCTTGGACATATCCAACGCGGCGGGGCACCCACCGTATCGGACCGGTTGCTTGCCAGCCGCCTGGCGGAGACTGCGGTCCGGGCCCTGCTGAACGGCAGGACCGAGATCATGATCGGTTATCAATGCCGCCAGTGTGTTGAGGTGGCAATTGAGGATGCTGTCGGCAAGAAAAAGGCTATTGATCCGGAACTGTTCCGGCTGGCGCAGGTTTTATCCCAATAAACGCAAGCCCGCATTATTTACTGGGAAATGATGCGGGATTTTGTCTAACTCCGGTATATTGTACGGTGAAAATGTGTAAAAATAGCCGAACCGGCAATTTGGAACGTCCTGGCAGCGCAAAAATGGACAAAATGTACACTCAACATAGATGTGCAACACAGATGTCCAATAAAATGTTAATTTGCTTTTATTTACTCTTGCCCTGCCAATCTATTTTATAGTATATTTATTTGGAAAAATAAAGAAATTGCAGTTTGCAGCTCAGAGACAGGAGTGGGGCGTTTATGTCATTGTGGTTTGGGAAAAATAAAGCTATTGCTAAGCTAAGCAGACTGACTGCCCAATATGCAGCCGGAAATATGTCTGCCAGGATTGATCCGGATGAGTATCCGGCAGAATTACAGCCTTTAGCAAAAAATATTGCTTCCCTGGCAGGCATGCTGAGAACCTTCGGGCAGGAAACACAGGTGTCATCCAGTCAGGTTTCCGCAGCAGTAAGCCAGGTTAACGCCGTTATCGGCCAGGCTGCCTGCCTGGCGGAACAGGCCTGTAAGGAGGCCGGCACTGCCGACCGGCTGACCCAGGATATAGCGGCTGCGACTAAGCATGCAGCCCGCCAAATTGATGATATTATGGCGGCAACGCAAACCATTACCGCCGTGGCCGGTGATATTTATCAGGACAGCCTGGCTTCCAAAAATATTGCGGCCCAGGGTTATGAGGCGGCAGCCAAAGTAACGGTGGCGATGGATTCTATCCGTCAGGCTTCAGCCGAAGTAGGGGAACGAATTACCGCCCTGACCCAAATGGCCAGGGATATCGACAGTTTTCTGACTGCCATCCGGGGGATATCAGCGCAAACCAATCTTCTGGCGCTTAACGCCAGTATTGAGGCCGCCAGAGCCGGGGAGCACGGACGTGGTTTTGCGGTTGTGGCGCAAGAGATTCAGAAGCTTTCCGATGCCAGTGCCGCTGCCGCAAATTCAGCCAATAAACTGCTGGCCGAAATAGACGGCGGGGTCCTGGCAGCGGCAAAAGCAGCGGCAACCGGGACCAACGCCGTGGCAACAGGCGCGCAGGAAATGCGGGAAGCGGATGCCAGCCTGCAGGCGATTTTAGCAGCCAGTTCCCAGGTGGAGGCAAAAATGGCGGAGGCCAGCGCTGCCAGGCAAAACCAGTTTGCCGCTACCCAGAAAGCAGCAGATTTTCTCGGCCGGATTGCCAGCATGGCGGACGAAGCGGCCAGCCGGATGACGACCGTAACCAGTTCTCTTGGCCAGCAGGATCAACACCTGGGCGATACGCGGGGCATGGGGGACGTTTTGGCTAAAGTAGCCGAGCAGCTTGTGGCTACTACCGGCAAGCTGACACTTATTGATATCAGCAGCCGCCAGCAGGCCGAAATTGACGCCAGGATAGCAAAACTGCGCAAGCTGCTGGAACGTACCGTGAAAAATCAACAGGTGACAGGTATGAATAGGGCTGAGCATAAAGAAATACTGAGCGGCCTCTTAGCGCAGAATCCTGAGCTTGAGGCCGCCTGGACAAATTTAACAGATGGGCAGTTTGTTGCTTCCCTGCCTCCGGCCGGCATTGCCAATGCCTCAACCAGAGAATGGTTTAAACAAGCCAGGCAGGGGAAGTTCTACGTATCGCAGGTATATGTTTCGTCCATATCCCATCAGCCTTGTTTAACCATTTCCCTGCCGATTACTGACGGCACAGGGACTCTGCTTGGTATATTCGGGGTAGATCTAAAACTGTAAAATCACATAACAACGACCAACAGCATTTTAAAATTTTCCACAGCCTCAAGGCCGTGGGGAATATTGGCAGGCATAACGACCACCTGACCGGCAGTGGCGGTGATTTTCTCACCGCCGATGCTAATATCGGCCCGGCCGTCAAGGATATATACCAGGGCATCGCCAGGGGCCGAGTGCGTGCTGATTGCTTCGCCCTGCGCAAAGGCAAACAGGGTTATACTGAGGGTTTGGTTTTGTGACAAAGTCAGGCTTACGACTTTGCCAGGCTGATAATCGACCAGGTTAACCAAATCATGTGCTTTGCTGAACTCAATATTTTTTATCAATTGCTTTTTCATACATAAACCTCCTCGGGGGAATATATCTTTAGGCTTAGTTTAACAAATCAAAGCACTATACGCTGTGATAAAAGTCACTGTTAAAGAAAAAACAGGCCGGATTCGGCCTGTTTTTTAACGTACATCATCATTTAAATCCAAAGAGCCATCTTCCGACACGCGCACATTCAAATTAACTTTTTCTTCATGCCCCCATAACATTCTTGCGACCAGACTATCGGTTGCATGCTTGTTGCCTGGCTTGAGCTCCTCCGACCGGAGCGCATCCTGGGTGGCATCAAGACCGCTTTCCTGATATACGGCACCGGCATTGTCAATATCGGCCCCTTGCTGATAATCAGGATTCGTCTGGGCCTGGGGCGTGTTTAAGTTTGTTTCCGACTGTTTGCTTTCAGCCATAATCATTTCCTCCCTGCATAAATCAGTTAGTCCTTAATTTAGCGTATCCGCTGAACCTCTGCAGCATACATATTTTCTTGGCCGCCTGTGACAATTGTTTGCTAAGACGCATATTTATAAGCATGCAAACAGCATGTGGGCAAAGGCGCCTGCGGTACGCCGGCATAGCAAACCGGGCGTTCACAGGCTATATTCTTTTATGGGAGATGATTAAAGCATGTGCGGAATTACTGGTTGGATTGACTGGCAGGAAGATCTAACAGAAAGCAGCCATATCTTATCAGCTATGATTGCAACACTGGCGGCACGCGGACCAGACGCGCAGGGAGCCTATATTACACCACGGGCGGCATTGGGGCATCGCCGCCTTAGTGTTATTGATCCTGTGGGCGGGGCCCAGCCTATGATCCGGTTTCGCGGTGAGCAGAAATTCATCATCACTTATAATGGTGAGCTGTATAATACATTAGAAATCAAACAGCAGCTGGAAGACCGGGGCTATGTATTCAGCACCCGCTGTGATACGGAGGTACTGCTCGTAGCTTTTATCGAGTGGGGGCCTGCCTGTGTCGAACGGTGTAACGGCATATATGCCTTTGGTATTTGGGATGAGGCCAATCAGAGCCTGTTTCTGGCCCGGGACCGGATTGGGGTTAAGCCTCTGTTTTACACAGAATACGGCAGTAGTTTTATTTTTGGATCAGAACTTAAAACCCTGCTCGCTAATCCGTTGGTGCGGCCTGAGCTTGATGCCGAAGGCTTAGCCGAGGTTTTTATGATTGGGCCGGCCCGGACACCCGGGCATGGCGTGTTTCGTAATGTCAAAGAGCTGAAGCCGGGCCATTGCCTGACTTACAACCGCCAGGGCAAGCTGATCAGTCAATACTGGAAACTGGAATCGCAGCCGCACCTGGACAGTTTCGACAATACCAAAGCAAAAGTACGGGAATTGCTTATTGATACGGCCGAACGCCAACTGGTATCAGATGTGCCCATCTGTACACTGCTTTCCGGCGGACTGGACTCCAGTGCGCTCACTGCCCTGGCCGCCATGTCCCATAAAAGAGCGGGTCTGGGAAGCCTGCATACCTATTCAGTAGATTATGTAGATAATGATTTGCATTTTAAAGCCAACAGTTTCCAGCCTAATCCGGATGGACCTTTTGTTACCCGGGTAGCAGAGCATTTTGACACAGTTCACCACAATATACTCTTAGATACGCCGGAATTGGCAGCAAGTCTCAGGCCGGCCGCACTGGTCCGTGATTTACCGGGTATGGCTGATATTGATACCTCGCTTTATCTATTCTGCCGCGAGATCAAAAAAGGCGCCACTGTGGCCTTGTCAGGCGAGTGTGCCGATGAGGTTTTCGGGGGGTACCCCTGGTTTCAGCGGGAAGAAATGATCAATGCCACGACATTCCCCTGGTCGCCGCGGCCGGAAATCCGTATTCCCTGGCTAAAACCTGAAATCCAGGCCAGGATAAAACCGGCTGAATATGTAGCCCAGCGTTACAGTGAGGCGCTGGCGGAAGTGCCGCGCCTGCCGGGTGAGGATGTCCGTTCAGCCAGGATGCGCGAAATCTTTTATCTCAGCCTTACCCGGTTTATGCCGACCCTGCTGGACCGGAAGGACCGCATGAGCATGGCGTTTGGTCTGGAGGTTAGAGTGCCTTTTTGTGATCACCGCATTGTAGACTATGTCTGGAACGTGCCCTGGAGCATGAAGAATGCGCACAACCGGGAGAAAGGCTTGCTGCGGTACGCCTTGGAAGGAATCTTGCCGGAGGACGTATTATGGAGGAAGAAAAGTCCTTATCCCAAAACTCATAATCCGGCCTATACCAAGGTCGTTGTCAATGAGGCCCTGGCTATTTTACAGGACCCGGCATCCCCGCTGCAGGCCTTGCTGGATATCGAAAAACTCAAAGAGATTGCCCGGACTGATTTGTCTGCTTCTAACATTCCCTGGTTTGGGCAGCTGATGAGCGGCCCCCAGCTTTTCGCCTATCTGATCCAGGCTGATCACTGGCTGCGCGAATATAAGGTCCAGGTGTTATAGAGGTTAAAAACTGACGTGCCGCTGACTGAAGCGGCCTGTCAGTTTTGTTTTTGTCCTGATAGACAGTCATGCCGTTACAGCGGCACCAGCAAAGAATGAAAAATGCTATTTTTCAGGATAGACAGTATAACTCTCCCGGCATAAAGGCAGCTTAGCGACTAAGATTGCTGGTAATAATTACTAAAAGAAAATAAATATTTGACGAATTTTGTTATATGCACTATAATACGTTGTATGTATAAAACTTACTGATCATGCCAGATTATTATTGACTGCTACAGTATAGTCAGGTATAAACTGCAGAGCTTCTACAGGGGCAACCAGGTGAGTCATTCTTTTTCGGGGAAATTTCAGGAGGCTTTCAGAAAGATCCACAGTTACCGTCAGGAAGAACTTAAATTAGGGGGTAATCAGGATTGAAGACAGTTAGCTTGCGGATATTACTGGTTTTGAGTTTGTTGATAGGATTAGGCACTGCCAGTCCGGTTTGGACAGCTTCCGCTGACACACCGCCGGCAGATATAAAAATCGAGAAGTGGCAGGGCCAGGTCTTTACTTTTCTTGCTTTGCCTGCCGATAAGCAGTCTGACGGCTATGAGATTTTTACAGTCGATCAGGCTGATAAAGGCTTCCAGGGCGACCGTTCGGTCCGCATTCCCTACGCTGAACATGCTGGCAAACAGGTTACAGTCACTGCCGTAGTGCCTTTTCCCGCCGGTTATAATCAGCAGGAGTATACGATTAGCATGACTGTCAATGATACCGGCGAAAAATTGCTTGGCCGTACTATTCGCGGGCAATTAGAAGGTCTTGTTTTGGCCTCCGACCTGGAGAATGCCCGTAAACAGTTTCTGGGCAAAACTATTTATCCCAAGTTTAGAGAATTGTCAGGGCTATATGTCCCTGATGGAAATACGGTGCCAAAGTCTGTAGCTACTGACATTGGCGCTCCCGTTACGGTGGTTGATGTATATCTCGGTAATCAGTCGCAGGAACCTGTTTGGCTGATTGTTTCAGTAAACGGGGAGAAAGCGGTTTTACCCATCGCCTACAGTTGGACTAATATGCCTGTTCAGGCCTGGACCGAGTCTCCTCCCTGGCAGGGTGCCCTGTTTACGGAAGACCCCAGAAAGAGTCTGGGCGGGTCTTACGAATTGTGGGGCAAGATTCAAAACGGAAGTGTCGAAGCCGGCATGACCAAGGGGCAGGTTGAGCTTAGCTGGGGCAAGCCATTCCGTACGGAAGCCAATGATTCAGTTTGGATCTACAATACTGAGAAACTGAGTTTTGACGGTGATGTGCTGCATTTGGTTGAAACTCTCGCTGCAAGTAAATAAAAGCTTTATATGCCTAAGCCATATAGTATGAAAAGCAGTATAGGTCTATCCAAACAGTCCGCCCACATAACCGTGGGCCGGACTGTTTTGGCGTCGTCCTGCCGGCAAAGGGCGCTGGGGTATGCTGCAATATTAGCAGACTTAAGCATATAATGAAAGAAAAAAATATAAGATATTGACAGAATATACTGAATGAGATAGAATTTACACAAAAGACAGAAAATAATACATATTTAACAAGGGCAGTAAAATTGTTATACTTGGTTAACCAAGTAATTTTTTTATAAAATATTCGAAACGATTGTTCCGAAATAATGAACACTTACCTGGTATATTTTTTGGCACCGGTGTTTCGCCCCGAGCGAGACAAAAATAAATTTATTTAAAGGAGAGGTTTGTACAATGGGAAAGGTTAAAATGACAATTCCCCAATGCCGGGAAATGAAAGGCAAAACTAAGAAGTTTACCATGATTACTGCGTATGATGTTTTATTGGCTTCGGTAATTGAGAAAACACCGATTGAAATGATTCTGGTGGGTGACTCGCTGGGCATGACAGTGCTGGGATATGACAGTACGGTGCCGGTTACCATGGAAGATATTATTCATCACACCAAACCGGTAGTCAAGGGGGCCCCCAATACTTTGATTGTTGGGGATATGCCTTTTGGATCTTATAATACCGGGATTGGGGACGCAATCCGTAATGCCAACCGGATTATGAAAGAAGGCGGTGCCGATGCTGTTAAACTGGAAGGTGGTAAAAATGTTGCCCCTATCGTGGCCGCAATGGTCAACGGCGGTATTCCGGTGATGGGGCATATTGGTTTAACGCCGCAAACCGCCGGCCAGCTGGGCGGGTTTAAGGTTCAGGGTAAAGATGCCGAAGCTGCCAAACAGTTGCTGGAAGATGCTAAAGCGCTTGCCCAGGCCGGCGCCTTCGCTATCGTACTGGAGTGCATTCCCGCCCCTGTAGCCAAAATGATTACTGAACAGCTCAATATTCCCACTATGGGTATCGGTGCCGGCCCCTATTGTGACGCCCAGGTATTGGTTACTCAGGATTTATTGGGCATGTTTGACCGCTTTGTGCCCAAAATGGTCAAACAATATGCCCAGCTTAACAAACAAATGGTAGATGCCCTGAACAGTTTTTATCAGGAAACGCAGGACGGAGTATTTCCCGGGCCGGAACATTCTTTTGGCATGAAAGAGGAGGATTTGAAGCGTTTATATTAACAAACAATGCAACCGCTGTTGTGGCGTGACTACAGGTGCTGTAATTCTGCTCCAGCTGGATAATGAAAAACGGAGGGATCTTAAATGGCTCTGTTAGAAAAAATTGCTTTGGCAATTACCAAGCTGTTTCCGGTATGGCTTATCCTGTTTTCCGGGCTGGCGTTTCTGTTCCCGGATTCCTTACAATCACAGGGGTATCTGGTTACTTATTTACTTGGCACGATTATGCTGGGGATGGGGCTGTCAATGTCGGTGGAAGATTTCAAACTGGTATTGTCCAGGCCCAGGGACGTTGTTATTGGCATTGTGCTCAGATATCTCATCATGCCTTTAGTCGGCTTTGGTGTGGCAAAATTATTGGGATTACCGCCGGCTTTGGCCGCCGGGCTGATTTTGGTCGGCTGCTGCCCCAGCGGCACCGCTTCCAATGTAATGAGTTTTTTAGCAAAAGCGGATACGGCGTTATCGGTTACGGTATCCAGTTTTAACATAATTTTGGCGCCGCTGCTGCTGCCCGCGACATTTTTGCTGCTGGCCGGGTCGGAGATACAAGTTGATGCTACGGCCATGTTTCTGGATGTAGTAAAGATTGTATTGCTGCCGGTACTAATCGGTATGGTACTGCGCGGCCTGTTTAATTCTTTTGTGAACCGCATTATGAAAATTGTGCCTGTTATCTCGGTCATCGCTATTATTTGGGCGATCGCCATCGTGGTGGCCTTAAGTGCCGCCAAGCTGGTTACAGTAGCGGTTATTGCCCTCATTGCCGTTGCCCTGCACAATGGGCTGGGCCTGGCTTTGGGGTATGGCGCATCCAAAGCTCTGGGCATGGGGGAGCGGCAGGCCAGAGCGATTACATTTGAAATTGGTATTGAAATGTCCGGGCTGGCAGTAGTATTGGCACTGGCTCATTTAGAGCCGCTTGCTGCCGTTCCCGGGGCAATATTCAGCGTCTGGCATAATTTTACCGGCTCAATCCTTGCCGGTTACTGGGCGAATAAGCCTGCGCAGGACAACAACACCCCTGTTTGATTTATGAACTGCCCCCGGCCGGCATACGCATAATGCAGGGTACATAGCTTTATAAAATTTGCATAATAGATGAACAATGCTCCAGCATTTATGAGCATTGTTCATCACCGGCGGGGTGCGCGCAAGCGGTGCCCAGGGAATGAATTCCATAATTACTTCCTCGAAACCAATACATACAAGGGAGGGGCTTATTTTGCAGATTGCCGTTGTTGGTTCAGGGGCGATTGGCGGTTTATTTGGGGCATTTTTACACAAAAGCGGTGAAGATGTAACCTTTGTTGATATTAATACAGAACATGTGGCGGCTATGCAGGCAAATGGCCTGACAATTGTCCGCCAAGGCGGCGTGGAGGTACTGCCGGTCAAAGCCGTTAGCCGAATTGAGGCCGCCGGTACACCGGATTTGATACTGTTTGCTGTTAAGGCTTACGATAACGAACAGGCGGCGCGGGATTGTCTGAAAATTGCCGGTCAAGATACGAGCATACTTACTGTCCAGAATGGGGTAGGGAATGTAGAAACTATCGCTGCCATTTTGGGCGCTAACCGCATCCTGGCCGGTACGACCGCCTTTGGCTGTACTGTATTAGGACCGGGCATCATTAAACCCAGCGCAACAGGGTCAATTTCAATCGGGGAACTGAATGGAACAATAACACCACGGCTGCAGCAAGTGGTTGCTGCCTTTACTAACGCCGGGGTGGAGATGCATGTCAGTCAGAATGTGGACAGCCTGATCTGGACAAAGCTATTAGCCAATGTGGGCATTAACGCTCTTGCTGCCATTACGATGCTGACCAATGGCCAGCTACTGGAATATAAGGAAACAGAGAGGCTTCAGGCGGCAGTGGTGCAGGAAGGTGCTGCCGTGGCCAAGGCTAAAGGGATTAAGTTTATGGTGGCTGATATTTTGGAACATGTCCGGGGCATTTGCCGTTCCACTTATGATAATAAGGCTTCTATGAGGCAGGATATAGAGCGGGGACTAAGGACTGAGGTGCTTGCCATCAATGGGGCGATCGTGGACGAAGGCGCAAAACTGGGTATTCCCACTCCTGTTAATGAAACACTGACTAACCTGCTTAAGGCAATTGAAAGGCGCGGCAAACTGCCGCCGCAGCGCTGAAGCGGTCTCCCGGCCGGGAACGGCGTAGTCCCGGCCGCGCAAAGTAAAAAAAGGAGGGGAGGTCCATGAAGTTTCCCAGAGTGGTCTTGGTCAGGCAACGCTCGGATGTACCTGCCTTACAGGATATGGCTGCGGTTGTTAAGCAGGAAATAGCCGGGTTAAACCTGGCCGTGACAGCCGGGGCCCGGATCGCCATCGCGGTGGGCAGCCGGGGCATAGCCAACCATGCCTTAATTGTGCGGGCCGTTGCTGAAGAATTACAAAGGCTGGGCGCTGAACCCTTTATTGTGCCGGCGATGGGCAGCCATGGCGGGGCTACCGCCGAAGGGCAGGTTATGGTGCTGGCAACGCTGGGAATTACGGCCGAGAGTATTGGTGTGCCGATACGGTCCTCGCTGGAGGTGGTCCGGATTGGCACCACCGAATCAGGCATCCCGGTTTTAATTGATAAAATTGCTATGGAAGCAGACGGCATTGTTCTGGTTCACAGGGTCAAAGCGCACACGGATTTTATCGGTCCTGTCGAAAGCGGGCTGATGAAGCTGATTACGATTGGTTTAGGCAATCATCAAGGCGCACAAACAGCGCATAGATTTGCGGTTAAACGGGGGTTTAACAATGTTATCCCGGTAGTAGCACGCTATGTGCTGCAAACGGCTCCTGTTTTATTCGGGCTAGGGATAGTGGAAAACTTTTACCATGAGACCGCGATTATTAAAGCGGCAATAGCGGCGGATATTGAAAAAAGCGAGCAGCACTTGTTGCAGGCTGCCAAGCAGATGATGGCAGTGATTCCGTTTGCCACGCTGGATGTGGTGATTGTGCAGCAAATTGGCAAGCAGATATCCGGCACCGGTATGGATACCAATGTTGTTGGCAGAATCTATAATGCTGCGGAACCGGAAGCCGAGTTCCCGCAGTACACCAGGATTGTGGCTCTGGATTTGGCCGATGACAGCTATGGCAACGCCGTAGGTATCGGCATGGCTGATTTAACGACACGGCGGCTGGTGGCTAAGATTGATTTTAAGGCCACAGCAATCAACTGCCTGACCGGTGCCGCCCCGGAAAAAGGACGGGTGCCTATCGCACTGGAATCGGATAAAGAGGCGATTGCCGCCGCGCTTATGATCTGCGGACCAACAGCGCCGGAGGCGGCGCGGCTGGTTTGGATAAAGAATACGCTGGAATTAGAGCATTTTTATCTTTCGGAGGCCCTGCTGCCCGAACTTGCCGGCAATCCTAAGCTGGCCGTGCTGTCCGCCTTGGCGGAACTGCCTTTTGACGGGGACGGCAATCTGGTTTGGCCGGCAGCAACTATGAATTAATATCCTGCATAAAATAATCAAGTTATAAAATAGATTGGAAATATAAGAGGGCCGTAATTTTTTAGCCAAGCGAGGTTGAATAAATTACAATTTACTGTTTCAGGAGAGTTATCATGAGTGAATCCGTTACTGCAGTACACTCAGTAGAAAAATCATTAAAAATTTTAGAGACTTTGAGCCGGGTGGAAGCAATGGGGATCAGTGAATTAAGCAGAGAACTCGGCTGGGGAAAGGGTACGGTCCACCGCATCATTACCACCCTGCGCATTCATGGCTATGTAGAACAGACCGCCAACGAAAAATATAAACTGAGTTTTAAGCTTTTTGAACTGGGGAACCGCATGGTGAATCATATCGGCATTCGCAAGACGGCCCATCCGTATTTGGAACAACTGGCCGGGATTACAAACGAGACGGTGAATCTGGCCGTCTTGGATTTTAATCAGGTCATTTATATTGACCGGATTGAGAGCCGTGAGCCTTTGCGGATGGGACTTGACGTGGGGACACGATTTCCGGCCTACTGTACCGCGCTGGGGTTAGCTATCCTAGCTTATCTGGATACGGAAAAACTTAATGCCTTGCTGGCTGAGTTCGAACGGCAGGGTCAGTTTCTAAAATATACAGATAAAACGGTTGTTGAGTTGCCTTTAATCAGGGAGCAGCTGGCGACGGTCAGGCAGCGGGGCTATTCTATTGATGATGAATACTATCTCCCGGGCATCCGCGGGGTGGCGGCGCCGGTATTTAATCATTCCGGCACCGTAAAAGCGGCTATCAGTGTGGCCGGACCGGCCATCAGGATGACTGAGGCGGTGATGGCTGAATTTATGCCTGTAGTCAAGGAAACAGCCAACAGGATTTCGGTACAGCTTGGTTATAGCGGGTAATTTTTGCAGCCGGCGGCCAGAACCGGTATCTAGTGGATGTAACTGTCAGCAGTGCTGCTGGCAGCCGCTGTTAATTGAATAGATTTTCCCAATATGTATCTTAATCTGACATGAGTTTTGTGGTTTTATCCGGAAAATAAAGAGATCAAATAAATAGTGTCGGATAACTCCGTCCCGTTGGCACGTAGTGATGATTGATGGAACTGCAGGGGGAATTGGCCGCACTGGTCAAACTGAATTTAAGACTGGTATTGATGATATGATTTATGGTGAGAAGTATAACAGGATTGCCAGCAGGATGGAGGAGCTGAAAACAAGAGGTCCGGCCATATTAGCAACCATTGCGGAGATACCTGCTTAGAATAATCATACCAGTTCCAACTGCATTACAGACACGAACGAAGCCGGACAACCAGGCTTCGTTTTCTTTATTTTCATTTTATTGGGCAGGCCGTCTCGGAACAAATCCTTTGGTATGTCAGAGGGACAGGTTCATTGACACGAAGAGAAGTGAAATGATTAGAAGATTGACTGTGGCGAAGGACCTGTCCCTCTGACACCTCGTGACGGTCAGCCCCATTGTCGCCGATACATTGGATATGATGATGGATTTTCCGATGCCGCCCTTGCCGTAAATCGCAATTTTCTTCATCCACACACTTTCTCGCATATATCGCAGCTATCCTCGACCGGCCGGATCAGGTCGTAGGAAACACAGGTGGGGCGGCCCGTGCGCGTTTCCTTCACGATTTCCGCGTCGATGTGGAAGGTTTCGCGGAGAACCTCTGTAGTCATGACTTCCTCCGGCGTACCGTGCTTGATAATGTCACCGCAGCGTAGGGCAATCATGTAATCCGCAAAACGGGCGGCCAAATTAAGGTCATGCAGTACCATCACAATCGTGCAGCTTTGCTCCCGGTTCAGGCGGTAGAGCAATTCCAGAACCTCTAATTGATAAGCCAGATCAAGATAGGTCGTCGGCTCGTCCAGCAGGATCAGGTCAGTCTGCTGGGCAAGGGCCATTGCAATCCACACCCGCTGCCGCTGGCCGCCGGAGAGATTGTCCACCGCCGTGGTTTCAAACTCGACGAGGCGCGTTACCGCCAGCGCCCACTGGATAATTTCCTTATCCTCGGGTTTCAGCTTCCCCAAGCCCCGCTGATGGGGGAAACGCCCGTAAGCCACAAGCTCGCCCACGGTCAGCCCTGCCGGGGCCTGCGGGGATTGAGGAAGGATGGCCATCTTCTGCGCCACCTCTTTCGTTGTCAGGCGGCGGATATTATCTCCATTCAGGTACACCATGCCGCCCTTGGGTTTTAAGATTCGGCCCGCAGCCTTTAATACGGTGGATTTCCCGCAGCCATTCGGCCCGATGATGGCCGTAATTTTCCCCTTTGGGATTTGCATATCCAGATCGTCCACCACAAGGTTTTCATCGTAGGCGACGGCTAAGTTTTCTGTTGCAATACTGTGCATGTTCATCATCCTTTCGTTACTGCCTGCTCTTTGCCAACAGGTAGAGGAAATACGGTGCGCCGATGATGGCTACCATGATGCCGGTGGGTATCTCAGAGGGCTGCACGATCACCCGCGCGATGGTGTCTGCTACCGCTACCAGCACCGCGCCCGTTAGGGCGCAGGCGGGCAGCAAAATGGCATGCTTAGGCCCTACCAGCCGTCGCGCCAGATGGGGTGCGATCAGCCCCACAAAGCTGATGCTGCCGCTCACCGCCACGCAGGAGGCGGCAAGGGCAACAGACGCCGCCAGCAGCCCGCGCCGTTCACGTTCCACCGACGCACCTAAGCTGTACGCCACGTCATCGCCCATGTTCAGCACGTCCAAAACACGGGCCTTGTACATTACATAGGGAATCAGGAGCAGCAGCCACGGAAGTAACGCCAACACGAATTTCCAGTTTGAACCCCAAATGCTGCCCGCCTGCCATGTCGCCACGAAGGTAAACTGCGTTTCGTCCAGTTTCACGACCAGCAAGGTAGTCAGGGCAGAAATACCGGCCTGTAGCGCCACGCCGGTCAAGATCAGACGCAGGGGAGCGATGCCCTCACCCTTCTTGAAAGCCAGCGCATAAATCAAAATGGCCGTCACGCCCGCGCCTGCCAATGCCAGAAAAGGTAAGGTAAAGACCGAGAGAAAGGACTGAGCGCCGAAAAACATCACATACAGGATGACCGTAAGCCCGGCGCCCGCGTTGATACCGAGCAAGCCGGGGTCGGCCAGCGCGTTCTTTGAAACACCCTGGATGATACAGCCGGAGAGCGCCAACCCTGCGCCAACGAGGATAGAAACAACAATGCGGGGCAGCCGGAAATCGAACAAAATCAGGTTTTCTTTAGCCGTGCCGCCACCGAACAGGGTGCGCAGGGTATCCGGCGGAGTGAGCTTCGTATATCCTGTATTCATGCTGATCATAAAGGAAATCACAAGCAAAGCCGCACATCCGGTGACGATGGCCGTGTTTCGGATGGCGATTTTTCTTTTATACGCTTCGTTTTTCTGCCGTATGTCCATTACAACGCCCTCTTTTGCTTGCGGGATAGATATAAAAAGAAGGGCACGCCGACCAGCGCAGTCAATACACCGATGGGCGTTTCAAAGGGCGGGTTGAGCATTCTCGCACCCAAATCCGCCGCAACCATCAAAAGTGCCCCCAGTACCGCCGAGGACGGTATGATCCAGCGGTAATCCACCCCCACAAGGGATCTTGCCAGATGGGGAATAATCAGGCCTACAAAGCCCACCGCGCCCACCACGGATACCGAAGCCCCCGCCAGTATCAGAACAATGAGAGAGCAAAGGGCGTTGACTATGGCCGTATTGAGCCCCAAGCCCTTGGCCACGTCTTCGCCCAGACTTAACAGAGAAATGGAACGAGAGAGAGCAATCGCCCCCAGCAAAGCGGCGAGTATCCACGGCGTCATAATTTTGATTTGCTCCCAATTGGAACCGGCCATGCCGCCTGCCGTCCAAAACATGAGGTCCTGAGCCACAGCGAAATACAGTGCGATGCCCTGACTGAACGCCGCCAGCAGCGCGCTGACCGCAGCGCCCGCCAGAACCAGGCGCATCGGTGTTGCGCCGCCACGCCGCCGGGATGCGATGCCATTGACCAGCCCCGCCCCCAATGCAGATCCTGAAAAGGAGAATAGGATAATCTGCATATACCCCATGCCGGGAAAAAACGCAAAGCAGATGGACAGGGCGAAGCCCGCCCCGGCATTTAGCCCTAACAGCCCGGAATCAGCCATCGGATTTCGGGTCGTTCCCTGCATAATGGCCCCGGCCACGGCAAAGGCCGCGCCCACAAGGGCGCTGGCGATGACCCGGGGCAGACGCAGGTCAACCACGATCAGCTGCCGGGTGTTCTCCGCATCAAAGCGGAACAGGGCGTCCCACACTGAGGAAAGCGGAATTCCCGCCGCGCCCTTGGTAATCGAAAAGGCCATGAGCAGGACCAACAGCCCGCCGCCGCATAGGATAATAAGCCACGCCGCCCAAGCGCGGTCTTTTTTCTTTTGTTCTATATCCTGAACCGGCTGTACCGCTTCTTTTGGCTGATTCATGTTTTTGGTTTGCCTCCTCGACCCTACGCTCCGGCCTGCCCCCGATGCAGGCGGCTGTATATCCCGCCTTGTTGCAATAGTTGTTCGTGACTGCCTTGTTCCATGATGCCGCTTTCCGTCAATACAACGATGCGGTCGGCGTTGCGCACCGTCGCCAGCCGGTGGGCGATAACCAGTGTCGTGCGTCCCTTGGACAGCTCAGCCAGCGATTGCTGGATTGCCGCCTCGGTCTGGGTATCCAGCGCGGAAGTGGCCTCGTCCAAAATGAGAATGGGCGGGTTCTTCAAGAACATCCGGGCAATGGAAAGCCGCTGCTTCTGCCCGCCGGAGAGCTTCACTCCGCGCTCCCCGATGATGGTGTCAAGCCCGTCCGGTTGCTCCCGGATGAACGCGTCAAGCTGGGCTCGCCGGGCTGCCGCCCATATCTCCTGCTCCGTGGCGTCCAGCTTGCCGAACTGGATGTTTTCCCGGACCGTACCGGCAAACAGGAAAACGTCCTGCTGCACCACACCGATCTGCCGTCGCAGGGAATACAGCGTCATATCCCGGATATCCATGCCGTCGATGGCAATGTGCCCGGCCTCTGGTTCGTAGAAGCGGGGCAGCAGGCTGCACAGGGTGGTTTTACCCGAACCGGAGGCTCCCACAAAGGCGACCGTTTCACCGGCGCAGACGGACAAATTGATATTCTCCAGCACGGCCTGTCCCTGGTTATAGCCGAAGGTAATGTTTTCATATCTGATATCGCCCCGCAGAGAGCTCACCTCTACAGCACCGGCAGCATCCTTGATTTCCGGCTCGGTGTCCATGATTTCAAGGAAATTCTTAAAACCCGCCATGCCGTTGGGAAAGCGGACGGAAAAGGCGGCCAGCATCTGAACGGGCGTCACCATCACAGTTGCCAGCAGGATGAAGCTGAACAGCCCGCCGCTGCTCATGCCTCCGTTTAAGGTAAACCAGCTCCCTCCCAGCAGGGCCAGAACCGGCAGCAGGTTGATGAAAATATAGGTAACGGCCTCATTTTTGGCAGTATTCTTGAAACCCTCGATTTTCGCCTCACAGAATTTTTGGTTGTCCTTCATAAACAGCTTTCTCTGATAATTTTCGTTGGCAAACGCCTGCACCACGCGGATACCGCCGATGCCGTCCTCCAGCCGGGATATAAAGCCCCCAATGGCTCCGAACATACGCCCTCTGGCCGCCACCAGCCTTTGCATAAAGTAGATGTTCATGGCCAGCAGCATCAGGACAAAGACACCCAGTAAAAGCGCAAGCTGCCAGTTGGCGCAAAACATCAGGAACAGGGAGCCGATCAGGGTAAATACCGCAATCAGGAAATGCTCCGGCCCGTAGTGGGCCATGTTTCCCACATCCAGCAAATCATTGGAAATCCGGGAAGCAAGCTGCCCTGTCTTATGATTATCAAAAAAGCGGAAGGAAAGCTTCTGCATGTGGGTATAAAGCTCCGTGCGCAGGTCAGTTTCGATATACAGGCCCAGCCGCTCCCCCCAATAGTCCACCACATATTTGAGGGCGGTATTGACCAGGTAGACGCCCGCAAGTGCGGCGCAGGAAGATAAAATCAAGCCCCAGTTTCCGGCGGGCAGGAGGGTGTCCACGATGCGACTCACTGTGAAGGGAAAAAGCAGCCCCAGCAGAGCCGCCGCCACCGCACAGAACAAATCCAGAAAAAACAAGCCTTTGTAGGGGCGGTAGTATTTTAGAAAGCGTTTCATGTTTTTAACCATTTTACCTCTCCTTTCAGCGGCAGTAGAGTAATTTGGGCAATAAGAAACCAGGCGCAGGCCGCGCCCGGCTAAAGGGCAGAGATATATAATGTTCTTTTGCGCAATTCTGTCCATCTATGCAGCACTTAGGGTTACCTTGACGCCTAATGCAAGACAACACTGTCCGCAATCGTTTCAATCGCCAGTTTTATACCCAGCGGCGAGCCCGTCATGCAAGCGGGGTCAAGGAAATACGCATTTCCTGCTTGCACGGCTTTTAACGATTTCCAGATATTCGAATCTGCGGTGCCCGCCTCCAAAAAAGTTGGTTCATAGCCTGTTTTCTCCGAGCCGAGCTTACCAATAATAAAGATGTAATCAGGGTCGAACTCCGCTAATGACTCCAGCGCTATCTGCCCAAATTCCTCCGGGCTTCCAGCCGGCGCCGTCAGACCAAGTCCGGTTTCATCGTCAAAGAAAACCTGCTGCCTGGTTACCTTTGTACCAATAGCGCCAAAGGTGTTTTTGCCAAGGTCAAAAGCAATAAAGAAGGTTTTGTCTTTATATTCGGACAGTTTTTCTCTGGCATCCGTCATTAAGGCATCCACGTCGGCGATATATTGCTCTGCCTCTTTCTCAGCACCCAGGCATTCTGCATAGTCGTACAGATTGGCTGCCCAGTCTTCGCTGTTAAACAAAACGGTAGGCGCTATTTTACTAAGATCATCATAAGCCCCGGTATGTGTCGCCGTACCAATAATCAAATCGGGAGCAACTTCCAGTATTCGCTCCAAATTAGGTTTTGACGGATCCCCTACGTCAATGATTTCAATTTTATCCGCATACCGTTCGAGTGTTTCAAATCCGCGCATTGCCGTGTGGGCCAGCGCCGCCCCAACCGGGGGGTGACCGAGCACAATAAGGGTTTCAATGTGGCCGTAATACAGCACCACGACTCGTTCGGGCTTTTCTGCAAGCGTAATGCGATGCCCGTAATCATCCTCCACTGTTCTGGGCCACGCCGCTTCCCCGGCGGCGCCGCTTGTGCTATCCTTCGCAGGCGCCCCGGCACAGCCTGCCAGAAGCCCTGTCAATAATGCGATTGCGACTAAAAGTCCCAGCGATCTTTTCATTGTTCATTCCTCTTATATCGATTAGTTAGTCTTATCGAACTCAGCATCGGTAAGTATAACAAAGCACGCCGGGCAAGTAAATGGACTTTTTTCGGCTCGAAGCTATACTTTTCCCGCTTTCGCTTCTACCCGAAAATCCGTCGGTGAAATCCCTGCAATTTTCTTGAATATTCGGCTGAAATAATAGGAATCAATATAGCCTACGCACTCCGCCACCTGCATAACAGGGCAGTTGCTTATTCTCAAAAGCTCCTTGGAACGCTCGATACGAAGATCGGTCAAATAACGGATCGGTGGCATACCGATATGTCTTTGGAACAGCTCTGCAAACCGTTTCCCATCCATGCCATATTGCGCGGCAAGCTGAGCAATAGTAAACTGTCGTGAATAATTTTCCTGAATAAAAGCAACGGCATCATCGATTAGTTCGCCGACGTTGTCCCGGTGCTCCCTTTTTGCCGACACAACGATTTCTTCAATCAGATGATAAAACAGGGAGCGGCGATGCAGAGCCGCCTGCCCGCCCTGTGTGGCATCGCTCACCAGCAACTGCAGCATCATGTTCATTAAGCGGGGATTCGTCCCCACAGGAATATTGAAATGCCTGTGATAATAGGGAAAGGAAGCGTATTCGTGCTCCGGGATCTTATAGTGAACCAATGCGTAACGCCAAGTTTTGTTTCCAATCACCTCTTTGTCCAAGCGCATATCCGGCCCGGCATGAATGACCATACCGGGCGTCATCACATAAGGCGTACCGTTGAACGTAAAGCAGGCGCTTCCCTCAATAGGAATGATAATACCGCCTGCTTTGGGGTATGTACGCCACCCTTCGCCCTTAAGCCCACTCGGAACGGCATCAGAAACTGTATCAAAAAATGATATTGTTGCCTTAGAATAATAGTCCATGAGTTCATTTGCGTTAATTTTCATGCTTTCCCCCTGCGAAACAGATTTACGCCGCGCTTCAGGTTATTGAACGGTCAAAGACCCGGGAAAAATCCAGGTGTTTCAGACAGATATCCATTTACTTAAATTTTATTGCTTGCTATGCTGTAACCATTAGTTTTTTTGATATTGATAATCATTATTATATCAAAAAAAAGCCATTATTTAAAAGTATTGCCAAATTTTTGTGTTATAGCGCAATGACCAAACGGTCCTGTGGCTGGAAGCAGCCAGGCAGACAATGTATTTCCACCAACAGAAGGAGTTGACACAGCATGAAGAAAAAATTGTCCCCCGCCAGAAAGCGTCTGCTTTACGCCCTGATCGGCAGCAGCCTGTTCTGGCACACGCCGGTAACCTATGCCGAGGATACGGCGGCAACGGCCGCAGCTGCCGGTGAGACGGATAGCAAACCGGATTCTGCCGCTCAGCGTGAATTCACCCTGGAAAAGATTGAAGTGACCGCCGGCAGGGATACTCTGCCCCCGCCCTACGCCGGCGGCCAGGTGGCCCGGGGCGGCAACGTTGGCATTCTGGGCAACAGGGATTTCATGGACACGCCCTTCAGCATCACCAGTTATACCGTCCAGACTATGGAAGATCAGCAGGCCAGTACCTTGTACGACGTGCTCAGCAACGATTCCTCCATCAGGTTCACCACCTCCAACGGACATTTTGTCGAAAATTATAAGATCCGCGGATTCGATGTAAGTTATCAGCATCTTTATTTTAACGGCATGCAGGGTTTGGCACACTTCGATCATATTCCGGTTGAATTTCTGGAACGGGTGGAGGTGCTCAAAGGACCCAGTTCCTTTCTCTACGGCGGCGTGAACACCTCGGTGGGCGGCGCTATCAACCTGGTGCCCAAGCGCGCCGGGGAGGAAGACTTTGCTTCTTTTACTGCCGATTATACCTCCTCGTCTCAGTTAGGCGGCCATCTTGACCTAGGGCGCCGCTTCGGCAAAAATAAAGAATTCGGTGTCCGCTTCAACGGCGTATATGCGGACGGCGACACCGAAACCGACGGACAGTCTAAGAAACGTCAGTTGGGCGCCCTGGGGCTGGATTACCGTCACGACAGATGGCGTTTATCCCTGGATGCCTTCAGTTCTGAGGAATCGTTTGACAACGGCTCCGTTGCCATGTATGGTCTAGCCGGCGGCTACGTGAAGGCGCCGGACGCTTCCGCCAACCCCTTTCCAGGCATCTATGGCAAAGGCCGGAATAATGGTTTTCTTTTTAAAAGCGAATACGACGTTAGTGACAATGTAACCGCTTATGCCAGTATGGGCAAACTGGCAAACAGGGGAACCGGTTTTCTCTCCGGCACTAACGTCGTCGGTTTCAAGTCAAATGGCGACGGCACGATCAGTATGCTTAAGCAAAACTGGTGGCAAGACAGCGTTGCGGCCGAACTGGGCTTGCGCGGCAACTATCGGACCGGCGCGGTTAACCATCAACTGGCCGTAGGCTACAATGCTATGGATACGGAATCCGCCTTTGCCTGGAACCGGATAACCGGCATTGCGACAAATATTTATAACCCCACATCTCTCGCGTCCTATCTAGCCGCACTGCCGACCCCGTCCAAGTCGGCGAAAACCAGTGAAACCAATCTCTCCAGCCTGTTTATCGCCGACACGCTTGCTTTTAACGAGGAAAAAGTTCAGCTGACACTGGGGGTACGGCAGCAAAATGTGAAAACCAAAAGCTTCAACGCCACAACCGGCGCCGTGACTGCCAAGTATGATGAAGACGCCACCACGCCGGCAATCGGGCTGGTAGTCAAGCCGTGGGCCGCTCCGGTATCGCTGTATGCCAACTATATCGAAGGGCTGAGTCCGGGGTCGGAAGTAACCGATACGGAGGCAGATAACTACGGGGAAGTATTTGCGCCGTACAAGAGCAAACAATACGAAATCGGCGCAAAATGGGACCGTGGTACCTTCGCCAATACGCTGAGCTTTTATCAGATCGAAAAACCCAGTGTGATTACGCTTACCCGAAGTGATGGCAAGAAAATTGTCAGTGACGACGCGGAGCAGCGCAACCGCGGCATTGAATGGAACGCTTTTGGCGCAATCAATGACAAAGTGCGGCTGCTGGGCGGCATCGCCTATACGCGCGCCGAATATACCCGCGATGTAAGCACTAAGCAAGGCAATACACCGTGGGGCGTCCCCAAATATCAGGCCAATCTGGGCGTGGAATGGGATACTCCCTGGAATCCTGATTTAACCTTGAGTGTCCGGGCAATTTTCAGCAATTCCCAATATGTCGATTCCGCCAATACGGTAAAAATACCGAGCTGGGTGCGCTATGACATCGGCACGAAGTATAAAACCGTCATTAATAAAGTCCCGGTCACCTTCCGGGCCAGCGTGGAAAATGTGTTTGACAGGAATTATTGGAGCGGCTTATTTGCCGACGGGTATGCCACGGCAGGCGGGCCCCGCGCCTTTAAATTGTCAGCGTCCATGCAGTTGTAAGCAAAAGGGGGATCAGCCATAAATCCCCCATACATTTTGCTATTCAGATATTTCTTGAAAAAACTTACATTCCTTTCTCGTTTTTTGTGGTTATTAATTATGGGAGAAGCAGCAAAAAAGGTTATGTGCGAATATCTCATTGGAGCGACGTGACCACCGGTGAAGTTGGTTCGATGGTCAGAGAAGCAATAAAACGCGGTGAAGATACCATGGCGAAAGAAGCAAAAGCAAATAAGAACAATGCCCGGAACAAAATGTTCTGGGCATAATTCATATGGGGTTAAGTATGGATGGAATTTGGCTTACGTAACCTGCCAAATTTAAGGTATACCACCGAATTGCCGGATAACTTCGGTAGCGATGTTCATAAGTTTTGGGTTGGTACCAATCTGGATGTATTGGCGAAGGGCGGTAACGGCCTCTTGCGTGTGGCCAAGGGTTGCCAAAGCTAACCCATTAATAAACTACGCATCCGCGTACCGGGGGTCAATAGAAATGGCGGAAGAAGCAAAAGCAAATGGTGCTGTTCATCAGCATGCGGAATAAATGCAAGGTGTCGCGGAGCTTGTACTGAGCTTCGCGACACCTTGTTTATAATGGATGGTAGTCCGAATACCGAATAGGCTGCTGAGGTAGTTTATTTACCTTTGGGGCTGTTAAACTCCTATAGGGTAGTTAATTTGCAAATTTTATTATGCCATATCGGCTCATCGAACTCTGCAAGGCAAATCCGTCATCAATTGACTTTGGTCAGGATGACGGATTTTTTATTGAGTAGCTCTGACAGTTAATTCACAGCGCTTGTTGCATTCGAAGCCTTTACAACAATGCCTTGATCATCAAATTCTACCGTAGTACCAGCTTCATAAACTTTAATGCCGCCTGCTGACAAAATACTGCCTGCTGACAGCAGCTTGGTATTTTTGTTTAATGTGCCCTGGAGTACTTCGCCTTTCTCATTTAGACTAATTGCTTTACCAGCCTTAAATTCAACAAGCCCCGAGCAAGCCGAGTTATCTGTGTAGTTTTCAGTTAAAATTTGCAGCCACCCGACAGGCCGCAGATAGGAATCACTGGCCAAATTACACGTTGCTACCATCCCGTTTTTATGAAAACTTATCTCGCCACTAGATACAAGTATTTGATTTGTTTGATTTAGGGTGATACTTTCTTTAGAACCTTTAATTGTACCATTAATCACTTCACCCTTATCATTGAATGTAATTTTTGTGCCCCCCTTAAAGGGAAGAACCCTGTTTGTCGGTTCCTTAGTTGCATAAGAGTAAACATAGAATGGAACAGGCGTGTAGCCTGTCCTGACAGCAGCCTGCGATGTCCCGGTTTCATATGGCAAGCTTATATCTTCAGCTAATGTGCCCTCAAAAACCTCGCCATACTCGTTAAGCGTAACAACAGTTCCTTTCTTAAACTTGGGGATATTGGACCAGGTTGCCACTATAACCCCAGTCGGCGTTATTCTTGTATTCTCCGTTAAAGTTCTGGTATATTGCGCCGCCTCAACACTTGCAATATAACTGAAAAGTAAAAATGCACTAAGTATAATCCCGATTAAACCCTTTAGTAAAATTTTTTGCATATAAATCCCTCCATCATTTAGTACCATAAATTCCCTTTCGCTATATACCGCACGATCCCTTCCGCCTTATGCGGCTTTTTCTAACTGGCAACTCATTGGAGCGACGTAACCACCGGTGAAGCCGGTTCGATGGTCAGAGAAGCGATTAGGCGTGGTGAGCAGGCCATGGCCGAAGAAGCAAAAGTAAATGGTGCAGTTCATCAAACTGCAGAATAAATGAAAGATGTCTCGGGGCTTGTATTGAGCTTCGAGACATTTTGTTATATGGGTGGTCTTCTATTGGCTAAGTCTCTAGTTGGCTGAAATAATTCTGAGGAAGGATTAGACAGCTTTGAACTTAGTAAAGAATTTTGCTTATCCGGATAAAGGATTTTATTTCTGGAAGGAGAATACTCTCACCTAAATACCCCAATATTTACCATGTTTAGTAGTTATTTAGGTATGAAAACGCGGAGCTCATCGCCGGTTTTCTGCAGGAAAATGATGGAGGTTGATAATATGACAGCGTTAAAAAGGACAGTACTTTATGACAATCACCTAAAAGCAGGCGCAAAGCTGGTGGATTTCGGCGGCTGGGAGATGCCGATCAATTATAAAGCGGGAATCATCGAGGAACATATTTATACCCGAAAAAAGGCCGGCCTATTTGATGTGTCCCACATGGGAAGATTCGTTGTCGCCGGTAGGGAAGCTGTCGGTTTTCTCCAGTATGTTTTAACAAATAATGTGTTGGCCCTTGACCTGAAGCAGGCGCAGTATACCATAATTGCGAACGAGAACGGCGGCGCGGTGGATGATGCGTATCTTTACCGCTTTTATGAGGATGAGTATTTGCTTGTTGTCAATGCGGCCAACGCGGAGAAGGATTGGGAACACCTGCAACGGGAAATAGCCCAATTTGACGCAACGGTTACCGATAAGTCCGGCGAGCTGGTGATGATTTCCCTGCAGGGACCGGACTCGAAGAACATCCTCAGTAACCTGACCGGCAGCGTTTCGCTTACTGAACCGGTAAAGAACGCCCTGGAAATTCTAAAAATCGACGGGCAAGAAGTGCTTGTTGCCAGGACGGGTTATACCGGCGAGCCCTTAGGCTTTGAATTGTTTATTAACGCCTCTGCGGCTGCCGCTGTTTGGGAGACTCTGCTGGCGTACGGGGCCATGCCTATCGGTCTGGGCGCCAGGGATACACTGCGGCTTGAAGCCGGACTGCCTCTGTATGGACATGAATTGGGTTTAGGTCTTGACGGCAGGGAAATCCCGATTTTTTCGTGCCCTTTGGCTAAATTTGCCGTAAGCTTTGCGGCAGTCAAAGGCAATTATATCGGCAGAGAGGCTTTGGCCAAGCAATATGAAGGCTATAAAAAGATCATGGCCAGAGTTTATGCCGGCTTGGCGGCTTTGGCCAGAATTATAAAACCGATTGCTTTGCTTGATAAAGGGGTGGCCAGGGCCGGCTGCATGGTATTCCAGGGGGATAAGGAAATTGGCTACATAACAAGCGCCACCATGGTGCCTTATCTAAAGACCGAAGGCTATGGGCTGGCAAGCACAATTACCGGGGATAAAGCAACGAGAGCCATCGGCCTGGCCCTGCTTAACGGCGATGTAGAAGTGAACGACAAGGTGGCGGTAGAGATCAGAGGCAACAGGGTGCAGGCTGTTATCACGCCGTATCATCTCAAAAGCGATGCTCCGCCCTTTGCCAGGCCGATTATTTATGGCGTGGAAGCAGGCGGCACCTTCGACAGTCCGGCAGACTACAAGACCAAAGCGTTGCAGCTTATCGAAAAAAGCTGCCGCAATACTGCCTGGCGGCAGCAAGCAACCATTAACCTGATTCCTTCTGAACAGACCTCTTCGGCTGCTGTCAGACTGTTGTCGGTAATGGACCCTGCCTGCCGGTATGCGGAGCACAAGAAAACGAAATCGTTCTATGACTACGATGTTTTTTACTATCAAGGCACCGGTTTCATTAATGAGATCGAACAGTTATTAATGGCAGAACTAAGAAAATACCTCAATTGCACGGCGGTAGAAACAAGAGTTGTCAGCGGGCAGATGGCAAACGCGGCCGTTTTTAGTGCAATTATGGATTTTAAAAACCGGGTAAACAGAAAAAAGGACCCTTCCCGCCTGGGCTATGTACTGAACAATCACATCATCAGGGGCGGGCACCTGAGTGCCCAGCCGATGGGCGCTTTGCATGACTACATCGCCATTGATCCTGTTACCGAGAAAAACGCCGTTGTCAGTTTCCCGGTAGAAAAGGATAATAGTTTCAAAATTGATGTGGAGGCAACGAAAAAAGTCATCGAGAAATATAAACCGGAGCTGATCATTTTCGGCAAGAGCATGGTATTGCATAAAGAACCGGTAAGAGAAATCCGGCAGTTCATCGATGACCAGAACATCAATGCCGTGATCATGTATGACATGGCCCACGTGCTTGGCCTGGCCGGCGATTACTTCCAGAATCCCTTTGCCGAAGGGGCGGAAATTGTCACCGGTTCAACCCATAAGACCTTCTTCGGCACCCAAAGAGGCATCATTGCCGGTAATTACGACAAGGATGATTATAAATTCGGCTTATGGGAGACCATCGAAACCAGGGCTTTTCCCGGCAGCGTAAGCAATCACCACCTGGGTACTATGCTGGGGCTGTTGATGGCCGCCTATGAAATGAACAGCTTCAAAGATGAATATCAGCAGCATGTAATCCAAAATGCCAAGTATTTTGCAAAATGCCTTAAGCAGGCCGGCCTGGATGTTGCCGGTGATCCTTCCCTGTCTTACACGGAGACACATCAGGTCATTGTGAGGGTGGGATACGGCACCGGGCCGGAAATAGCAAACAGGCTGGAAAACAACAATATCATCGTCAACTATCAGGCTACACCCGAAGAAGAAGGCTTCTCGGCTGCCGGCGCCATCAGGCTCGGCGTTGCCGAAATGACGAGATTCGGCTTCGGGCACCAAGAGTTTGAACAGACGGCAGAATACATAGCGGACATCGTTCTAAAGAATAAAAACCTCAAGGAAGAAGTTGCAAAACTTAGGGGTAATTTTACCGACCTGAAATACTGCTTTACCGATGCGGATATTACGAAAAGCCTTGCAAACCTGATGTCCACTTTCTGAGGGAGAATTAAAATTCGGAGAAAACCCTGACAACTATCGAACATTCTTCTGGGGTTATGAGTGCTGGCATAATGAACCCCATAAGTTAATGCCCCCGAAAGTCTCGATATGAGACTTCGGGGGCATTCTTTGGTTATAGTTCTATCCCATGTCAGTGGTGACAGTAGGCAAGATCGTAAATAACGCCGAAACATCGTCAGCTTATCAGGCTTTAAAGTGGTGATAATTCAGGAAACTATTCATGTCTTCCATTGTCTTGATCTTCGGGTACTGGCTTGGTTGCTGCCGGCTGTAGCTTCGAAGAATAGTTAGCTGATTTGATTTCAGAAGGCGCGAGAAATTTTTCTTGCCACATTTGATAACCATATGCTAAAACACCATCGAAAGTAACAATTAACACGTTTAGTAAAGGAGTAATACCGACCTCGTGAAAAAGCCCTCTACTGCCAAGGAAATAGATATGAATTAAATATACGAATCCAAAGTTTAGTACTATATCTATTGCGATATAGCGCCAAAATCGGCCATATGAAAAATAGAAACAACCATATAGTAACGACGATATTTAATCCAAAAATAATATATGAAGATGTCCTTAGGGGATAAGCAGCTTCTTCATAAATAAACCACCCCAGATTTTCTCCTAATTCTACAGCTAATACACTCGTGAGCGCGGAGAATAAAGCAACAGGCATCCACCTTTTGATAGTTTCTTTCGGCATAAAGAATAAAGTTAACCAAGGTAAAATCAATAGCGACCATAAAAATGCTTGATTACTCATTATGCAGTCCCCCGAATTTTCTTTCTAAGTATATTATTTCTGGCTATGTGCTCTTTATGCTTTTGGGAATATTTACCTAAGATGGTCAAGACACTAGTGTGTAGGAAAAGGTTATTACAAATATCTCATTGGAGCGACGTTGCATCGGGTAAAGTTGGCTCCATGGTACGGGAAGCGATCAAACGCGGTGAACAGGCACTGGCCGAAGAGCTAAAGCAAATGGTGCGGCGCATCAGAATGCTAAATAGTAAAAAATGCCCCGAATTTTGTTACAGCAAAACTTCGGGGCATCTTTGTTGCATACCATTGCTGTCAGCAGACAGTATCCTGATAGTTTCAGTTCCTTTTCATGTGTTATTGACGTCCCAAGCCCTGCGTTCCATGCGTAAACCGGAACCTGTAAGGCAGGTAGCAATACCGAAGCCCGACAGAGGAAAGGAAAAACTTGGAGTACCGGCGGTAATCGACCGGGTGATCCGCAAGCTACCCATAGCTAGCCAATATTGTTTAAATTTTCAATTATTGGATATAATGGCTATATAACCCAAAAATAGAAACTACACGGGGTGGTGTTGTTTTTGAAGCTGGCAGATATTAGTCCGACAACTCTGACCCGACGGCCCAAAGCCTATTCTTATACCTATAATATCAGTTTGATACACCTCCGGAACCCGTGGGTGACCGCGTGGTGGTCGGCATCCTTCCCTGGTTTTGGCCATATATTTTTGGGCAGCTATATCAAAGGGTTTATGCTCGTTTTTTGGGAGATCATTATAAATACCACGTCCCACCTGAATCTTGCCATCTATTATACGTTTACAGGTCAGTTCCAAGCGGCAACACAGACACTTGACCAGCGGTGGCTGCTTCTCTATATCGGCGCCTATATTTACGCCATATGGGATGGATTTCGGAGCACAATAGAGCTAAATAAATGTGCCATTCTGGGGGAGCGCGAAGGCGCTCAACTCCTTCCTGCCCGGATGGGAGCCTTCGAAATCAATATTATGAGCAAACGAATTCCTCTCCTGGCAGCCTTTTGGTCGGCGACGATGCCCGGTCTGGGACACCTTTATACCCATCGTTTGCCTTCGGGGTTCTTTTTTTTCATTTGGTGGGTTGTCATATGTTATCAGTCACATGTACTGCCAGGAATACATCTTACGCTGACCGGTGACTTCGCAGCGGTGGCGCAGGCCGTCGATGTCCAGTGGCTGCTCTACTTGCCTTCCCTGTATCTGTTTGCCGCCTATAGCGCCTATAACCATACCGTTGAATTCAACAAGTTGTTCGACGCCGAACAAGCAAATTACTTGCAGCGTCGTTACCAGGACTCCCGCTTCGAGCTGCCGGTATGACTGCGAGGGGAACTGTATGCACATTTTTGCCATCTTTGACCACAACCTGTACATCGAGCTTGCCATCTCGGACCTTGAAATAAGAGGTATCGCCAGGGAGAAAATTTTAGCGGTGCCGCTTGAAAAGGAAACACGGGAGATGGCGGTTCTGGACACCATCCACCGGGCCGACGGGGTAAGTCTTATTGACGGTGGCGCGGTGCTGGGCACTATTCTCATGCTGCTGGGAACAATCTGGGGCTTTCATTGGTATTGGGGGCCGATTGTAGGCGGGCTTATCGGACTTGCCCTCGGAGTAGCAAGCGGGATCGGCCTTGACTGGGTAATGACCAAGAGACAAAATCGGCCGAGCAATTTGTCAAGGAAAGCGGAAGTCGTTTTAGTGGTGCACTGTACAGAAAGCGAAGCGGGAATGGTAAAAAAGACCTTAAAAGACCACTGTGCCATTGGTGTCGGCCTTATCCACCAAGGTTAGGCCCCATATCCGAAGCTGTGAATTAAAGCTTCTTCTCAGCGGCATAGGCGTGACAATTGTCTAAAAAGCAGACTTATTGGAATGAAATATTCAGTAAATTAAAGTATAAAAAACAGGGGAGCTTTGCAACGGCAAAGCCTCCTGTTTTTTTATAGTTTCCTGTTACAGCAGGTCGTCTTTAGCCAGCTGCCCGGCCATTCTCTGCGTACCTAAAATCCAGACCAAATCATTTTCTTGAATATACATATTAATATCCGGAGCCAAAATTGGGTAAAGATCTCTTTCTAAGCCAAGCAAAAACCCGCCCCACTCGCCTTTTATCTTAGAATCTTTAATCGCCACGCCGGCCAGGTCCGAATCTTTTTCAACGGTTACAGCATAGCAGAGCAGCTGGTCATCTTCTGCATAGGCTTCCTGGTTTTTGATAAACTCGCGCAACGTCGCATAACAGCCGTCTGCTTTTTTATCTAAATTCACCTGCGTCAAAATAGCAAAGGAGTCGAGCACCTTGTCGTTGCCGGCAACAAAAACAATATCATTTGCCCGGATATGTTCCGACCCTTCGGGAATATTAATATGTTTGCCACCCCGAATAATTTTAATAATTTTCAATTTTGAACGCTCGGTTCCCGGCAAATCGGCCAATGTTTTATCCAAAACAGCGATTTGGTCGGTGCAACGGAACTTACTTACGTGAATCCGCTCATCCAGCCAGCTATGGCCAATATTCTTGCCTTTTCTTTCCTCTAACTTTCGCTCATTAAAATTGGCCAGAAAACGCGCTTCAATTTTCAAGTAAGGAGCAATAAGCCAGTCTGAGCGGGCAATGAGAAATACCAGCCCTATCGCCACTATCAGGATATATAACTCAGAAAAATCAAGCATAATGGTAAAAGGCAGCATAATCAAGAACACTAATGTTCCCAGCCTCAATACAATCAGCATGATCAGCGGCAAATGGTTGGTGGCGCTTTTTAACCAAAGCGGAATAAAGTATTCATTCTTTTTAAATAAGCATGGCTTCAGAAATGGCGCCATCAATACCAAGGTAACCAGCGTCGCCAGCAATGCCGCAAGCCTAGCAGGCATATGCGCAGCCAAAAATGGTTCCAGCAACGAAGTCCCCGCCAAAATAATCCCCAGAATAATAACGGCATATAGTATCAAATTGGTAAAATATTTTTTAAAAAAGGCAACCCAATCGCTGTCTTTTTCTGTTTCCGACTGGTTTTCCGAGGTATGTCTGTTTAGATATTTGGAGACTTTTTTGGGGAGACATTTATCTAAATAAAGGTAGCTCCCCTCAGCCGCCCGGATGACAAACGGCGTGGTAAATGTCGTAATAACCGAAACGGAGACTACAATCGAATAGATATAATCGCTGATTACTCCCAGCGAGATGCCTAAAGCAGCGATTATAAATGAAAACTCGCCAATTTGTGCGAGTGAAAAACCGCAGAGTATAGATGTTTTTAATGATTGCCCCGAAAGCAGCACGCCTAATGTCGACATCATCGCCTTACCGAAAATAGTCGCGATTGTAATAACCACAATCGGCCCTGCGTACTTTACGATGAGCGACGGGTCGACCATCATACCGACCGAAATAAAAAATACGGCACCAAACAAATCTTTTATCGGTTTATTAATATACTCGATTTTTTCAGCATGAATAGTGCCTGCCAGCAATGAACCGGCCAAAAAAGATCCTAAAGCCGAAGAAAAACCAAGATGATTGGCTAAAAAAACCATGCCAAAACAAATGCCCAGCGACACAATTAAAAGTGTCTCGTCATTCATCAGTTTTTGCACATCTTTGAGTATTGTAGGCAAAAGATATATCCCGAGAATAAGCCAGAGGGCTAAATAAAAAATCATTTTTAGCAAGTGCCCAGCCAGCTCGCCGCCGGAAATTCCCTGGCTGACTGCAATCGTCGACAGCATGACCATCATAAAAATGCCGGCAATATCTTCAATAATTAATGTGCCAAATACCAGTTCAGTAAACTTTTTCCCTTTTAGGTCCAAATCTTCAAATGCTTTGATAATAATGGTTGTTGACGACATCGACAGCATGCCGCCGAGAAATACGCTGTTCATAACACTCCAGCCCATCAACTGGCCGCAGGCAAAACCAATTGCCAGCATTGAAACAACTTCTGTCATAGCTGTAATAATTGCCGTACCACCAACAGAAGCAAGTTTATGTAAGTTAAACTCCAATCCCAGTGAGAACATCAGAATAATGATACCGATTTCGCTCCAGGTACTAATACTTACCACATCGGTAACTGCCGGGACCAGCGTAAAATAAGGGCCTACCATAAAACCGGTAATAATATACCCTAAAACTAAAGGCTGCTGGAAGCGCTTAAATATGAGCGTCATAATTCCGGCTACCAGCAGCATGAGAGCTAAATCAGAAATAAGCTCAGGTATGTGCATGTCATACTCCTTTCAAATTAGTATATTGGGTAAACCAGCATAATTATCTTGGGCAGTATTGCCAAGATGATTATGGATTGGCATCTATAAAAATATATTTTACCATATTTCTCCTAAGAGTGCAAAAAAATAATCGGTTCCTAATCACGCCGAACACATGAAAGCGGTTGTCAAACGCGCAAATATGTTATGGTTCGGGGCGATGATAACAGGGGCCCGTTGTCGTCGTGATTTCCAGCCATGATGTTTGATATGATATTATCTGAATATAGCGGAACAACTGCATTTGCTGCTGGAGGAAGGACCGTATAGCCGAATTTTCCTGTCGAATTGTATTGATTTGGCAGGAATTTTGTATTTTGGATGAGAATGTAAAATTAGCTTTACTAAGAACATTTAGTGACAGACGCCAAGCGGGCCTGTAAAGCGCTGCGTGGCTGCAAAAATCCAAAGCAAACAGGTGGGATGATTATGTTTATCGCTGATTTTCATATACATTCGAAATACTCAAGAGCTACCAGTAAGGATTGCGTTGCCGAGGTCCTTGACTTTTGGGCGCGGCGTAAAGGGCTTCATGTTATCGGTACAGGTGATTTTACTCATTTCGCCTGGCGTGAGGAATTGAAAGAAAAGCTTGTTCCCGCAGGAGAAGGTCTGTATACCCTTAAAAATGAACTTCGCAAAGAAGCTAGAGTGGCCGGAGCAGCGTTTAAGCCTCAATTTATTGTTTCCGGTGAAATCAGCTCCATATACAAAAAGAACGGCAAAGTACGCAAGGTTCATAACCTGATCCTTCTGCCCGGCCTGGAGCAAGCTGAATTAATATCACGCAAGCTTGAGGCCATAGGCAATCTGCGGTCGGACGGCAGGCCGATCCTGGGGCTTGACAGCAGGGATCTGCTGGAGATCGTTCTTGAAAGCTGTCCGGAGGCTATCTTTATACCCGCGCACATATGGACCCCGCATTTCTCCCTCTATGGTGCCTATTCCGGGTTTGACGACATTGAGGAGTGTTTCGGTGACCTTACCGGTTATATTTATGCTCTCGAAACAGGCCTGTCTTCCGATCCGCTCATGAATTGGCGTCTTTCCGCTCTGGATAACTTTACATTGGTTTCCAACTCGGATGCCCATTCTCCGGCAAACCTGGCCAGAGAAGCCAATATTTTCGACACCGGGCTTTCGTATTCATGTATGTTGCAGGCATTAAAGAACCGCAGCACAAACGAGTTTTACGGTACAATCGAGTTTTTTCCGGAGGAAGGCAAATACCATTACGATGGGCACCGGTCCTGTAAGGTATGCTGGCAGCCTGCGGCTACAAAAGCTGCGGGCGGCATATGCCCGGTATGCGGCGGCAAACTTACCGTCGGCGTGCTGCACCGGGTGGAAGCCCTTGCCGACAGAGTAGCAGGCTTTATACCGCCGACGGCCAAACATTTTGAAAGTATTGTTCCGCTTGCTGAGATAATCGCTTCCTCCATCGGTTCGACTGTCAGCAGTATGAAAGTAAGGAAAAAATATGAACATCTGCTACAGTGTCTCGGCCCGGAGTTATTTATTCTCCGCGAGGCGCCGTTGCCTGATATTGAACTGGCGGCAGGTCCCTGTATTGGGGAAGGAATTCGCCGGCTGAGAGGCGGCAAGGTCGATATACAACCCGGTTTTGACGGCGAATACGGTAAAGTCAGAGTAATGAATAAAAATGAAATAGATATGTTTTCCGGGCAATTATGTTTTATGGATGATGAGTTTACAGCTGATAGGAATACTTGTGATAAAGAACCATTAACACCTACAGCTGTTGAAGAGATCCGAGCGCCGGTTTACATAGCGGAACCGGTGTGGGGGCCAGACGATGCCGGTCTGCCGGGAAAATGTGAAAACGCCGTAGAGACTGCTCCTGTGAGCTTTCCCTATGGATTGAATAAAGAACAATGGGAAGCTGTTTCAGCCGCCGGCCAGGCAATAGCGGTAATTGCCGGCCCTGGAACAGGAAAAACAAAAACGCTGGTATGCCGTATTGCCTATCTTATCGAACAATGTGGAATTCCCCCCTCACAGATCACCGCTGTTACTTTTACCAATAAAGCGGCACAGGAGATGCGTAACCGCCTCGAGCAGCATTTCGGGAACAAACGGACGGCCGGTGCTATGACTATCGGGACGTTCCACTCTATCTGCCTGCAAATGTTGTCCCAATGGCGGGGCAAAAATAACATAACAATTATTGATGAGTATAATGTTCGTTCGATTATTGGGGAAATAGTAAAAAGCATGAAGTTGGAGATTTCTCTGCGGGAGGCACTGAAAGGGATCTCGCTGCTTAAAAATGATGCCCTGCCGGCCGGCGATCCGAAAAAAGCGGAAAGCACGGCTGGGCTGTACGATGCATACTGTTCGCAGCTTAAGCGTTATGGGGTGATGGATTATGATGATATCCTTCTCGAAGTACTTCACCAATTTGAATGTGAGACCACTGCGGGCAGGCCCGGCCGAAACCAGGAAAATCCCTGTACATACCTGCTGGTAGATGAGTTTCAGGATATAAATGAGATTCAATACCGTTTGCTCATGCAATGGGGCAAGAAAAGCGAGAGTATCTTTATTATTGGTGACCCTGACCAGTCAATTTATGGTTTTAGGGGCTCGGATTTTCGCTATTTTGCAAGGTTTACCGAAGATTTTGCCGGCATCCGGCATGTCCGGCTGACGCAGAATTATCGTTCGACCCCTGAGATCATCGCTGCCGCCCAAGCGGTAATCGCCAAAAAGGTTGCAGGGGAGCAAGGCTGTTTCCTCAATCCAACCAAGGAAAGCGGCACTAAAGTACGTCTTATAGAAAGCAATGATGAATTTTCGGAGGCGATTTTTGTTGCCAAGGAAATAAACCATATGGTTGGCGGTATCGATATGCTTGATACGCAACCCCGGGCCGTATCCCGCAGAACCAGGCCTGTGGCCGGGCATTCCAGAGGCTTTGCCGATATCGCCATACTATATCGCACCAATCACCAGGCGGAAGTTCTGGAGCAGTGCTTGTTAAAAGAAGGTATTCCGTATACGGTTATCGGACGGGATGAGTTCCTTGCAGATCAGCTGGTGCGTGAGGCGATGGCGTTTTTTAAATATTTGCTTAACCCCGGGGATATTCCATCCCTATTGGTGTGTCTTAAAGCAAACAATATCTATTCGGCAGAACTGAATCTGAAAGTCCTGGATAGTTATGTTGCGGGTAAGAAAAGCATCGCATCCCTGGAAAAGCTTTTGGCAGAGACACCAATGCCGCTCAATAAACCGGGTGATCCCCGGGAATTTATAGAAATGCTAAGGAAATATGAAGCGATCATCCATAAAGAAAAACCCGGGAAAATTATCGATTCCTGGATTAGTGACAACAATTTATCAGGCATAAAGTGTATGGAACTGCTTTTACATACCGCGGTTACGCATAACGAAATCGCCTCTTTTATCCAAAACCTTGTGCTGGGCCGGGAAAGTGATGTTGTCCGCAGCGGGACCAAAGTTTATTCGCCGGATGCGGTTGCGTTAATGACAGTACATGCGGCAAAAGGTCTTGAATTTCCTGTAACGTTCATTTGCGGTGTAAATGATGGCTTGATTCCTTTACGGAGCGGCGTCCTGGACTCTGATGTGGAGGAAGAGAGGCGGATTTTCTATGTCGGGGTGACAAGGGCCAGGGATGAGCTTGTCCTGTTGACATCCCGCACCCCATCTCCTTTTATTGCCGACATAGCTGATGCTTTACTTATCAAAGAGAATGCTTGTAAGCAAAGACAAGTGGCCCGCTACAAACAGGCCGGCCTATTTGATTAAAGATTATTACCGCAAGTAGCTTTGGCGTGCAGGTAATCTGTTGCTAACTTTCATCGCACAATCTTTTCGGGAACGGGAACGTCGTAGTTATTGAGCGGGTGTGGAGCTTGCATTAATGGGTTAAACAGTCTTGCAACAAATAAGAAAAATTGGCGAGATATGCCCTGAAGTTCGTTATATTGAACTTCGGGCATTTTTTGTTGCAGTGCATAGCTGCTATTGACTGATGGAAACCCGGGATAATTACCCAATAGTATCGTTAACCTAACGGTTATTAAGAACAAATTCATTACAAGATATTGACATGGAAAGAAAATGCAGTTATCATTAGTACTATAAGAACTTTAACAGTACTCGGGGTATGGAATAAGGCGGTGTTTTTTTGCGTAATCGAATCATGATGGCCACAATTGAAGAAATCAATGAAAACGGCATCAAATTTACTATGGCCGAGCTGGCCAAGCGCCTGGCGGTTAGCAAAAGTACGTTATACGAACATTTTGCTTCCAAAGAAGAGTTGATTGGGACAATAGTCGACTCGCTCCTGGAAAATGTGCGCGACCAGGCTGAAAAAATACTTGACAGCGACCGGAATATCGAGGAAAAACTTAAAGAACTATTGTTAACTGAACCGAATCTAGGTGGCTTGATAAGCAGTAGGTTTGTTTTTGATTTGAAACGATATCTGCCGGAGGTATGGAAAAGATGTGATGAGTATCGCGAATACTCATGGCAACGTGTTGAAGCTCTTTTAGACCAAGGCATTACAACCGGATACTTTCGTCCCATTGATCTGGCTATTGCAAAAGTAATTTATAACGCTACTATAAATGAACTGCTGCATGAGAACTTTTTAATCCAGAACAACTTAACTGTTCTTGACACTATAAGAAGAGCGATGGATATCCTTTATTATGGAATGGTAGCTAGGGAAACTGAAAAGGATTAGCTTACCGTAAGCAACAAAGCGGTTTATCAAACTCGTTTAGGTATACCGGATTCAGTTGGCTTTGGGAACTTGGGATCGACCCCGGGAAAGTCCAATTATAATTTTAGTCAGGAAAATGAGGAGAGACAAAATTATGAACAGCTTAGCAAAGAAAGTTATTATTTATTCAATGGTAGGTATCATGCAAATAGGGTTTGGCGCATCTGTAATCGAAGCCGCACCAAGAGATAATGATCAACGCAATAAACAACGTTATGAAGACCGGGAGCATGACCGCGACCGCAACCGTGACCGTCAGCGGGAGCGTGAACAGCGGGAACAGCGGGAACGTGAGCGTGATGAGCGAATGCGTAAAGAAAATGAACGCCACGAGCGGGAAATGCGGCGGCGTCATCATGAAAGCAGAAGAGAATGGCATGAGCGGCAAGAGCGCGAAAGGGAACGTCATGACCGTGAATTACGTGGTATTGCAGCTATCCTGATTGGAATTGCAATTGGCTCGTCGAGCAAATAAAAGGGGTTTGGTTCGGGAGATCAAGTCGGGTGATGTTCGGAGTTTTTTATTGGACAATTTGGCGAAATTTAAAAATACCATGGAGGGATTCTGCCATAAATATTGATGTGGTTATTGATTGTGCGGGTGCACCTAATGTCCCGGAGGATTTCATGAATTATGCAAAACCAGGAGCCAAATTATCTTGTTGTGGGTGTGCATAAAAATAATGTTTCAATAAATTTCTCTAAAATTATGAGTACTGAATGCATAAATCATGGGATCCAGGGGATACACAAAAGAGGATGTTCTAGAGGTAATTGGAAATCTGACGAACAAAACTTCGAATATTACCAAAATTATTACGCATAAATTTAAGCTCGAGGGTGCTATAAAAGCGTTTGCAACTGCTTCACCCCCAGACCTTGCCATTAAAGTAACCCTGGATTTGGAATAACACAGCCCTAAATCAGAAATCGAGTTTTTCGAGCAACCGAAAAAACTCCCAAGGAGGTTTAGCGTGGGATGCCAGAGAAGTTACCCGCCAATACCGACTCCGACAGTGGCAGGAAATCAGCCGGGAATACCACGGCAGCGGGCAGTCGGTTTCTGCCTGGTGTTCGGAGCACCACCTCAATGTCAAAAGCTAAACTACTATTAGCAACAGCACGCGAATGGCTCTTGCTGATTGTCCAGCGGTTGTGGATGCACTGACTAAGGCTGCCAAAACACCGAAGCACCAACGATGGGAGAAAAAAACGGAGCGAATGCTGTGGCTGATTGGCAGAGGCGCTAATTGGATTCTTTATAGTCGGGAGCATTTACCTGGAATTCTAGCACAAGGTTTAATTACTTAAAAATACGCTAAAACGGAGGGCATTTTCCTGAAACTTAAAGGAAAAGTTGCAGTAGTAACAGGGGCTGCCTCGGGCATGGGTAAGGCAATAGCCCTTCTATATGCAAAAGAAGGCGCTAAAGTGGTTGTGACTGATATAAATTTAGATGCAGCCAAGACGACTGTAGCTGAAATTAAATCAAACGGCGGCATTGCTACTGCTCAGCTGCAGATGTCACAGATGAGCTATGGGAGCGGGTTTTGGCAATCAATGCAACCGGACCAATGCGGGCCATAAGAAAAGCTCTGCCTATATTTACCAAACAAGGAAGCGGCGTTATAGTTAATATTGCTTCGGCCGGCGGTCTTAGCGGCTCAAGAGCAGGGGCCGCATATACAGCGGCAAAACATGCAGTTATAGGATTAACTAAGAATGTAGGATTTCAGTATGCAACATTAGGGGTCCGTTGTAATGCTATTGCTCCTGGGGCTGTAAAGACAAATATTGGTAATACAATGAGTAAACCACACAAATTTGGTATGGAAAGAGCCATGGCGGGAATGCATTTAAATCCAAGGATTGCTGAACCGGAAGAAATTGCTAGCGTTGCTTTATTCCTTGCTGCAGAGGATTCTGGTATTGTTAACGGTACGGTAGTTGTGGCAGATACGGGTTGGACTGCTTATTGACCAATGCTTTCTAACAGGCACAGACGTCAGGCGCACATAAGAAGCACCGGGACGTTCTTTTGCTTCTGCCAATCTGATGGCTAGCCGAAAATAGAAAAGGAATAAAAGATCCGAAGCCTTTTATAAAGCCTCGGATTTTTTTGCGTAATATTAAGAATATACAGAGTACAACTTTTATAAAGTATCCTGAAATATGATAAAATATAAATAACAAAAATTGTCTTTTCCTAAGTCTTACAATCCCCGATTAATCTATGTATAAGGATGTGTGTGAATATGAAACAGTTAAAAGTAACTGATCTGAAAAAACACTTAATGAGTAAAAATCAATTGGAATTGATAAAAGAAATATTGAATTTATGCAAACTGTTCCCCGAAGTGAAAGAATATTATACAACAAAACTTATGCCTGATGCGGAAGAACAAATTTTGCTAAAATATAAAAAAATAATTAAGAATGAGTTTTTTTCGGACAGAGGCTTTGGCAAGTTGCGGTTTTCAATTATAAATAAGGCAATGAGGAATTTCAAGAAGATTTCCAACAATCCCGGCCATATTGCTGAATTACTGGTTGCTTGCGTAGAGTATGGGGTTGAATTTACCAATACATACGGTAATATAGATGAGCGCTTTTATGTTAGAATGGCTGCCCTGTACGAGGATGCCGCTGCTTATGTGATAGAGAAGAATTTAGAGGAGACATTTCAGAAGCGTTTGGGGAATTTAGTCGATGCAAGCAATGGAATAGGTTCGGGCTTTTATGAGGAATTGGTAGAATTATACTATACTTATTTTGATGATGAGGCAGTGGGGGGCGCAAGGTAACCATAAGCCGGACTGGCAGCAAACCGGGGAGATTAATCGGGGTCTAAGTTTAGGCCAAATTTTTCCGATAAGCCTTTGCGGCCTGCTGCAGTTACCCGTACCGCCCGGCCGTCTGGCAGATCTTCTAGCCATTTAAGCTCAAATAAACGCCTTGTAAGTGCGGCACCCAAGCTGCCTGCCAAATGCTGGCGCCGTTCGCTCCAGTCTAAGCATTGACGGGCAAAATAACGGCGGCTCTTAGGGTTTGCTTCGGTTTCTACGCCGAAATTCTGTAACCAGGCCTTGCCGGCAGCACTTACTATAAAATCTTTTCCGGATTTCTCGACTAGCCCCATTGCCAGCAGCCTGTCGGTTAAGGCAACCCCGATTTTACCGGCCAGATGGTCATAGCAGGTCCGGGCAAATTGTAAGGCGTGTAACTGATCTGATTCCCGGAGTGAGCGCACCGGCTGGGGCGGTGAAATGGTTTGCAGCGCTTCTAAGGCCTGGCCAACCTCGCTGCTGGCGAGCCGGAAATACTTATGGCGGCCATACGCTTCCTGGATAAGCAGGCCGCCTTGCAGCATTTTTGCGAGGTGGGCGCTAGCCGTTTGCGGCGATATCCGGGCGGCCCGGGCCAAATCGCCTGCCGGTAAAGTTTTTCCTCCCAGTAAGCTGACAAGCATCGCTGCCCGTGACGGATCACCGATCAGGGCAGCCACCGCCGCCAGATTAGGGTTTGCATGCATAGCAATCAACCTCCGCATATAACAATCATACTTCGATATTAACCGAATTATTGACGTGTTACAATAGCACTGCGATAAAAATTTAGGTGCCGGTTCGCGCGAGGGAGAGGACAGCATGATTGAGCAAAACAATGTTATTAAGCAACATGGCCGGATTGAACAACGGCAAACAGGCTTTGTGGCCGTACGCATTCGGACGATTGCCGGTAATCTGACAAGTAGCCAGCTGCGTAAAGTGGCGGATCTGTGTGACAAGTATGGCCGGGGGCAATTGCATATTACTACCCGGCAATCAGTGGAAATACATTGGGTGCAGGAACACCGGCTAAATATCCTTTTGCAAGAGATACACGATTTAGGTTTACTGCTGGCGGTTCGGGGTCCAAGGGTATTAACTGTTATTGCTTGTCCAGGCCGGGGGCTTTGCCAGCGGGGAATCAGTGACACCGTCCTGTTGGCCGCACAATTGAATGAGTTAATGGTGGGTCATGAATTGCCGGGCAAAACCAAAATTGCCCTTAGTGGCTGCCCCAATTCGTGTGCAAAACCTCAAATCAGTGATATTGGTCTGCACGGCGTTACCATCCCCGCAGTGGCCGCCGGCTGTGCTGGTTGTAATTCTTGTGTACAGGGGTGTAAAGCTGAGGCTATTAAGGTTCAGCAATATGTACCACATATTGATAGCAACAAGTGTGTTGGGTGCGGAATATGTATAAAAAATTGCCCACAGCAGGCTGTGGTTGCCCGGAGGCGGGGATATGCGGTATATGTTGGGGGGAAAATCGGCAGGACACCAATGCTGGGAACTAAAATTTTATCAGCTATTCCTGAACAGGAGGCCGTTTTTTATATTCAGGCCATATTAGACGTCTATAACCGGCTGAGCTTTAAGGGCGAACGAATCGGCACGGCGATCAAGCGGATTGGGGTGGAAACCTTCCGGCAGGAAATTCTTACCCAGACGGAGCCTCTTTAACAAAATGCCCGGAAACATTATTGTTCCCGGGCATTTGGCTACTCTGAGCCTGATACGGGGTTTAGAGTACGTTTGGCGTTGCCGGCAATCTGGTATATTTTAGTCACCAGCCATCTGTTGAATAGTGCCATCATAATATAGATGGGAAAGCCGTAATAATATTTCCACTTTAATGTTTGATAGAACCCTCCCCATACCAGGAGTGGTTCAAGGACAATGCAAAATATAGTGGCCATTATTACTGTTGCCCGTAAAAAACTATTCCAGGTTTTAAAATACTGGTATATTAGCGAATAGATAACAGGCAGGCTGGCTAAATCAACCGCTGTCAAGGGTGGAAAGATTGGAATTATGTCAATTGGATAATCCCATAAGGTAAGCTCCTCGCCAAATTCATCCAGTACAAGGGTGATTATTATGGTTAATCCCGCATACAGGGTGATTTCCGGCAGCCGCTTTTTATCCACCAGCTTGCACCAGGCCAGTACAGAGCAGGCAAACACGCCCAACAGAAAATACCATTTAAAGTGGAATAAATCTCTGTGCAGCCAATCATCAATCCGCAGGCCTGTTAATAGCTTCTGCAGCTCCACGGCGGCCAGTACGCCTGTATCGGGAGAAAGCAAGGTATAACACCTCCTTAATCAGGATGCCCCTGAGCCCTGGCAGCAATGTCCAGAATTGTAATTACCGACCACCTGATGAATAATGCTATAGTAATATATAGCAGGAAACTATAGTAATATTGCCAGGTAATCAATTGATAAAGATTGGCCCAAGCCAGGAGAGGCTCCAGGACAAAAGCAAGCACACCTGCGATGAGTATGCTGGCACAGGCAAAACTTTTCCAGGCTGGGAAGCGTTGATAAGCAATGGAAAAACAGGTGGGCAATGCGATTAAGTTTATGGCTGTAATCACCGGAAATATAGGCAAGATACAGACCGGATAAGTCCATAGTGTCAACTCTATACCATACTCATCAATACCCATGGTTATAATTGTTGTCAAAACCGCATACAAAATGATTTCCGGCAATCGCTGCTTATTGAGCATTTTCCACCAGGCCGCTACAGTCAGGATATATAAGCCCAGCAGGAACCACCATTGGAACTGAAACAATTCCTCCTGCAGCCACTTATCCAGGTGAACAGCCGTAAGCAGCTGCTGCAGCCTCATTTCGGCCGGTATTCCTGACACGGTAAGCACCATCGGCATTCTCCCCCGGCAGATAAACATTTTTGGCAATGGTTATTATGCCACAAGGCCTGTTGTAATATCCTCAACCCCAAGACCCAGCCGCTGGGCACCGATTTGTTAAAATCGCAGTCACTACTATTATTGAACAGGCTGATATACCCGATATTAATATTGTGGAGTGTAAAGTGTCTGCTTACTGACAGTTGGAGATGAAGCACCTGTAGCATTAATTATAAAAAATATTTGTGGAGTGTAGGCATATGTTGCTTGATATTAAGGTTAAGCTGAAGGCAATAATAAATGAAATTAAAATTCCCCAGCGACCTGCTGCGGTTATACCGGCTTTTACCGGCGTTATTGCCCGAAAACTATCGGCTGCGGCCGACAAAATTCAGGTCAGGTATCTGGTTTACTTAGGGTTAGTTTTGCTGCCGGCTGTTGTCAGTCTGGGGGCTTATTATGGCATTATTCACAGCATGGACCAGCTGGCAGCCGCTGACCGGCCCGAGAACCGGCTGGGCCGCAGGGGGGTGCATTTAACGGCCGAGGATTTTGTAAAATATGCCGGCCGGGGCGAAAAAGAGATCACTGCGTTGTTCATTGAGGCGGGGATGGCACCGGATTCGTACCGTCAAAACGACGGCTTTACGCCCCTGCATGCGGCCGCTGCCTACGGCCGGGCTCCGGTTGTGCGGCTGCTGGCCGACAAAGGCGCCGACCTTAATGTACGTGATAAAGATGGCCAGACCCCGCTTATGAAAGCTGTCGGCAATAACCAGGCTGATGTGGTTGCGGCCTTGCTGCAAAAAGGGGCGGGTGTAACCGGCGCCGATTTACAGGGTAACACGGTAGTTACTATGGCTAAGGCCCGCAGTGACCGGAAAGTACTTGATATACTTGTCAAGACCGGGGTGCTGCAGGCGGTTGAAGAGGACAAAGCGGCGCCTGCCGGCGAAGAAACAAATAAAAATCAAAACCAAGCCAATACTAAGCAGATGGTTCAACTGACCAAGTCTGTGGCTGCCGGCAGTGGCAGGGCCGGGGCGGCAATCGCCGCCGCAACCCCGCCGGGAGAATTTACGCTGGCGGCAGGTTATGTTGGCAATATTAAGGTAGGGGACTCTGTGGAAAGCTTGTATCAACGTTTTGGTACGCACGATGTTTTGGCGGGGGAAGCATATGTTGGCGGCAGAATGTATAAGGTGCTGCGAGTTTATGATCAGGGCCGGGATCTGCCGTCACTGACAGCTTTCGTTGCTCAGGCTAAAGACGGGCAGGAGCAAATGATTACGGCTATCCGTCTTTTTGATAAGCGCTATAGGACCGCTGACGATATTGGGGTGGCGGCTACTTTAGGCGACCTGAGGCAGGCCGGTGGCATTAGTTCAATCGAGTATACTGATTCGCTGTACGCTGTGGCCTATGGCAACAGAATGCACTATGAACTGGAAATCAGCGCTGAAAGTATGCCGGTGGCCTGGTTAAATGGCGGCGATACGGGTTCCTTGCCGGACAATATGAAAATCAGGAGTATTTTTCTGTTCTAGTCCGTTTTTTATTGACAATATTGTTCGCGATATGTTACTATCGTGTTACAACATTACAGGTTTTATCCAGGCTGATTAGGCAGACTAAAGGCCCAGGGATTGCTCTAATGAGCGATTCTTTGGGCCTTTTATAATGCTCAGAACTAACATATAGGAGGTCAACAAAAATGGCGTTACCTGAAAACCTGAAATTTAATACCCTGGCTGTTCACGGTGGGCAAGAGCCTGATCCTGTTACCGGCTCCCGGGCGGTTCCGATCTATCAAACGACGTCCTACAATTTCCGCGATGCCGACCACGCCGCCAACCTGTTTGGTCTGAAAGAGTTCGGCAATATTTATACCCGGCTGATGAATCCGACCACCGACGTCTTTGAAAAAAGGATTGCCGCCCTGGAAGGCGGTGTGGGCGCCCTGGCTTTTTCGTCAGGCCATGCGGCCATCAGTGCCGCTATTTTCAATATTGCCCAGGCCGGCGATGAAATTGTCAGTTCGTCCACTCTGTATGGTGGAACCTATAATATGTTTGCTTATACCCTGCCGCGGCTGGGCATTAAGGTAACGTTTGTTGATCCCAGTGACCCTGAGAACTTTGCTAAGGCAATTACCCCTAAAACCAAGGCTCTTTATGCTGAGACGATTGGTAATCCCAAAATTGACGTTCTGGATATCGAAAGTGTGGCTGCAATCGCTCACAACAACGGGATCCCGTTCCTTATTGACAGTACCTTTGCCACCCCGTACCTTTGCCGGCCAATCGAATTTGGTGCTGATATCGTAATTCACTCGACAACCAAATTTATTGGTGGTCATGGTACGTCGATGGGCGGTGTTGTTGTCGACAGCGGCAAATTCAACTGGGCTAATGGCAAATTTCCGCTCCTGTCGGAACCGGATCCGAGCTATCATGACTTAAACTATATCGCCGCCTTAGGCCCACTCGCCTTTATTATCCGCCTCCGCGTCCAGGTTTTACGGGATTTAGGCGGCTGCGCCAGCCCGTTTAACAGTTTTTCGTTCCTGCAGGGTCTGGAGACGCTGCATCTGCGCATGGAGCGGCACAGCCAAAATGCGCAAGCCATTGCTGAGTACCTGGTCAAGCATGAGCTCGTTTCCTGGGTCAGCTACCCAGGTCTTGACAACCACCCTGATTATAAACTGGCCCAAAAATATCTGCCCAAGGGGGCCGGTGCTATCCTGACCTTTGGCATCAAAGGCGGCTTAGAGGCCGGCAGGACATTTATTAACAGCCTTAAGCTATTCTCGATGTTAGCGAATGTTGGTGATTCCAAGTCGCTGGTTATTCATCCTGCCAGCACCACCCACTCGCAGCTGACGGCTGAACAACTGACCGCTGCCGGTGTTACCGACGATATGGTGCGGCTGTCTGTTGGCATTGAGGATGTGCAGGATATCATCGATGATCTTGAGCAGGCTTTTGCAGCAGTTAAATAATATATTTGTAATGGTACTAGTACCTTGACAAAGTCAAATGTTAGGTTATACAACGCATCTTTTCCCGCACTGCTTCGTTGTCGTCGCCTTACAGATTGCCGATCTGCGCGGCCCGGGTGCAAGTAATAAGAGGCCCCTATCATACAGGATCATTAAAGCAGAGCTTAATGAATCAGTTAGCGTCCTCCGCCTTGCATTGCGAAAAAATCTGCGTTGTCTAAAACTAACATCTAACTGTGCCAAGGTACTAGTTACCCGATTAGCTTGTCAGTAAGTCTGAAGGCTAAGTTCGCTTCCCGAGCGTCCTTGGTCTTTTTTCTTGCCTAATAGATAAAATATTGAATATATATTGACAGGCTATATAACTAGTGCTAGTATTTGTACTGATAAATACATAGCGACTGTCATACGGGCTCCTTTCTTTGCTGAAGGAGCTTTTCTGCTAACAATAATCGACATAATTTATAGGGGGTACACATGAGCTTCGAGGCTATTAATGAGTATCGCAAAACCTTTCCGTCCAAACAGCAAGTAATTGAACAAACACCTGACCCCGGGGTCAGGGCGATGCTTACGCATCTGGAGGAAGCCGGCATTCCCACGGCTTTTGACCGGTTTGATGCCCAAAAGCCACATTGCTCCTTTGGCTTGGCCGGCACCTGCTGCCGGATTTGTAATATGGGGCCGTGCCGGATTACTGAAAAAAGCCCCAAAGGCGTGTGCGGCGCCGATGCCCATGTCATTGTGGCCCGTAATATTTTGCGCTGGGTGGCGGCCGGGGTGGCGGCCCATGGGGCGCGGGGGCGGGAAGTCCTGTTAACCCTCAAAAAAAAGCGGCCAGCGGCGAATTGTCTTTACCGCTGCTAGGGCCGGAAAAAGTCCTGGCGACAGCGAAAGCGTTCGGAATTTACCAGGAGGGCAAGACAATCGCCGAGCTGGCGGAAAGTCTTGCCGACCTGCTGCTGGAAGACATGTCCCGCGCCGTGCCGGCACCGCACCGGACAATTACGGCTATGGCGCCGCCGGAACGGGTCGAGACCTGGTCCGGGCTTGATATTATCCCTATCAGTTCTTATCATGAGGTATTTGAAGCCTTGCACCGGACCGGGACCGGCACCGATGGCGACTGGGAGAACCTGATGAAACAACTGCTGCGCTGTGGACTGGCTTTTGCCTGGAACAGTGTGGTCGGACCGTCAATTGCTGCCGACTGTCTTTATGGACCGCCCAAACGCAGCCAGATTGAAACCAACTTTGCTTCTATTAAAAAAGAATACGTCAATATTGCCCTGCACGGACATTCCCCGGTGCTGCCGTCGGCTTTGGTACAGGCCGGCCGGGACCCGGAGCTTGTTGAACTGGCCAGGGCCCAGGGTGCTGCCGGTATCCGGCTGTACGGCATTTGCTGCTCCGGCTTATCCGCATTATACCGCTACGGCGAGGTCCATCCCCTGAGCAATGCGCTCGGAGCCGAGCTGATTATGGGGACAGGCGCCCTTGATGTCTGGGTGGCTGATTTGCAGGATATCTATCCGGGCATTATGGATGTAGCGGCCTGCTTTCATACCAAAGTCGTTACAACCAGTGACTCCTGCCGCCTGCCGGGGGCGATTCATATGGCTATTGATCACCAGCATGGCAATATGTCGGCGGCCCTCGGACAGGCTAAAGAGATTGTCAGGCTGGCTATCCGGAATTACCCCGCCCGCCAGCAGGAGAATGTCTATATTCCTGAAGTCAGCTTAGAAGCTGAAGTAGGGTTTTCGGTTGAAAACATAACACAGGCCTTTGGCAGTCTGGACGAACTGGCCGGATTGATTAAAAACGGCAGGATCAAAGGCATTGTCAACCTTGTTGGCTGCAACAACCCGAAGGTTGTTTACGAGCAGGCGATCCTGCAGGTGGCTGATATCCTGCTGGCCAACGATATTATTGTTCTCACTAATGGCTGTGCCTCGTTTCCACTCTTAAAAATGGGGTACTGCAGCCCCAAGGCGTTGGCGAAAGCCGGGCCGGGGCTGCAGGGCGTGTTAGGGGCCAGAAGCCTGCCACCGGTATGGCATATGGGGGAATGTCTGGATAATGCCAGGGCTTCCGGCCTGTTTAGGGCGCTGGCCGACAAGAGCGGCCAGCCGCTGACCCGTATGCCTGTTGCCTTTGCCAGCCCCGAATGGTCCAATGAGAAAGGGGTGGGCGCCGCCCTGAGCTTCCGGTTGATGGGCCTGAACTCATACCATTGCATTCCGGCGCCGGTGCAGGGCTCTGATAAAGTAGCCGGCTTTTTTGCCAGCGACACCCAGGAGCTGCTTGGTTCGGTTATGGTAGTGGTGACCGATCCCCGGGGCTTAGGCGAGAAAATTGTCGCCGATTTGGAACAAAGACGAAATCAAATAGGCTGGACGCCAAATATTAAGGGGGTAAACAAATGAACCGGAGAGATTTTATCAAGAAAAGTGTTTATATGGCAGTTGGCCTGGCCGGCGGCCTGAGCCTGGCCGGGTGCGGCAGCAGTACCCGGACCGGCACCAGTTCAAGTCAGCCTAAGGCTAAACCAACAATAAAAGTCGGTTACCTGCCGATTACCGATCATCTGACCATGATTGCCCATGGCCAGACTGAATTCCGCCAATTTGTGCTGGAGCCTGTTAAGTTTTCCGGCTGGGCCGAACTGGCCGAGGCGCTTAAAGGCGGGGCCATCCAGGGGGCCTTTGCTTTAACCCCTATTGGCATGAGCCTGCGGCAAAAGGCGGTGCCGGTTAAGGCTGTATTCCTGGGTCATCGTAACGGCTCGGTCCTGACGGCCAAAAATGTGCCTGAACTGGCCGGAATTGAGGATTTGAGAGGCAAGACTATTGCCATTCCCAGCAAATTTTCCACTCACAATATTCTCATCCAGAAATTGCTGACCGAAAAAGGCATTAATCCTAATAGTGACGTAAAATTTATCGATATGTCGCCGCCGGAGATGGTGAATGCCCTGTCTACCGGCAAAATTGACGCTTTTATTGTCGCCGAGCCCTTTGGCGGGCAGGCCGAGATGCAAAAAGTCGGCAAAGTCCTGGTGTTGAGCAAGGATATCTGGCATGACCATATCTGCTGCGTGCTGAATGTACAGGAGGAGTTAATTCAGAAAAACCCTGAGGCCATTGAGGAGTTGGTAGGCGGTCTGGCCCAGGCAGCCAAATTTATTGATGGCAACCCGCAGGAAGCGGCCAAGCTGTCACTGAAATATCTGGGACAAAAGCAGGAAGTGATTGAGCATGTACTGACAAACCCCAAAGGCCGGATTACCTTTGCTAATCTTGTGCCCAATCTGCAGGATTTTACCGCTACCCAGGATTATCTGCTGCAATTTGGTATTACCAAAGATAAAATTGATCTGGTTCAATATATAGATGACCGGTTTGCCAAAAAGGCTTTTGGGGTGTGACCTGGCTATGCAGACTAAGACCCTGAACAAAACTGCCGTTTTGCCGTGGCTGGCTATTGCCGCCTTCCTCGGCCTCTGGCAGGCTGCCGCCGGCTTTTATACGCCTGAACAGTTGCCAGGGCCGGCGAAGGTATGGGCCGGTTTGCTGGAACTGGCTGATACCGGTGTGTTATGGGAACACATCCAGGTCAGCTTAATCAGATTTACCATCTCCTATAGTCTGGCCTTGCTTGTTGCGATTCCGCTGGGACTGTTCCTGGGCTGGCATACCTATTCACTGCAGGCCCTGGGCCCGATATTGCAAATCCTGCGGCCCATTTCGCCGATTGCCTGGTTTCCGCTGGCTGTATTGTGGTTTGGTGTCGGCAATGCGCCGGCAATCTTCATTATTTTCTTATCGGCTTTTTTTCCGGTTTTGTTGTCAACTATTAGTGCCGTAAGGAAAGTGGACCCTGTGTATATCAAGGTAGCCCGGAATTTTGGTGTTGGCAAAACCATGCTGTTTACCAAGATTGTTATCCCGGCGGCTTTTCCCTATATCATGATCGGGCTTAACATTGCCATTGGGGTGGCCTGGATTCATCTGGTGGCCGGCGAAATGCTGGGGGCCCAGTCCGGGCTGGGCTACCTGATTGTTGATTCCCGTAATTTTTTACGGACCGACTGGATCATGGGCGGTATGCTGGTTGTCGGTTTGCTGGGCTTGTTTATTAATACGATCATTGGTTGGGCGGAAAAAGAAATTAACCGCAAATGGGGAGTAGGCTAAAAGAGGTGATCGCTTGGCAAAGATTGAAATAAATAACTTATATAAAAGTTATCAGGATACGCAGGGAAATTTGCTTAATGTGCTTGTTGATGTTAATCTAAAGATTGAGGCCGGTGAGTTTTTATGCCTGCTGGGGCCAAGCGGCTGCGGCAAGACGACCCTGATGAACCTGATGGCCGGGTTTGAAAAGCCAACAGGCGGGACGCTGACGATTGACGGCCTCACTGTCAGCCGGCCTGATTCCAAACATATTACCATATTTCAGGATTACGGGCTGTTTCCCTGGCGGAATGTCCTGGGCAATGTCATGTTTGGCCTGGAAGCCAAAGGGATCAATAAGCAGGCCGCCCAGGCCAAGGCGGAAGAGTATCTGGAACTGGTAGGTTTATCCCAATTCGCCAAAAGTTTTCCCGGACAGCTTTCCGGCGGCATGAAGCAGCGGGTGGCTATTGCCAGGGCCTTAGCGGTTGAACCTGACATTATTTTTATGGATGAGCCTTTTGCTGCCCTGGATGCGTTTACCCGCTACCGGCTGCAGGATGAAGTGCTGAGAATTTGGACGGAAAAGCAACCGACGATTATATTTGTTACCCATGATATTGATGAGGCTGTCTATCTGGCCCAGCGGCTGGCGATAATGACCCCTAACCCGGGCCGGATCCAGCGGCTTATTGATATTAAGCTGCCCAGGCCGTGCAATCGGGGGGATGCGGGCCTTGTTGCTTACCGGCAGCAGGTTTTTCAGGAATTTGAGTTGGTGCATGCCGTCAGTAATGACTATAGTATTTGATAATTAGTTATCGAGGAGGGGCTATGATGCAGCTTAACGAAAAATTGGACAATCTAACACACCGGTTAAAAGAAATGGGCACAGTGATTGTTGCCTTCTCGGGGGGCGTTGACAGCAGCTTTTTAGCGGCGGCCGCCCAGCGGGCCCTGGGGGAAAAAGCTGTGGCTGTTACTGCTTATTCCGAGACCTTGCCGGAGTCGGAGCGCCAGGAGGCGATCACCATTGCCCAGCAGATCGGCATTCGCCATGTGCTTTTGCATATTAGCGAGCTGGTCAGCGAGGACTTTGTGGCCAATACCCCCGACCGTTGCTATTATTGCAAAAAAGAACGGTTTGACGCCCTTAGGCAGTGGGCTGACGAGCAGGCGATCGCCTGGGTGCTGGAAGGCTCGAATGCCGACGATCAGTCAGATTACCGGCCAGGTATGCGGGCGGTTGATGAACTGGCCGGCGTCCGCAGTCCCTTGCTGGAGGCCGGTCTCACCAAGGCGGATATCCGGGAACTGTCCCGTGAGTGGGGTGTGCCTACCTGGAATAAGCCCAGTGCCGCCTGTCTGTCTTCACGGGTTGCTTACGGCTTGCCGATTACCGCCGAGCGGCTTAAACAGATTGAGTTAGCTGAGGCGTTTGTAAAACAATTCTGTAGCGGGCAGGTCCGGGTCAGACATCATGACAATCTGGCCCGCATTGAGGTATCGCCTGCCGATATTCCGGTACTGGCTGATCCGGAGAAAGCGACCTTAATTAACGAAGAGCTGCGTAAGCTGGGCTTTACCTATGTTACTCTGGATTTATCCGGCTATCGTACCGGCAGTATGAATGCTGTTTTGAATCTGCAGGCCAAACAATGATCAGTTACTTATGGAGATTGGCGGCGTAAATCGCCGCTAATTTTATGCTTCACGGGATTTGCCGCCTGCTTAAGTATTGACGGTTGTATTGGCGGGTGCTAAAATGAAGAGAAACAGGATTGCGGCCCAATCCTGCATAGTTATAGTAATGGCTGATCAGAAATCTGAAGGCTAAGGGCGGTATTAAACCCGCACTTAGTCTTTTTTTATTTAATTCGTGAAAACAAGAAAGGGGAAAATTATGGCATACGCAACTGTTTTATCACCACAGGAACAACGGTTGAGTGCAGAACTTGCCGGTAATAGCAAAGCTAGTGAGAGGGAAAGGCCATATAAGATTTTTAATTCCTTTAAAGGCGCCCAGCCTAAGATCGATATCGAGCGGGCCCGGTTTTTTACCGAGTCCTTTAAAGAAACCGCGGGGCAGCCGTTAATTCTGCGCTGGGCCAGGGCGCTTAAGCATATTGCCGAGAATATCACCGTGTATATCGATGCTGATCAGCTGCTGGCCGGCCGGGCCGGGTGCCCGGGCCGGTATGGCGTTATTTATCCGGAACTGGACGGCTGCTTTTTGGATAAAATCACGGAACTATCCAGCCGCATAGAATCGCCGTTTCAAATTTCTGCGGCCGACAGCCAATATATTGAACAGGTGCTGGCGCCTTACTGGCAGGATAAAACCTTTTATGACAGTTTGGCCAACTCACTGCCGCCAGATGTTTTAAGAGTAACCTATGACCCTGCCGATCTGTCTAAATCCAGGTATATTGTGAATGAAACAGCAACGATGCGATCCGCGCTGCAATGGGTCCATGACTATGAGAAAGTATTAAAAAAGGGCTTTAAAGTTATCAGGCAGGAGGCCCAAAGCCAGCTGGCGGCGCTTGACCTGTTTGACCCTAAGGACTCTCTGGAAAAGGCCCCTTTTCTGGAAGCCATCGTCCTGGTTGCCGACGCTATTATTATCTGGGCGCAGCGTCACGCGAAGCTGGCCGCCGGGCTTGCTGAACAAGAAACAGATGCAAGGAGAAAAGACGAGCTGCGGCAAATAGCCGAAATTTGCCAGTGGGTGCCGGAGAACCCGCCACGTACTTTTTATGAAGCCGTTCAGGCCCAATGGTTTGTGCAAATGTTTTCCCGGTTGGAACAAAAGACCGGTGCCACCATCTCCAACGGCCGCATGGATCAGTATCTCTACCCGTTTTATAAACAAGATGTAAGCCAGGGCAGGCTGGACCGCGAAGGGGCAAAAGAACTGCTGGAGTGTATGTGGGTAGGCATGGCGCAGTATATTGATTTGTATGTCAGCCCGGCCGGCGCCTGCTTTAATGAGGCTTATGCCCACTGGGAAGCGGTCACTATCGGCGGACAGGATGAGAATGGCGACGATGCAACTAATGAATTGACCTATTTGTTCCTGGAATCGAAACGGGAATTCCCGATCAACTATCCTGATCTGGCCGCCCGGGTTCACGCCCGTTCCCCCGAGCGTTATCTCTGGGAGATCGCAGAGACGGTCAAAGAGGGCTCCGGTTTCCCGAAGCTGATCAATGATGAAGAGGTTATTCCGCTGCTTGTCGCCAAAGGCGCTGATTTCAGCGAGGCCAACACTTACGCGGTCTCAGGCTGCACTGAGGTTAGAATGCCGAACCGGGACACCTACACCAGCCCGTGCGCGTACGTTAATATCGCTGCCGCCCTGGAACTGGTCCTGAACAATGGCAAAATGAGACTGTACGGTGATGAACTGTTAACTGTGGCCACAGGCGCGCCGGAGAGTTTTGCCAGCTGGGAGGAATTCTGGCAGGCCTATATTACCCAACAGACCTACTTGCTCAAACAGGCTTTTAAACAGCAGTATATTGTTAATAAGCTGCGGGAAAAGCACTTTGCCGCCCCGCTGGGCTCCGCGCTGCATGAGCAGTGCCTGAAAAATTGCAAGGACCTTCATTCAGCCACTATCGAAGATGGCATTGATCTGGGCTACTTCGATATTATCGGCTACGGTACGGTAGTCGATTCGCTGGCCGCTATTAAGAAGCTGGTGTATGAAGATAAGCGACTACCCCTGGCTGAGTTGTTAGCGGCCCTGGCTAATGACTTTCAGGGCTATGAGGCTGCCAGGCAAATGCTGTTAAACGCCCCCCGGTATGGCAATAATGATCCTTATGCCGATTCGATAGCCAAGAGTATCGATTTAGCCGCCCTGAAATTTACCCACAAATATTCCCGGGCCATTGGCGCCAGCCTTGATGTACGGTATGTGCCGGTTACCTCCCATGTTCCCTTTGGCAAGGTGGTCGGGGCCACGGCCAACGGCAGAAAAGCCGGCGCAGCTCTTTCTGACGGCTCTTCGGCCTCCCATGGCGCCGATACTAAAGGGCCGACGGCGGTGCTGATGTCCAATGCGCGCTCCAAGAATCTGGGCTTTAAAGAACGGGCCTCAAGGCTGCTGAATATCAAATTAAGCCCGGCCTGCGTACAGGGCGAAGCCGGAACCAGCAAAATTACATCTTTTATCCGCAGCTGGTGCGACCTGAAGCTCTGGCATCTGCAGTTTAATATTATCAATAAGGAAACCTTGCTGGCCGCGCAAAAAGAGCCGGAAAAATACCGGAACCTGCTGGTGCGGGTTGCGGGCTACAGCGCTTATTTTACCGACCTCTCCCCTGATCTGCAGAATGATGTTATTGCCAGAACCGAGCACAGCTTGTAGGGGGGGACCAGGATGCAGCCTCAGGACAAACGGGCCGGCTATGTTTTTAATATCCAGCAATTCTCGGTACATGATGGCCCGGGGATCAGAACAACCGTGTTTCTTAAAGGCTGCCCGCTGCGGTGCCGCTGGTGCAGTAACCCCGAATCCCAACAGCGGCAGCCGGAGCTTGCTCATAACCGGAGCAAGTGTATTGGCCTTGCCGCCTGTGGGCGGTGTCTCCGGGCTTGTCCCCGCAACGCGCTGCCGGCGGCAAAGAACGGTAAGCCGGTGGTTGTCAGGGAGGCCTGCCAACAATGCTTTCGCTGTGCAGCGGTATGTCCCACTACGGCGTTACATATTTTCGGCGAGCGAATGAGTGTGGAGGCTGTTTTAGAAGCGGTAGAACAGGATGACGCATTTTTTTCCCGCTCCGGCGGCGGCTTGACAATTAGCGGCGGCGAGCCTTTAATGCAGCCTGATTTTACAGTTGCACTCCTGCAGGAAGCCAAACGCCGGCGCATAAATACCGCGCTGGAAACCAGCGGTTATGCTGAGTGGACGGCGCTGGCCCAGGCCAGTAAGTATTTAAACACGCTTATCTATGATATAAAATGTCTGGATCCAGATAAGCATCGGGAGCAAACCGGGCTGGCCAACGCTGTCATTCTTGAGAATTTCAGCAAGGTGACAGAGGCTTTTCCCAGCTTGCCGATTCTTGTCAGAACTCCTGTAATTCCCGGCTTTAATGATACCGAGGCAGCTATTGCGGCCATAACAAATTTTATTAAGCACAGACGGTCCGATATTGGTTATGAGTTGCTGCCCTATCACCGTTTAGGCCGGCAAAAATACGAATATCTGGGACGCAGCTATCCGCTGGGAAATATAAGCTTCACCACAGAACAGCTGGCCTGGCTGGACAGGGTTAAAAATGTTTATGATAACCCGCTTATATCCTGATATTGGCATTGCTGCTGGTAATAATTCACATTGACAGGCATGTAAAGGTAATATATACTTAATCTAAATTATGGCTGATCAGAGAACTGAAGGCTAAGAATTCGCGCGAATTCTTAGCCTTCGTTTTTTTTTTTACATGATCAGAAAGTATAGCGGTTTCTGATCATAAGTAAGAACGACTAAGGCTTCTGCCGGCGTCCTGCGGGACGTGGCACAAGCCAAGTCTTTTCTTATTTTCAAAGTACAGCTTAATGAGAAAGGGGGAGGGAGCATCAATGAAAAGGTTTACTCTTTGGTTGCAAGAGAATTATCTTGCCTTAGTAGCGCCGGTGATTCTTTTGGCTGTCTGGGAAGCTGCCGGCCAATTCGGTTTGATCCGGGCCACCCTGTTGCCGCAGCCTTCCGCCATTGCCGTTATGCTGGTCGAGCTGCTGGCTTCAGGCGAACTAATTATTCATTTAGGGGTCAGTATCCTGCGGGTTGCCGAAGGCTTTATCATTGGGGCCATACTTGGCGTACTGGTGGGTGTGCAGGTAGCACTGGTAAAGAAACTGCGGATCGCGGTCAGCCTGGTTTTCGGGGTTCTCAGGCCGATTCCGGTGATTGCCTGGATTCCGGTCCTGATTCTGTGGATGGGGATTGATGAAGGCTCCAAGATAACGGTGATTGCCATCGGCAGCTTCTGGACTGTATTAGTAAGCGTGGTTCAGGGTATTCGCAATGTCGATAAAAAATATTTAGAAGTGGCCACAATCCTGGAGAAAGATCAGATAACCCTGTTAACCAAAGTCATTTTACCGGCAGCGCTGCCGGCGATTTTTACCGGGGTCCGGGTCGGCATCGATGTGGCCTGGCGCAGTGTGGTGGCGGCTGAGCTGATTGCCGCCTCCTCCGGGATTGGGTATATGATTATGTATGCCCGGGAATTATCGCAGATTGATGTGGTCTTGGTTGGCGTGCTTTCCATTGGCTTTACCGGCATTATTATTGATCAGCTGCTGCGATTGCTGGAGCAGCGGCTGCTGAGCTGGAATGTCAATATGCACGAATCATAGGAGGTGAGAGGTATGAGTGTAGCTGAGACGGTGCCGCAACCGCTTACCATTGCTAATCTGAATAAAACCTTTGCTATTGCCGGTAAACAGGTGCCTGTTTTAAAAGACATTAACCTAACGGTAAAACCAGGTGAGTTTATCAGTATTATCGGCCCCAGCGGCTGCGGCAAAAGTACACTGCTCCGGCTTGTTGTCGGTCTGGAGCAGGGATTTTCCGGCGAAATACGTCTGGGAAAGGACCTGATTGAGGGGCCGGGCGTCAACCGGGGCATGGTTTTCCAGGAATCCCGGCTGTATCCCTGGCTAACCGTCGAAGAGAATATCGCTTTTGGCTTGGGAAAAGGACACAGCAATGAGGAGAAAAATCGTATTGTCCAGGAGCATCTGGATCTGGTAGGCTTAGCCGGTTTCGTGAAAGCATATCCCCATCAGTTGTCAGGCGGCATGCAGCAGCGGGTGAGCATTGCCCGGGCTTTGGTCAACCGCCCGCAGGTATTGCTCCTGGATGAACCGTTTGGTGCTTTGGATGCCATGACCCGGATTAATATGCAGCAGGAGATTATCCGGATATGGGAAGCGGAAAAAACGACTATTCTGCTGGTTACCCATGATATCGATGAAGCCATCTTTCTGGGCGACAGGGTTGTGGTAATGTCTAAGCTGCCGGCGACTGCCAAATCAATCATTCCGGTCGATTTGCCCCGGCCCCGTGACCGCAATAGTTTTGAGTTTGTAAAAATCCGTAAGGCAATCTACTCTGAATTTTTTTCAGATGTTGAAGTGCCCTTTGCTTATAGCATCTAAACATTGCCAATTTACTGATAAGGAGGTTAAGGCTTTATATCTATATACACGAGGCTGCAGGTACGGGTTAGAAAATTATAAGAAATAAGGAGTCGATAGTATGGGGAAGAAAAATATAGTTGTTGCAATGCTAATGGTATTTGTAATTGGCATTTTTGCGGCCGGGTGCGGCGGCAACGATACGAAGACGGCCGAAGTAGCGAAAAATACGGAAAAACCCAAAGAGATTCACGTTGCTTATCAGAACTCCAGCATAATTATTCTTTTGGCTAAAGCCAAGGGCTTCTACGAAGAGGAGTTTGCCAAAGACGGGGTCGATGTAAAATATGATCTTTACCTGTCCGGGCCGCCCATGATTGAAGCCTTTGCCGGCGGCCGGGCCGATTTTGCCCACACCGGTGATATGCCGCCGGTATCAGCCCGGGCTGCCGGCGTGGATATCAAGGTAATCAGCCGGGCCGGCTATACACCGGGCGGGAATGCGCTTTTGACTCGTCCCGATTCCCCGGTTAAGTCTGTTACCGATTTAAAAGGCAAAAAAATTGCCGTGCAGGTTGGTTCCAGCGCCCACCATTTCCTTATTTTGCTGCTGCAAAAGAACGGACTTAGCGCGAATGATGTCAATATCGTGAACCTGCCGGCAAGTGATCACCAGGCCGCTCTGGAAACCCAAAACGTTGATGCCATTGCCACCTGGGAACCCTGGTCGTCTGTTTTGGAGAATGCGAAAGCCGGCAAGATCCTGGAGGATTCCTCCAGCGGGGTCAAACGGTATATTGGCGTATTCCTGGCCCGCAATGACTTTGCCAAACAGTATCCGGACTATACCGTACGCATCCTTAAAGCGAACGAAAAAGCCGCTGCATTTATGAAAAGCAATCCCGATGAAGCCCTGGAGCTGATTGCCAAAGAGAGCAAGCTGCCGGTATCGGCGATTGCCCGCATTGTAAAAACCTCGGATTGGGATTCCAAGATTATTCCGGAAGATATTGCCGCTCTCCAGCAGGTAAAAGACTTCCTTAAGGAAACCAAGGTCCTCAAGAAAGATTTTGATATCAATGAATTATTTGATGACCGCTACTATCAAAAGCTTAAGCAATAAATAACCGCAGGGATCGGCAAGTGCTTTCCGTGTCAGGGGATGAGAAATATGTGTACTTTAGGGGCTATAACCGGGAAATATTTGTTTAAAAACCGGGACATGGAGCCAGGAGCCGGTTTGGCTGAAGCTTTGCTGCGTGGTCATGGCCGCTACCGGTATCTCGGGGTGGCCGGCCACGCCAGCCCGCTGGAGCGTGGTTTAAACAGCGGCATTAACCAGGCCGGGGTAGCTGTTGCTATGACTTTCGCAGATTATACACCACTTACTGAGATAATTAAAATCCGGACTCCGCGCGGCGTGCTTGTTGAAGATATCCTGCGGAGTGCCGGTAATCTGGCAGACGCTTTGCGGATCGCCGGCGATTGCCTGCTAACTACACCGCTGGTCGGCGGGAATATTGTCATTATGACCCCTGCCGGCGGGGCTGTGATTGAGCAGCTTTATCCTAACTATGCGGTTCAGCTTGTCACGCAGCCTGTTACTGTGCGCACCAACCATTTTCTTAACCTGGCGGTCCCGGGAAAGCTGGCGGTAAACGAACAAAACAGCAAAATTCGTCTTGCCCGGTGTACACGGCTGTTAGTGTCAGCCGCATTACCGGAACAACCACATACTGAGGGTTTTTCCGTTGCGAGAATAAGCCAGGCACTGGCTAACCATGAAGAACCGCATCCTATCTGCCGGCATGGCGGTGACGCCCAGACCGTATCCACTGCCATCTATGATATTGACAACCGGGCAATGCATTACGTGTATGGTAATCCATGCGAGCAGCCATTAGCCCACTATACCGTATAGGGGAGAGGACTATGAGTTTTGAATCCTTGGCGCAGCTGATTAAACATCGGGCTGTACATGATTGTGAACGTCTGTTTGTATCCTCGCCGGAACAGCAGACTGACTTAACCTACGGCGAGTTTTACCAGGCTGCCCGGAAATTCGCGCAGTACTTAGAGCAGCAAGGCTTACAAAACGGCGCACGCGTAGCGGTGATACTGGATAACGGTGTGGATTGGGTATTGACATTCTGGGGGATTCTTTTGGCCGGCGGAGTTGTCGTTCCGCTTAATCCCCGGTTCAAACCCTCGGAAAGCGGGGGCTTGCTGGCGCAGGCCGGTGTACAATTGATTATTGCAGACGTCGAGGGGGCAAGGGCATTGCCCCCCGAACTGTTTGCCGGTTCGGCCAGGCGTTATCAATCAGGGCACGATGGCCGGCAAGAACTGCTTATTGTTACGCTGCCCCAGCCGCACCCCACAACCGTTAGCGCAGCGGCCGGGTCCGGGCTTGAGGCGGAGGCGCTCCTGCTGTTTACATCAGGCTCAACCGGTGTGCCCAAGGGCGTTGTCCTGACCCATGGCAATTTACTGGCTGAGGCTGGCTTTATCCAGCAGGGACATGCGCTAACCGCGCAGGATATCAGTTTGTGCATCCTGCCGTTTTTCCATATTAATGGCTTGGTTATTACGCTGATTACGCCTGTGTTTACCGGCGGGCGGGCTATCATACCGCGCCGATTCAGTGCCGGCAGCTTCTGGGGCTGGGTGAACCAGTACCAGGTGACCTGGTTTAGTGCGGTGCCGACTATTTTGTCAATCCTGCTTTCCCGGGACAAGGCATGCCCTGTTCAGGCACCCAGCCTGCGGTTTGCCCGTTCGGCCTCATCCTCACTGCCTGTGGCGATTCTGCAGGAATTTGAGCAACGGTACCAGGTACCGGTAATTGAAGCCTATGGCCTGTCCGAAGCCGGCAGCCAGGTGGCAACCAATCCGCTGCCGCCCGGAGTCAGAAAAGCCGGTTCAGTCGGGCTGGCTGCGGGTAATGAGATGCGGGTCGTGGATGAAAACGGCAATACCGCTGCTGCCGGGGTGGCAGGCGAGGTTATTCTCCGGGGGGCTAATGTTACGACCGGGTATCTTAACAACCCGGCGGCAAATCAGGAAAGCTTTAAACAGGGCTGGTTCTATACCGGCGATTTGGGCTATTTTGATGCAGACGGCTATCTCTTTCTGACCGGCCGGAGAAAAGAATTAATCAACCGGGCCGGGGAAAAGATTTCTCCCCGGGAGGTAGATGAAGTTCTCTATCAGTTGCCCGGGATTGAGGTGGCAGCGGCAATCGGTGTACCGGACAGCTTGTTCGGCGAGGAAATTGTCGCGTTTATCCAACTGCGTCCCGGTGCCGAGTTGAGCACCGAAACGGTGCTTGCTCATTGCAAGGCGTATCTGGCCGATTTCAAAGTGCCTAAAAATATTATCTGTATTGATGATTTTCCTAAAGGTCCCAACGGGAAAATTCAGCGCCGCAGGTTGGCTGAGCTGCACAGCCGGCTGAATGCCGCCAGGGTAATGGAATGATTATCGATAAAATAGAGCAGAGAAAGGAGCTGCCGGCGTTATGGTAGCTAAATTACAAACAAGCAAATATGATGTCCAGGTTGACGGCCAGGGCTGTAAGGCTTGCGGCTACTGTCTGGAGGTTTGCCCGAAGAATGTCTTTGATCAGGCTGATTATTTTAATGCGAAAGGCTACCGGCCTGTCCGGGTTAAAGCCGCCGGGGACTGTATCGGCTGCCGGCGCTGCTTTTTTGCGTGTCCGGATTTCGCCATTGATGTAAATAAAAAACCGGCCGAGGAGGATTGTCGTGAAAAGAATATTTGAAACAGGCAATGCGGCGATTACCGAAGCTGCTATTTTTGCCGGCTGCAAGGTTTTCGCCGGCTATCCGATTACGCCGGCTACGGAGATTGCCGAGAATATGTCGCGGCGATTGCCGCAGGTAGACGGCTATTATGTCCAGGCTGAAGACGAGCTGTCAGCAATGCATATCTGTATTGGCGCCTCGCTGGGCGGGCTTAAGGCAATGACCTCGACCTCCGGTCCGGGCTATATCCTGTTCGCCGATCCCTATGGCTGGGCCTTAGGCAGCGAAATTCCGGTTGTCGTAGTGAATGCCCAGCGGGTGGGGCCGGTCAGCGGCATTACCGGCGCGCCCGGTCAGGGGGAATTTTATCTCAGCCGCTATCCGACCCATGGGGGCAATTTCGAGAGTATCGTCCTGGCGCCAAACAGTGTCCAGGAAGCCTTTGCCCTGACAGTCGAGGCCTTTTATCTGGCTGAGCGGTTTAGGATGCCTGTTACTGTGCTGGCTGATCAGATTGTAACCGATGGCTGGGAAACACTGCTGATTCCCGAGACCCCGGCCGAGATAGAAGCAATGGGACTGCGGGTTCAGCCCCGGAGAATTAATTATGGCCCTGAATTCTATCCGGCAACCGATGAGATTGACGTGCCGCCGGTGGTATTAGGGCATAACACGGGAGCGGCCTGCTCGGACTGGACGCCTACGGCTGAAGGTTTTGACACCGAAGAGATTGAATGGCAGCATAAGCACGCCCATCGTCTGATTTACAAGGTGAGAAACCATAAGGAGCTTATTACCCGCTATGAAGAGATCGACACTGCCGATAACCCGGAGGTTATTTTAGTGGCCTATGGCAGTCCGTCGCGCGTATTAAAAAGCGCGGTCAAAGCCGCCAGGGAACAGGGGCTAAAGGTAGGCGGCATTCGGCTGGTTTCCATCTGGCCCTTCCCTGATGAAGCCTTTGGCCGCAGCGCCAAATACCTGTCTGTGGAACTCAACTATGACGGCCAGTTGGTGCGGGAGGTGCAGCGGGCAGCGCCGAAAGACAGTGACATACATTTCTTAGGCCGGTGCGGGGAATTGCCTAAGGTTGCGGAATTAGTGGCTGCGGCCCGCGACTTAATCAACGGTCAGCCGCTGGCAAGCATAAAATGGCAGCGGGAGGCTTGGTAGCATGGACTATTTAGCGACAAAATACCTAAAAACAAAAAAAATTCCCAGCACGGCCTGCAGTGGCTGCGGGTTGGGACAAGTGCATAAAAAGGTGTTACTGGCAATTGATGAGCTGGGGCTTGCTACCGGCGATATTGTGTGGGGAACCGGGATCGGCTGTTCCGGCCGGCAGACGTTTAATACCTGGCAGGGGGATAATTTTGCCGGCACCCATGGGCGGGTATATGCCATCGCCACCGGTCTGCGCCTGGCGCTTCCCCCGGAGAAAAAAATAGTGCTCACCGTGGGCGATGGCGATGCGTTCGGCATTGGGCTGCTGCACCTGCTGCACTCTGTGCGCAGAAATGTGGATATGACTGTAGTTGTGGCCGATAACTTCGGCTATCAGTCGACCGGCGGCCAGTATGGTTACACTACCCCCAGCGGCTCAGTGACCGACAGCAGCCCCTATGGCATGCAGGACCCCAACTGGGTGCAGGACGGGCGGGATATTCTGGATATTTTAAGGGCGGCCGGGGCCGGCTTCTTAGCCCGGCACACCAGTGTGGAAGGTCAGAATGCGGTCGAGAGCATTAAAAAGGCGATTCAGTTTAAGGGATTCTCGCTGGTGCATATCGCCTATCCCTGTATAACCAACTTTGCCGGCAAAGCCCTGGGGTCACGCAAGCCGGTGGTGGCTTACCGCTGGCTGAAAGAGCGGACCAATCCGGCGCCGGACCAGGCTATCGACGGCATTACTTTCCGGACAGGCATTTACCACCAGGCCACAGCCGGCCGGCCGGAGTTTTCCGAACAAATGAGGAATTTTACAGCGGCTGTGCGTAAGGAGGGACAACATGAAACGAACGGAAATATTGGTTAGCGGCTTTGGCGGCCAGGGGGTTGTCCGGCTGGGCCAGATTTTCAGCACGGCGGCAGTCTATGAAGGTCTGTTTACTACCATGCTGGTAAGCCATGGGACGGAAACAAGAGGCGGTTACGTCCGCAGCCAGATCGTGGTGTCCGGTTCGCCGATCGACAGCCCGGTGGTCGAAACACCTGATTATTTTTGCGCCATGTCCAAGGCCGCCTATACTAAGTTTGGCGCTTTGGTTACGCAGGGGACAATTATTTTTGATCCCGGGTATATCGAACCTGATCCCGGGTTTAGGGCTCAACATACCGCGCTGCCGGCGAGAGAGATGGCGGTACAGGAACTGGGACGGGACATCTTTGCCAATATTATTTTTCTGGGGATGCTGGGGCAGCAGCTAAAAACGGCAATCAGTAAAGAAAGCTTATTGCAAGCTTTGGCGGCGCGGGTTCCTAAGTTTGTCGAGGAAAATCGGCAGGCTTTTGAGTTTGGTTATAAGTTTGTTTAAGCAAAAACCAGGGAAACAGCGTAACTTTGCTTGCAGCAGCAGGGCAACCATTGCCTTGCCGGTTTGGCCGCCTTGCCGACCAGGCCGGGCAGGTCCGGCGTATTGGCCGTGAGGATATAGCAGACACCAAAGCCAAGCGCATGTGTAGGGTATAACAACCTTGCACTGCGCTTTTAATTTCCCCTGTAAACAGCCGGCGGCAGGGCCTGCAGCCCTCTGCCCCGGCTTAAGCATGGGGGGGGGATAAAATTGTTTGACAAACAAAGAACCCGGCTTCTGCCAACAGTTTCCACGGCCAGCTGCCGTGACACCGCTGCCGGCCGGGCCAGCGGCGCCCGGCGCCGGCCTGGCGGTCACCGGCGGCCCGGCGCCGGACCGGAGGGTAGGGTGATGCTGAAAAGACTGTTAAGCCAGGCGTTTGACCAGTACGTTTTTACCAGGGTGGACCATATTCTCAACCAGGCCGGTATCAACGATGCCGGCTACAGGAAAACATCCAGGGAAGTCAGTGCCGCCCTGGACCGGCTGCTGGTAGTGGCCCCGGTCCTGAAGGCCCAGCAGCCGGAACTGACCGGTCTGGTCATGGATTTCGAGGCTTGGGCGGCGGTGGAGTCCGGGCAGGCGGCGGAAATTGCCTACAGGCAGGGGTTACGGGACAGCAGCCATGTCCGCCGGGAGTTTATGACCTGCCTAATATGACTGAGGCGGCTTGCCGCCCCTGCCCGTTTGTTTGCTCTAGGGCTCGCTTAGGGCCCCTTTGTTAATAATCTGTTTGTCAATGGAGGGCAGGCCGTTTTTAATAGTTATGTAATTTTTATTTTTATGTCTGGCAGGAATAACATTCTCCATATGGAAATAAAAGGTAATAGACAAGCTGGCCAAGAAGAGGGGGGTTGCAATGAATAATCAAACACAGCCGTTATTAGTTCCATTTAAGTGTGACAAGTGCGGCAGGGTATTGGCCTGGACCTTGCCTGAAGCAACAGTTTGCTGCAAACAATGCGGTAAATGGATCAATAATACTGGTGAAAAAAGTACAGAGGAGCCAATTACAGCGTAACCTCGGCCGGCAAATAACGGTAAGCGGAATTTAAAAACAGGAGATTGCCGATTTGCATGTTTTCATTTGACAAAATCTCAATAACTATGTATAATATCACTTGTGACGTTAGCGTCAACTGAATTTTGTTGGGGCGTAGCCAAGCTGGTAAGGCACGGGACTCTGACTCCCGCATTCGTAGGTTCAAGTCCTGCCGCCCTAGCCATTTGACTCACTAGCTCAACTGGCAGAGCAACTGACTCTTAATCAGTAGGTTGTAGGTTCGATTCCTACGTGGGTCACCAGAAGAAACTCAGGAGTACCAAGGGTGTATAGCCTTTGGTGCTTTTTAAATTATGTTTGTTTATGGAAAACATGTTGTCAAAACCGTTGCCATGAGTAGGCATAAAAACTAGCGTGGGTGTGACGTAGGCCTTGATTGTGCTTTGCCGTTCAATGTGATATCATTATTATTACCGTATAGGGCGGGGGCAGCTTATACCTCTTAGGTATTAAAGTCAGCCATAGAAAATATGGTTAAAGCTGGATTTGTAAGCCTATACACACTACAAGTGTGCATAGGCTTTTTCTGTTTTTCTATAATTATATTTCCGGCAGCAGCAGGAGGAAAATAATGGAAAGTGCAATTGTAACGGCTTTTGTTGCTTTCGTAAGCACTAACATTGATGATATTTTTGTGTTGATGCTATTCTATTCGCAAATAGGCGGTCAATTGAAAAAATGTCATATTATTGCCGGTCAATATCTGGGCATAACAATACTCCTTATTGTAAGTGTTTTAGGTTCATTGGGATTGAATATCGTCCCCCCGCAATATACGGGATTATTGGGAATGATTCCAATATTGCTGGGAATTAAACAATGGTCAGGATACCGGCAAGAGAAAAAAGCGGCTGCTAATTCAACAAAGGGAAGTAAGGCGGAAGTGCAAAGTGAAACAGGATCAGACCCAATAGCCGAGCACTTCATGTTTGATAATGCGGCGAACGAAACAGAGCATGTAATGGATGACCGCCCTGAAATTGAGGCGCAAGTCCCCAAAAAGACAAAAATAAAGGCTGCGTTAAGCAAGTTGATTAATCCCGCGGTCCTAAATGTTTCTTTAGTTACGGTTGCTAATGGTGCCGATAATATAGGTATTTATATACCACTATTCACAAGGCTAAGTACAGTTGAGCTTATTATTACAATTATTATTTTCTTATTATTAATTGCCGTATGGTGTTTTATCGGGGAACAACTGACAAATTTTCCTGGTATAAAAGACACCATTCAAAAATACAAAAATTTAGTTGTGCCAGTTGTATTTATTGGGATAGGTATATTTATTTTAGTTGAAAGCGGTGCCCTCAGTTTCTTAACGCTGAATCTGCTAAAATAAATGGCTAAGAGGCAAAAGCTCAATAACCGCTACCACTCATTCGGCTGCCAAGCAAATAAAGCCGGTTGAGCAATCAATTGGTGTTTGCTGAGGTGTGTCTGGAAGCCGTGTATTTCTGTCAGGATTGGCACGAATGGCAGCGGCATTGCCAGGCAAATCTTGACAGCAGGGATAAGAACGTATATATTTTACATGACTACATATTCAGGCGGTGTGTGATGAAAAAGTGTCCCTGTGATTCCGATATGTGTGAAGAGTTGTGCGAGCATCCCCAAACAGTCTGCCAAGTGCAAAGCGAATTGCCGCCGGAGGAGGAAGTCCGGCAAGTGACGGAAATGTTTAGGGTATTAGGTGATATGAACCGGTTCAAAATCCTGCAGGCGTTATCCCAGCGGGAGTTATGTGTCTGCGATATTGCAGCGGTGCTGCAGATGGCGCAGTCGGCCGTATCGCAACAGCTTCGCCTGCTGCGCGGTGCTCGCCTGGTAAAGTACCGCAAAGAAGGGACACTGGCCTGGTATTCGCTTAATGATGATTATGTCGCTATTCTGCTGCAGCATGGAATGAATTATATCCGGCAAAAATGAAAGTGTGTGACCGAAGGCTATAGTTTTAATGAGAATAACAGAGCAAGAAAAGGACCGGCGTAAAAATACGTCGGTCCTTTTTATCATTTCCGGTTACATTACTGGTGGTTAGCGGATTTTCTGCATGAGCCGCATCCCGTTCAGCGTTACCAGGATGGATGATCCCATGTCGGCCAGCACTGCCAGCCACAGATCAACAAAACCGAAGAAGGTAAATATAACAAATATTACTTTAATCAATATGGCAAACCCGATGTTTTGCTTGATGATAGCAACCGTTTTGCGACTCAGATTGATTACATAGGCCAGTTTGCCCAGGTCATCAGCCATCAAAGCGATATCGGCTGTTTCCAGCGCCGTATCTGATCCGGCGACGCCCATGGCCACACCGACATTGGCGGCAGCCAGTGCCGGGGCGTCATTGACGCCGTCTCCGACCATCACCACCGAGCCGTACTCCTTGGTCAGTTTTTGTACGGTAGCCACTTTGTCCTGGGGTAGCAAATCACTATAGTACGTATCAAGATTGAGGTTTGTGGCAATGGCGGCGGCAACCCGGCTGTTGTCCCCGGTCAGCATAGCGATATGCTTCATACCGGCCTGCCGCAGTTCCCTGATAGCATTCCTGCTGTTGCCCCGCAGCGTATCAGCTACTGCGATCAATCCCCCAATAGCCGTAGCCGAGCCGACGAGCATGACCGTTTTGCCCTGCTCTTCGAGGTCGATCATAGCCGCCTTATGCTGCTCAAGGCTTAGGCCCAGTTTTTCAAACAGCCTGAGGTTGCCGACATAGATGGTTTGCCCATTAACGTCAGCCTGAGCGCCAAGGCCGACCAGGGCCTTGAAATTGGTTGCCGGCGGCCGGGGGAGCTGTTTTGCTTTTTCCACGATGGCCAGCGCCAATGGGTGTTCAGACCATTTCTCTACTGCCGCCGCCAGGGACAGCAGATCCTGTTCGTTGGTTTTACCTATTGGTAGGATTTCAGTAACCACTGGGCGGCCATGGGTTAGGGTGCCGGTCTTATCAAAGGCAATGGCCTGTATGCCGCCCATTTGTTCCAAATAAGCGCCGCCTTTGATGAGTACGCCGTTGCGGGAGGAATTGCCAATCGCCGATACAATGGAAACCGGTGTGGAGATGACCAGGGCGCAGGGGCAGGAAATGACCAGCAGCACCAGACCTTTGTAGAACCAGGGGGCAAAAGGCTGATTAAACAGCAGCCAGGGAAGGAGCATGATACCGGCGGCAGTGAGTAAGACGGCCGGGGTGTAATATTTGGCGAAGACATCGACAAACTGTTGGGATGGCGCTTTCTGGGCCTGGGCTTCTTCCACCAGATGCATAATTTTTGCCAAAGTGGAGTCGGCGGCAATCCGGGTGACCTCAATTTCCAAAGCACCATGCGCATTAACTGTCCCGGCATAAACCGCATCACCGGCTGTTTTTTCCACAGGCAGGGATTCGCCGGTAATGGTAGCCTGGTTGACGGCCGACAGACCGCTTTTCACTATGCCATCCATGGCAATCCGTTCGCCTGGTTTGACAATGACCAGGTCGCCAATCATAATTTCTTCTACCGGCAGTCGTTCTTCCACGCCGTTGCGTCGTACCAGTGCCTCGGGCGGGGCAAGTTCCATGAGAGCCCGGATGGATTGGCGTGTTTTATCCATAGTGTATGTCTGAAGGGTATTGCCGAAGGAGAATAAAAAGGCAACGGTCGCGCCTTCGCTCCATTCGCCGATAGCTGCAGCTCCAATCACGGCCACGGTCATGAGAAAATTCATGTCAAAGGTAAAGGAACGCAAGCCATACAACCCGCTTTTGGCTGCACTATAACCGCCAATTACGGCGGCGGCAACATACAGGGGAATGAGGACGGTGTCCTGGAAGTTTAACCACTCCAGGACGGTAGCCAGCCCCAGGATAATACCTGCTACGATCGTTGCCTGGGTACGCCGGTTGCTCCACCACGCTGCGTTGGTTTCCGGCCGGCGGGAACCTGCCGTCAGCCGTTCGGCCTGATAACCGGCTTGTTTAACCGCCTGCAGGATGGCAGTAACCGGGGCGGTATGTTCGACTGTCATTTTGCCGGTGGTGAAATTCACTTGGGCTGATACTACACCTGCCAGTGCAGCCACCCGTTTTTCCAGCTTGGCAGCGCAGTCACCGCAGTCCAGGCCGGAAACCCGGAATACCGATTGTTGAGCCCCGGCCGGGCTGCCTGCTGCCGGAATGAGGTCGGCCTGATAGCCGAAACCGCTGACTGCTTTTTCAATTTCTGCCGGCTGGAGTTGAGTTTGATCGTAGGTGACGTTCAGCTTAGCGGTGGCAAAATTGACTTTGACATCTGTTACACCGGTAAGTCTGCTCATGCCTCTTTCCAATTTGGCGGCGCAGTCGGCGCAGTCCAGACCCGCGACCGTAAACGTGCTGGTCCGGGTGCTAGACGCCACCTGGGGGTTTATCTGGTCAGTAGCGTTATCAGCGCCGCCGGCGAAGGCGGCAGGAGCCGGGGGGGCGATTGCTCTCGTGTCAGGGCAGCAATCGCAGGCCGGGGCGGCTAACGGCTGGTCCAACGCTGCCTCCGGGCAGCAACTGCAGTCCGGTTCGGCAACTGCCGCCGAACTTGCCGGCGGGCAGCAGCCGCAAGTCGCTGCCGCCTCAAGTTCGGCGGATGGTTCGGACGTTGGTGAACAGCCGCCGCTCTGGCCGGCTGTTTTCTTGGGCGGTATATTGGCTGATATTTTTTTAAAAGCCATCGTGCTCACTTCCTATCCATATTTATATGGGCAATACTTTGCGCCAGCAAAGAGTTTACCTGATTGTCTTAGGCATAGCTTGCGGCGGCAGCCGCATCCTGGTGTCATAGGATTGTGCGCACAGGTCTGCGCTTCGATAGCCAGCATAAGCAGCTCTCCTCTAAAGCTATAATATTATATATATGAGTACATATTCATATATATAATATTATAAAGGTTTGCTAAATAAGTCAAGAAAAATTAAATAGGACGGTCATTTACAACAACCAATGAAACAGAGAGGACCTGAATATCGCCGCTAAATGGTGACATTCAGGTCTTTTATTTGTGCTTATGGCGGCTAGTACCTTGACAAAGTCAAATGTAGATCTTAATGAATCAGTTAGCGTCCTCCGCCTTGCATTGCGAAAAAATCTACGTTGTCTAAAACTAACAGCTAACTTTGCCAAGGCACTAGGCGTTGCTGTAAGCTAAAGGTTCTTATCGCCTGGTATTTTCCAATATTTGGAGGAAGAGCGAGGTGGCAGGGTTACGATGTTCCTCCTTCCAGACTGCCATTACATTACTAACAGCATCGTCTCCCTGCATATCAACTATGGCAATGCTAGTATGCATGCGCCGCGGAATAGGCGGGTCTTTAATCGTAAACGAAATACCTATACCCGCTTCTATTTGCCAATAGATACTGTCAAAGCTTGTCGTTTTATTAGCAATCTTTGGTGTAAAGCCTCGTTTTTTACAGAAGCTCATGAACCAGTCAAAGCCCTGTGGGCATTCTGCTTCATACAGCATAATGAAAGAATCATTGGCTAAACAAGAGACATCAATCGCAGCCTCTTTGGCGTACGCATGGTCAATTGGCAGTAAAAAGCATAAACGACTCCTGTAGATTAAACGGTTCATGAACCGAGGGGTTTTTGGCTCAGTTCCCAGCAGAACAATAAAGCCAAGGTCCAGATCTTCGCATTCCAGGTCATCCTCTATCATTTTAAGGGTGAGTATGCGAATATCCAGATTTATCTGCGGATAAAGGGCCCGGAATCGCTTTAAGGCGTAGGGGAGAAAGGCATCTTCCAGTCCAAAACAGCCGATTTTTAGATTGCCGCGTATTCCGCGCTGTGCTAGCTGCGTTTTTTCAACAACTTCAGCAACCTTATCAATAAGAATAGAGCCTTCTCTAAGTAGCGTTTTGCCTGAGGCTGTCAATTCCAGTGAACGGTGGTGGCGTAAAAATAACTCCACCCCCAAATCCTCTTCCAGCTCAGCAATTTGTTTACTCAGAGCCGACTGACCTATATATATACGTTTGGCAGCCTCAGTAAAACTTAAGCATTGTGCAACCATTAAAAAAGAACGTAAACCACGGATATCCATAGGAATTATCCTCCGCATGGTACGAAATTACTAATCTAATAATAATATAAAAGCCTTTAAAAAGGTAGCAGTCATAAAAAATTCGCATGTTTTTTAGGAGCAGGTATTTTTTATTATGGCGCGCCCATATGGTGGATATGCGCGACTTTATATCCGGCGCCTGGTGCTGTCGGATGAAACCAGGGAAATGACTGGTAAAATCAATGAAATCAAACATCTTTAAATAGGTGGACATTCACGGGCCTTTTTATTTTGGACTTGCGGTTGTTGTGTAAGTTGGTGTAAACTTATTTTTTTGATTCTGAACTTTCTGGTTATGGCGGTAGTCAGTCCATCTTTAGAATTGGATGAATTTTCTACTGCGGTAAACAAAAGGGTATGTTATTCTATAACAAAGGATGAGCTAGTGACAGAAACTGACTGCGTACGGAAATCGCGAAATAAGTTTGCTATGAGATTTGGTGTCCGACGTCCGGCTGTCTGAAGTTTTTGCAGTGAGTAATCTTTAACTATATATTCTTTGACTTTGTATGTGGGGGGCTTCTAATGGCAAAACATAGCGATATAATGAAACAAGTATTTGCGCATATGGCTGGTATGGTAGTAGTCGATCATCAATCACGGATTGTTTTTGTCGAGGAGACCTACGCAGCGTCAAGAGGATTCGATTCCCAGCAAGTCATAGGACGCTATGTTAAGGATATAATCCCGACTAGTAAGCTCCCGGTAGTTGTTGAGACAGGTAAACCAATTTTAGGCGATGTTTTTTTCTATGAGGGAAAAACTGTAATATGCAATCGATATCCTCTGATAAAGGCTGGGATTATTATTGGTGCCATGTCTTATCAGGTATTTGAAGGGGTCGACAAACTTTTTGAATCTATACGGGAGTTGCAAGACCAACTTGACTACTATAAAGAAAAAGTGAAGAAATATGCGGGGATACGATATTCGTTGGCGGATACTATCGGTTCAAGCCCAGCCGCTGTTGAGATCCGTACGGCAATATTAAAAGCCGCAAGCTCTAATGCTACTGTCTTGGTACAAGGAGAAACGGGTACAGGCAAGGAGTTGGTTGCTCATGCTCTACACCAGGAAAGTCGCCGGTCACCTTATTCATTTGTAAAGCTCAATTGTGCGGCTATTCCCCAAGAGCTTATCGAATCAGAGTTATTTGGCTATGATGAAGGCGCCTTTACGGGAGCGCGTAGGGCGGGGAAAAAGGGTAAATTTGAATTGGCTGATAAAGGAACACTCTTCTTGGACGAGGTAAGTCAATTGTCTATGGCGGCTCAGGCAAAACTGCTTCGTGTACTGCAGGAAAAAGAGATAGAGCGTATTGGGGGAACAGGGCCAATTCTTGTTAATGTAAGAATTATTGCAGCCACTAACGATAACCTTGAAGATATGGTAAAGCTAGGTACATTCCGGGCAGATTTGTATTACCGGCTGAACGTTATTCCAATTAAGGTTGCACCACTAAGAGAAAGAAGGTCAGATATACCCCTGCTTGTAAAAAAGTTCACAGAAAAATATGGAGAGCAGGCGGGCTTAGAAATAGTTTCTGTAGATTTTGATGCTATGGCGCTGCTTATGGAATACGAATGGCCGGGGAATATCCGCGAACTGGAACACGCTGTGGAAAGAGCGATTAACCTTTGCAGTTCCAACATACTTCAGCCAGTTCACTTTGAATGGTTGCTGCCGAAGATACGCAACAAAGTAAAGCCAGCTACCGGCAGGAGTATTCAAGATGCAAAAGCGGCGAGTGAAAAGGAGGTTATTTTGAATGCACTGCAAGCTACCCAGGGTAATAAAAAAAAGGCCGCAGAATTATTGGGAATTGCGCGACCGCTACTGTATCAGAAAATGAATCGTCTCGGCATACTTAGTTAAAATATTAATGTAAGCAAAGAGAGACAGTGTAAGTAATTACTTACACTGTCTCTCTTTGCTTTTAGGCAACGGAGAGTACAAGCATATTACGGATTTTCCAAACAATTGTGTCAGTATCCACTTACACTTCCGGTTTTGGTCTTTTATGCATTATTTTCACCAAATGCCTCTCTCGTTACAGCGAAATTAGTTCCCAGGTTAGTCGCTTCTAAGGAGCGAGACGAGCAGTTAGGCGGATTTGCTCAATTTGCAGGAGAACTTACGGCCTAATTTATTTACTTGCCGCAACAATAACATGTTCACTTGCCGCTTCCATATCTGGTCTATTTCGTACACTTCATGATTGGCACACATCTTGCGATATATTCTGATTAATAAGAAGAAAGGAGTAGCTATACACTCATCAATATTATATGGAGGAATTTACATGGCAAAGCAAAGCAAAATCATCATCACGGCAGCGGTAACCGGCGCAACACATACGCCGAGTTTGAGTCCCTACTTTCCCGCTACACCGGATCAAATCATTGAGGATGCGGTAACGGCTCACCGGGCCGGGGCTGCAGTGGTCCACATTCATGCTAGAGATCCTAAGGATTGTAGCCCAACTCCTGATTTAGGGGTTATGAAGGAAATAGTTACCTCAATAAAACAACAATGTGACGCAGTGGTTTGTGTTACCACCGGCGGCGCAGTCTGGATGTCCTCGGAACAGCGTCTTGCCCCTGCGGTAGACTTAAAGCCGGAGCTGGCATCCTGTAATGCAGGTTCGGTGAACTTTGTGTTTGCTGATCTGGCATTAAAGCTGGAAAACCCAAAATACGAATGGGAAATTCCTTACCTCAAGCGTACTAACGAGCTGGTTTTTACAAACACTTTTACAGGGCTGGAGTATTATCTGAATACGATGAATGAGCACGGAATCCGTCCCGAGTTTGAGGTATATGACGTAGGCATGATCAACAACATTGCCTATTTTATGAAAAAAGGGTTAGTACAAAAACCGGTTTATCTACAATTTGTCATGGGGATATTGGGCGGGATTCCTGCGACTGTTGATAATCTCGTCTACTTGGTTAAGACAGCCCGTGAACAGATTGGTGACTTTGTTTGGTCCTGTGCGGCAGCGGGTAGGGCTCAATTTCCCCTTGTTACTGCTGCCCTGACTATGGGGGGGAACGCACGGGTCGGGCTTGAGGATAACCTGTATCTAAAACCCGGGGTGCTTGCAAAATCAAGTGCTGAGCAAGTTGTTCAGATTAAGGAAATTGCGGAGCGGCTTGGCTTGGAAATCGCCAATTCTGAGGAAGCTCGCCAAATTCTGGATCTTAAAGGCCTGGACAAAGTTAATTATTAATGGAGACTGGAGGAGCTTTACTATGAGAACAGCTATTTTAGGCGCAGGAGCCCTAGGTATTATCATTGGCGCCAGAATGACCCAAAATGGTCAGCAAGTAGATCTCATTGACTCTTTTAAAGAAAATGTGGATGCACTTAATAGCAATGGAGCTACCGTAACCGGTTTTCTTGAGATGCACCAGCCGGTAAAGGCGCTGACGCCGGCGGAAATAACCGGAACCTATGATCTCATTCTTTTATTGACAAAGCAAACGGCTAACGAAACGGCTTTACCCAAACTTCTACCCCATCTGCATAAGGAAAGCGTTGTTTGCACCCTGCAAAACGGCGTTCCGGAAGAGTCCGTGGCTTCCTATGTGGGCAGAGAGAGAACCATTGGCGGCGCTGTCGGCTTCGGTGCTACGTGGCTTAAGCCAGGTGTGTCCGAGCTTACATCCACGATGGAGGCAGTGGAAAAATTTGCCTTCGAGATCGGTGAGATCGATGGAGTAGTGCGCCCGCGACTGGAAAAAGTAAAAGAAGTCCTTAGCACCGCCGGCGGGACAACGATACTGACAAACCTGATGGGAATTCGCTATACTAAATTATTGATGAATTCGACTTTCAGCGGCATGTCGGCTGCTCTCAACGGTACGTTTAGTGACGTATTGGCCAATCCTAAGGCTATGATTTGCGTTGCTCATATTGCCGATGAGGTTATCAAGGTTTGTCACGGTCTGGGGTACCGTATGGTTGAGATGCAGGGGTCTGATTTTGAATTCCTGGAACTTAATAATAAAGCTGAAATTCCCTCAAAAATGGATTTTTACAAAAAAGTGTGGGGCCGCCATAATAACAAAGCCAGCATGCTCCAGGACCTGGAGAAGGGTAAAAAGACCGAAATCGACTATATTAACGGTGTTGTGTGCCGGGGCGGAAGCAAGTGCGGTATACCCACGCCATTCAATGATAAAGTCGTAGAACTGGTTAAAGAAGCAGAAGCCAGAGGCGGGGTAAATGATTTCAGCTATCTCGAAAGGTTCAACGATATTATCGAAAGTGCGCAATAAGCCAGCCTACTGAATAAAGTGAAATATAGGAGGCATGTCTTTTTATGGAAGTATTTGGAATACTGCTTAGTCTATTTTTATTAATGTTCTTTGCCTATAGAGGTTATTCCGTTATCTTATTTGCGCCGGTTTTCGCTCTTCTTGCCGCTGTAAGTCAGGGACTTTCCCCCATGCCTGCGTACACCGAACTTTTCATGGCCAAAGCAGTTGTCTATGTCAAATCTTTCTTCCCGATATTTATACTGGGTGCCGTGTTCGGGAAGATCATGGAGGAAACCGGCTTGGCAAAGGCTATTGCTTATAGGATACTACAGGCTGTTGGCAAAGAACGCAGTATTTTGTCAATAGTTATTGCCGGTGGCGTTTTAACCTATGGCGGTGTAAGCCTGTTTGTTGTTGTATTTGCCATTTATCCTTTTGCTGCTGCTATGTTTAAGGAAGCAGGTATACCAAAACGTCTGATTCCGGGTTGTATTGTCTTAGGAGCATGTACCTATACCATGGATGCTTTACCGGGGACGCCACAAATCCAGAATATTATTCCGACTAGTTTTTTTGGTACCACGGTCTATGCTGCGCCGATTCTGGGCATTATCGGCGGGATACTGATCTTCCTTGGGGGCATGTATTATCTGGAATGGCGGAACAAAACAGCTAAGGCGCGCGGCGAAGCTTACGGCGAAAACCACATTAATGAGCCCACCGACATTGATGTGAAGGATATGCCTGACTGGAGATTAGCTATAATTCCGCTGCTGGCAGTACTGATTGTTAACTATGTCATGAGCAATGTTTTTACGTGGGATCCGAATATCCTGGCCCCCTTCATTGCCATGAATTTGCCGCTGACGGTGTCCGACGTTAAGAATGTGGCAGCAATCTGGGCTTTGATTATTTCTGTTGTTATCGGTATTGTTCTGGCAGTTGCCATCGGTTACCGTAATTTGCCAGCCGGGGGCTTAGCCAAAGCCTTAAACGCCGGCGCTATCGGTTCCCTCCTGGCAATTATGAATACCGCTTCCGAGGTTGGCTATGGCAATGTTATAGCTATGTTGCCTGGTTTCAAGTCTATTGCCAATGCCCTTCTCAGTATTCATATTGGCGGAACACCGCTGGTGTCTGAGGGTGTGACTGTCACTACCCTTGCCGCTATTACCGGTTCCGCATCGGGGGGCATGTCGATTGCGTTAGATCTCATGGCTAAAGACTGGCTAATCTGGGCTAATTCTATTGGAATGTCGCCGGATGTTCTTCACCGGGTCGCAGCCATGGCTTCAGGCGGTTTGGACAGTATGCCGCACAATGGCGTGGTTATCACGCTACTGGCCATCTGCGGTTTGACCCACAAGCAGTCTTATCCGGATATTTTTGCACTGGTTGTAATTAAAACATTAGTTGCATTTATTGTTATTGCTATTCATTTGGCAACAGGCATATTATAGAAGGCCAAAACAGGTTTAGGACGACCGTTGGGGAGTCTGAGTAACTTTTTATAAAGTGGCAGAAGCCGGAGCAATCCGGCTTTTCTTACCAATAAACATTGGGGAGGATATATATGTTCAAAGTTACTGCGATTGAACAGGCGATGGAAGCTGTACAGGACGGTATAACTGTTATGATTGGTGGATTTCTTGCCGTGGGAACGCCTGAAATATTGATAGATGCACTGGTAGCTAAAGGGGTAAAGGATCTCACCGTTATCGCCAATGACACGGCATTTCCTGATAAAGGCATAGGGAAACTTGTAGCTGACCGCCGGTTGAGCAAAGTAATCGTCTCCCATATCGGGACGAACCCTGAGACAGGGCGACAAATGAACGCCGGCGCGCTTCAGGTTGATCTTGTCCCCCAGGGAACGCTCGCCGAACGGATCCGTGCTGGCGGAGCCGGGCTGGGCGGTATCCTCACACCAACTGGTGTGGGGACGATTGTTGCCGAAGGTAAGAGCGTTATCAACGTTGACGGCAGGGAATTTTTGCTGGAAAAGCCCTTGCGGGCCGATGTGGCCTTGATCAGGGCGCATACTGCAGATACGGCCGGAAATCTGCTGTTTTATCGATCAGCCCGTAACTTTAACCCCTTGATGGCGATGTCTGCCAACATCGTTATCGCTCAGGCGGAAAACATTGTTGAAGCAGGCCAGCTTGATCCGGATCAGGTCATGACGCCTGGAATATTAGTGGACTGGATTGTCCAGGGATAAGGGGATTACAGATGGATGCAAAAACAATAATTGCTAAACGGGTGGCCCGGGAGTTCAAGGATGGTTATGTCGTTAATCTGGGTATTGGTATACCAACTCTGGCTGCGGATTTCCTGCCGGCCGGCGTGAACGTTACCCTTCAGTCGGAGAATGGCTTCGTAGGCCTGGCTCCCCTGGCAGGACAAGAGAATCCCGAGCTTGTAAATGCGGGGGGTAAACCCGTTTCGATTATCCCCGGCGGCGCAGTATTTGACAGCGCGATGTCTTTCGCTATCATCCGGGGCGGACATGTTGATGTGACCGTCCTTGGTGCGTTGGAGGTTGACCAGAAAGGAAATCTCGCTAACTGGATGGTTCCAGGCAAATTGGTGCCAGGTATGGGCGGAGCAATGGATCTTGTAGCCGGAGCAAAGAAGGTTATTGTGGCGATGGAACACACCGCTAAAGACGGAGTACCCAAGATATTGAAAAAATGCACCCTGCCGCTGACCGGAAAAGGCGCCGTGAACTTAATTATCACCAATTTGTGCGTGTTTGCAGTGACGCCGGCAGGACTAATTCTTCAGGAGACCGCACCAGGCGTGACGGTGGACGAAGTGCGGGCCAAGACTAAGGCTGAATTTGCCCTCTCAGATTGCGTGGCTGTCCATCCTGTTAGCAATAAATAAGGACGGTGTTTGTTATGCGTGAAGCAGTCATTGATAGTGCAGTTTGTTGTACCGCCATTGGTAGTTTTAATGGTTCTCTGACACCTTTGTCAGCGACTGAACTCGGTGGTTTAGTAATTAAGGAACCGCTTTCACGCCAAGGTTTTCTGTAGCAAAACAACGAAGTAAAGCGCATGTGTAGGGTATAAAGCCTCGCATGCGCTTTTTCGTATTACTACTCTCTAGCAGCCTTTAGATATCGCTTGCAATAAAATATTTTGCTAAAAAGATAAATAACTTGCCAAGAAGGCATAAAAAATAAACAGTAGTATTCAGCAAAAAGGTAGCAATTTTAAAAATTCGCATGATTTTTAGGAATAGTTTTCGGAATTATAAGAATTTGACGACAATAGTATTTCCGGACTACCATTATAGTATAAAAATGCATGAAGATTACAGTAAATATGTAGTTATAAATGCATCCCACGCAAAAGACTAAACTAGTCCTTGACCGCATTATCTTATTAGTTTGATGCCGGCCAAAATGGCAAATATTATAGCAAAGGAGGAGTTTATGCCGAACTATCAACAATTATTCGGGGAACGTTTTACCAGACTTACCACAGCAATCTCAGGGGGGACACCAGACCGGGTGCCTGTCGTTCTAGCTGCTGATTCTTTTTTTGCCCGGCACATGACAGTAGCCTTAGCCGATTATCTTGCAGATCTGGAGGTAAGTAGTCAAACCAATCTGAAATCACTAGCCCAGCTTGGCGAGATTGATGGTATTCAGTATTTAGTACCTTGCGTTCATGCCCTGGGAGCGGCAACTTTTGCCAAAGTAAAACTGCCAGGCCGGGAATTGCCCCCTGATGCTCAATGGCAAATTGATGAAATCTCCCCGATGTCTGTGGCGGATTATGATGTCATCTTAGATAAAGGGTTTGCCTATTATCAGCAGCAAATATTTGAAAAGTATCTGCCGTTTGCCGTACCTGATTTACAAAAGTACATATCGTCTGACTGGCAGAAAATAGTTACGAACTATGTTAATGCCGGCATTGTACCATTTAGTCCATTAATCTTTGGCGTTCCCTTTGATGTTCTTTCCAGTGCCAGGGGGATGGCTAATTTAACCAATGATTTGTATCGCATACCAGATAAGGTGGAAGCCGTATTAGATGTTATTACCACAGAACTGATTGCTATGATAAAAATGCAAAGCGAGCAGATTAAACCATTCGCTGTCTTTACCGGCGCAACCCGGTGTGCGCCGGAATATATGTCGGCTAAAATGTGGGAACGCTTTGCGCTGCCGTTTCTTAAAAGGCAGGTAGAAGCTGTAGTGGACTCAGGGGCTTATGCATTACTCCATTGGGACAATAATTGGACTCGGGCTATCGACTATTTGCGAGAGTTTCCCCAAGGTAAGTGTATCTTATCTTCTGATAGTAACACTGATTTATATAAGGCCAAACAAGTATTGAACGGTCATATGTGTATTATGGGTGATGTACCAGCAGCCATGCTTACATTAGGAACACCGGATGAAGTATATAAATACAGCCGTAAGCTGATTGCCAATTTAGGGCCGGACGGCTTCATTTTAGCTGTGGGCTGCTGTACTCCTCTTAATGCAAAACCGGAAAATGTGCAAGCCATGATTGCTGCAGCCACTGGTAAATAAAAGAGATTTAGGACCATATAGCGATACTTATTCCTAAAAATACAAAAAGGTGGGAAACTAATGAAGAGAATGTTAATAACCCTCGTTGGACTGATCGTCTTTTGCATTTCCAATTTGGCATTTGCTTCCAGCAGTACCTTTAGTGACCTTCCGTCAACGCACTGGGCCTATGCTGCCGTGCAGAAGCTGGCCGATGCAGGCATTGTCGACGGGTTTGGCGACGGTACGTTCCGTGGCGACAAAAATATGACCAGGTATGAAATGGCTATTGTTGTTGCTAATGCGTTAACTAAGGAAGATAAGGCTAATGCCGAAAACAAGGTATTATTGGAAAAGTTGTCGGCTGAGTTTTCTAAAGAATTGACAAGTCTAGGTGTTCGTGTTAAAACCCTGGAGGACAAGGATACTAATAGCTTGAAATTTTCCGGCGTAGCGCGAATCAGGCATGAATGGACCAAGAATCCACGTCCACTTGTACCTGATGACGCTTTGGGGGGGGATCCGTATTATACTGGTCAACCAACCGATAAATCGGAATTTCGTACTGCTTTGTACGTATTTATAGACAAAAAGTTTGACAGCAACAATTACTTTCACGCTACAATCGGCAATGATTCAATATCAGGAGATACGAGAACAGATAGCTCGATTCAGTTTGAGGAAGCTTATTATGCCAGTAAGAATAGTAATTTTGAATGGGCTGCCGGAAGATTTATTCCCACACTCGGCAAAGGGCTGTTGTTTAGTGCACCCTATGTAGACGGCGGCAAAGTGAGCTTTGGCAATGATGTGAAACTGACTGTTTATTCTGGTAAAAAAACCGATTATACCTGGCTGCTAGCCGATACGCAGTTCAAATTAAATGAGAAAACTAACCTATCATTTGCTTACGTTTCCAATGGAGAAGATTCCGCCACCGGTCTCGATTATTATGATTCTAAAGCAGTGGGTGTAGAATACACCGGCTTCTCTAATATCAACCTGCAAGGTGAGTATGGCGTAAATACGGCAACGAATGCCAAAGCGTTTAATGACGGGAAATCACCGAAAGGAATATATCTTAAAGCCAAATATAAGGGGGCGAATCCGTTTGCAGTAGGAACAGTAGGCGCTTGGGCAGGGTACCGAAAAGCTGACAATGGTTTTGATATATTACAATATACGGGCGCATTAAACGCTCCCAATAACTGGACATATCCTGCGCAAGGCAGCAGTGTCAACAATGTTAAAGGTTTTGAATATGGGGTTGAAGTAACAGTTGCGCCGCAGGCTATCCTTTCAGTCATCTATGGTGATTTGCAAGCTGAAAAAGTAGGCGGTTTAGGGTTAGCGGACAAGAGCCAGAAATTCTTGATTAGCCAGTTAACCTGGATTTTCTAATTAAAACATTCAGCCAACAGGGATTGGTGTTGTGAGTTCTAGGTACACCTGATGAGGTATAACCTTTAACAGACCACTACCGAGCATTTGTAATGCTGGCTGGTAGTTTTATACAAATAGCTCTAGGGAAAGCATCGTTGCTGCTAGAGGGGTGTTGATTTCAGCCCTTTGTTTTATCTGGCAGTGGCGGTGCTTTCCCATGTCTTTGCTCGCGGAGCAGCCGCTGCTGCTCTAGTGTCTTGACCACATTATCTTTTTAGTTTGATGACGGCCAAAATGGCCAATGCCCCCTAGCAGACCCCTGCCAGTATGCGTCGCCGGTGCTTCATGGCCCTTTACCATTTTGTCTTGCCCTAAAACTAACATCTAACTGTGCCAAGGCACTAGGTTGAAGGATGATTGGGACCGGTAAGATGTTTATTACCATTGATATCCTTGTTTTTGAGGTTTTTATTTTGCTCTTTGGCTCGCTGTTGTGCTGCGGAATCATTAGTGTTATTTTTCGCCATACTATCACCTCCTGGTTTATGATTTGCAGGTTCAGTGATTTACATGCATATTCGAAGAGTAACGAATTGTTTAACCGGTAGCAGACAAATACCACCGGCCCGTGGCGCGGTATTACTTTATATCTCTCATAATCTTTATTAGCTGCCCATTAACAAAAAGCTGCTTGGAGCTATAGATTTGTCGTGGGTGTTTAGGATTGTCCGGTACTAATTCAACCCGATCATTATATCGAAATACTCTTTTTAAAGTGGTTTCATTATCGACCCGGACAGCATACACTTTCCCGTTAATGATAGTAGTTGTGATATGGACTAAAACCATATCGCCAGCATATATAGTGGGCTCCATGCTATCGCCGCTGGCAAACAGATAATAATATTCACCAGCTGGTATTCCGGGGGGTAATAGCATTTCCCCTAGTTTATCCTGCTGTTCTGCAAGCGTCCTGCCGCATGGAATAGAAGCAAGTATCGGGGCTTTTTTATATTGTTCCCGATAGGTTGATATTTCCTGGGTAGCAATATTCCTGTCCAAAAGGTAATCGGTTGTTACCTCATACAGCTCAGCCAGACTTTTCAACGTACCAGGATCAGGGGAGCTTACACTATTTTCATAATTAGAAAGCGTTTTATTGTTTATGCCTGTTATTCTTTTTACTTCAATCTGCGATAAACCTTTGGCCAGACGGGCACCACGAAGTTTTGATCCCAAACTCAATAAAATCACCCCTTCTACAATCTTACAACATAATCTAAGTAGCGTAAATTCTTCTTAACATCTTGGAAATAATATTGACTTGCAATGAGAATGATAGTAGGATTAGGATATAAATCCAATTAAATGAGAAATTATGCTGGCAATACATCACAGTTAATCATTGCAAATTAGATTTGGTTAATAACCGTAAATGATAGGAGTGTGATATTATGATTGGCAGTGTTCCTGAAAATGACGAGTCTATGACCTGTTTGGAATTAATAGCAGAAATACTTGCAGACCGGGCAATTAATACTTATCGGCCAGATCGGACACCAACCTGGGAGTCTGCTAATGATAAATTATGTAGAGGCATTGATTCTTTGCCTGTTGATTTTGATGCCAGAGAAGAGCTTTATACAAAAATAGATGACTTACATGTGACCATATCTTCGCAAATGTATAAACATGGTTTTTCAGACGGTGTTCGCTTTATTATTGAAATTCTGAACAATAAGTGAAGAAGCTTGCGAGGAAGTATGTAATTTAACCGATGCAAGTGTTAAGGGTGCGAAGCCTGGGCATGATTAGCTTAACTGAAACTTAACCGGTTCTTAACCTGGGCACAGCATTTTTGCTGTACTATTAAGTTAACCCTTTTTACAAAGTTTCCTCTTTTCACTACCGTTTACTATGTAAGCGGTGTTCTTTTTTTTGTGCACCCTCAGGAGCGCCGTCGCTTTAATAGGCTATAGAAAAACAGGTTAAGGGAAACAATGAGGTAAGGTAGCTGAAAAAATATAAAGGAAAATATACGACCTTGGCGAAGTTTCCTGTATAGAGAGTGCGCAACCCTGTTGCCAATAAGAGTGCAAGCCGGAGATGGAGGGAGAAGGACATTATGGAACGAAGACTAAAAGCGGCCTTGTTAAATACGATTAACGACTATAATGCTATTGTTAAACAGATTGCTGATCCTTGCATATCTCCGGAAAGAGGCTTGCAATTATCGGCTAAAAAAGAAGCGTTGTTTCAGGTTATCCAGCATTTTGCCAAAGCAGAATATGTTGAATGTGTCGATGGGCAATGGCGAATAAAAGTTATTGTAATCATGGAATATGACGATACAGGCCAGACCTAACCGCCCTGATTCAGTACTTCGGGATTCAAAAAAGGCAGGTCGTTCCATAATGGAGCGACCCGCCTTTTTTGAATTCTGGCTAATGAGTTGGTTTGCTTAGCTGCTGATTTCCAGCAATCATTATAAAACCATCTATGGAACTGCTGCCAGATAAACCAACCGCTTAGCGCATTGTGCAGGGTAATAGTAGAAAACCTAATAAGCTGGTACGGAATGGGTATAATTTAACTAACAGGATGTTAGGAGGTATAGGTATGTTAAGTAATGCATGGTTCGCGTTTGGGCTGCTTATTACCGTGGTCATTGTTGAGCGATTGATAGCTTCCATTGTGCTGGCTTGTGTTATAAAGTATTATGACTGGGATGATAAACATGCCAAACGACAGTGATAAAATGTGTTGGCCTGCAGGCTGCAGCAAAGTTCTTGCAGAACTTTGCTGCAGCCTAAAAATTTTTATTGGGCGGCAGGGGACCGGCGGTGATATTGACTGTCTGCTGTATTCACAATACAATGAAATAAGATAAATTGAATGAGATTAGGTTAACAGGGAGTGAAGCTGATGGCTTGCATAAACGATCACTGGCAGTCGCAGGTCAGACAGGTTGCGCAGGGGATTAGACGCCGGGTTATGGAGCACACGGTCCGCAATCATGGCGGCTATCTGAGTCAGGCCTGTTCGGCGGCTGAGATTCTGGCTACTTTGTACCTGCGGATTATGCATCTGGGCAAGACGGAAAAAGCGCTGGTACCGGCACCTTTCGCCGGTGTACCCGGCCCTGACAATAGCGCAGCGTTTACCGGTGCGCTGTTTAACGGGCCCCGGGGACCTGAATATGACCGGTTTATTTTATCACCCTCCCAGTATGCGCTGGTTTTGTATGCCCTGTTGATTGAGACCGGCAGAATGGATCCTGCCGGTCTGGAGCAGTTTAATGTGGACGGTTTTACTGTAGAGATGATTGGGGCCGAGCATTCGCCGGGGATGGAGGTTATGACCGGTTCTCTCGGACAAGGCCTGAGCCAGGCCGCCGGGATCGCCATGGCCCGCCGACTAAAGGGCGAGTCAGGCAAAGTCTGGGTGTTTATGTCTGATGGTGAATGGCAGTCAGGCCAAAACTGGGAGGCTTTGCAGGCCATTACTCATCATAAACTTGATAATATCGGTATTTATGTGGATGTCAATGGCCAGCAGTGTGACGGGGCGATGTGTGATGTTATGGCGATTGAACCTTTTGCCGACCGGCTCACGGCTTTCGGCGCCAGGGTATATCAGGTGGATGGTCATAATTTGGACGCGCTTGTCAGGCCGGTGCTTGAGCCCGGTTGTGCTGGGAAACCGGTTATTGTATTAGCGGACACAAAGCCCTGGCAGGGCATCGACATTCTAAAAAAACGGTATCCGAAGCTTCATTATGTCCGCTTTGCCAGCGGTGATGAGCAGGCAGAGTATGCCGGCATTTTGCAAACTATGCTGTAGAGAGGCGATAACTGTGGAGATTTTATCAAAAGTGCATGCCCGTAACTTTGTTATGTGGGCTAAAGATAAACCAACGGTTTATGTTCTGTCGGCTGATCTTACCAGTTCAACCGAGGCTGATCTTTTTCGTGATGCCTATCCGGAACGCTTTCTGTCTATGGGCATTGCCGAGCAGAATATGCTCAGTTTCGCCGGCGGCATGGCCAGGGAGGGCCTGCATCCGTTTATCCATACCTTTGCTGTCTTTATCTACCGCCGGGCGTATGATCAGATTGCGGTTTCGGTAGCTTACCCCAATCTGCCGGTCCGTATGATCGGATTTCTGCCAGGCGTGACCACCCCGGGCGGGGCAACTCATCAGGCCATTGAAGACATTGCCGTAATGCGGGCATTGCCGAATATGACTATTTTTGAATGCGGTGATGCCACTGATGTCGAAAGCGTGCTGGACGCAGCCCATAAGGTTGACGGACCTGTCTATATCCGGATGCTGAGAGGGGAGATTCCTCGCTTGTTTGCGCCCACAGATACGATTCAATTTAACAAAGCGCGTCTGATCAGCCGCGGCAGTGATCTTACCGTGTTATCAACAGGGATTTGTACCGAAGAGGCTATGCGGGCCATACAGGTGTTAGAAAAACGCGGCTTGTCGGTACAGCATATGCATATCACCACCTTAAAGCCTTTTAGTGATGCTGCGGTGATGACAGCGATTGCCCGGTCGCGGTATGGTGTAATAACCATGGAAAACCATTCCATCATCGGCGGTCTGGGGACTATTGTCGCCGAGCAGATGGCTGAGGCCGGGATTGGCAGGAAACTGGTCCGGATTGGCCTGCAGGATACGTTTGTTCATGGTGCCAGCAGGGCCTATCTAATGCACAAATATCGACTGGATGCGATGGCGCTGATTGATGAAGTACAGAAACTTGCAGGGCAGAATTTTTCCATATCAGAGGCTGAGCTGGCGCAGGTTTATATTGCCCCTGGGCACAGCGACGCCAAGCCGGAGGCTTTATAATGATATCAGGAGAGCGTTTTTCCGTAATCTACCGGCTAATAAGCGCTGACGAGCAAGAGGCACGGCAAAAAGCCTGGGCTATCTGCCTGGAACAGACGGTTGAGTTTCCGGAGGAGCTGGTGCCTGCCGGAATGATCAGGGATGATATTGTCGGGCGCATCGAGGCGTTAGCCCCAATAAGTGCTGGCGTCTATCAGGCTGTTATCAGCTATGCGGTTGAGACGACCGCGAATGAATTTACGCAGCTGCTCAATGTTGTATTTGGCAATATCAGTATTAAACCAGGAATACGGGTAGAGCGGCTGGCACTGCCGCAATCGTTGCTGAGCCAATACTGCGGTCCCCGCTTTGGGCGGGAGGGTCTGCGGGAACTTCTAGGTGTAAGCGGCAGGCCGCTTCTGTTTACAGCCCTGAAGCCAATGGGGCTTAGCCCTGCCCAACTGGCCGACATGGCCTATAAGTGTGCAATGGGTGGCATTGATATAATCAAGGATGATCATGGCCTGACAAATCAGGTCTTTGCGCCCTTTCGGGAAAGGGTAACTGCCTGTGTGGCAGCAGTAGAAAAAGCCAATGCCCGGACCGGCCGCCAGACCATTTATGTTCCCAATATTACCGCACCGGCCAATGAGGTGGTAGCACGCGCTAAACTGGCAAAAACACTGGGCGCTAAAGGCGTGATGCTGTCACCGGCTATTACCGGTTTGGCTGTAATGAAATTTTTAGCCGATGATGCGGAATTTGGACTGCCGGTTATTAGTCACCCGGCCTTTCAGGGCAGTTATGTGACAGCTCACGATAACGGGATATCTCATTTTGCGTTATTTGGTCAAATCACCCGCCTGGCTGGCGCCGATATTGTTATTTATCCAAACTTCGGCGGCAGATTCTCGTTCAGCCGGGAAGAGTGCCAGGACATTGCGCGCGGAACCTGCGTGAATATGGGGCAGATCAAGCCGATCTTTCCCAGCCCGGGCGGTGGCATGAGCCTGGACCGTATCGGGGAACTGATGGCGGTATACGGCAATGAGGTTATTTTCCTGGTTGGCGGCGGGTTATTTAAACATGGTCCTGATTTAGAAGAGAACTGCCGCTATTTCCTCGACATGGTCAGTAATTTTTCCAATACCGGCGACAACTAAAAAGGCTAAGTTTACCTGTCAGGGTGAACTTAGCCTTCTCTTGTTTATGCCAGCTTGGCGGGATCAATTGGCCATTTGCCATAATGACGGGCGGCGTCCATCATCGCCAGAACATTAGTGGCAGGGGTGCCTACCGGCAGGCCGCAGCCACTGGATAAAATGAACCCTTTGGGACTATCGCCGGCTTTACGCAAACATTCTTTGACTTCGGCGGCAACCGCTTGCGGGCTTCCGCGCCAGAGGGTAAAAGGCTTTACATTGCCTGCCAGACAGGCTCGGTGGCCTGCTTTAGCTTTTGCCGCCGCCAAATCAATCTGATTGTCTAAACTTAGCACTGTTGCCCCGGCATCAACCATATCATCCAGAATGCTCATCGTATCACCGCAGATATGAACAAACGGACCACTGCCACAGTGCCGGCTGATACGATCAGCATATTGCTTAAGGTAGGGCTTGGCAAACTCCCGGAAATGCTTATCGCTGATCAAAGTCCCGGAGGCGGTGGGTTCGGCGATGCTTGGTTTAATGCCCATTGTGCACAGTACATCGATAAAGAGCAGGGCGTTATCGGTAACGTATTGCAATAACCGGTGCACCATGTCCGGGTTGCGGTACATGTCCCGCAGGAAATTGTCTGTGCCCCGGACAGCCGCGGCGGTGGTAATGGGACCGCCAAGTGAGCACCCCACCGCGGCACGTTCCTGTACCGCGTCCTGGACAAGTTTGAGGGCTTCGAGTATGATTGGCAATCGTCCTGACCGGCAGGGGTCGATCAACTCGAGCTGAGCGAGATCCTGGTATCCTGAAATGGCCGGCGAGCAAACAAAGGGAATGCCGTCATCAGGAAACGTTAATTTGGTGCCAATGGCCTCAGCCAGGCCGAACAGGCCGGGGCCGGAACCGACCGAGTCTGTTTCGTAGGTTTCAAACGCATTAATCTGAGCCTGGGCCATTAAGGCGGCTGAATGATAATACTGGGACATCGGCCCGCCCGCCAGGCCATAGGCATGATCGGTAACTAACGGCATACAGGGTATTCGATCTATGGGCTTGCCGGCAGCAAAAGCTGTAAGCCGCTCCCTGGGCGTCATCTCGTCTTGCCAGTTGGTTTTCAAAGCAGCATTCCCCCAAATCCTACCACAGTACAGTTACTATGGTTAAATATCATACATTACAATAATGATTATCTTTGTTTCAACAAATTCCTTCCAGTCAAGGAAGGAATTTGCTGAAAAATATAGAAAAATTCTATAAAATATCATGATAATATATTGAAGAGAGGTCTGGGCGTGAAAAGACAAGAAATTTTAGCTGCGCTGGCAACCACCGTTGTTGAGATGGATGAGGACGGCGCGAAAATAGCAGCCCAAGCGGCGATTGACTCCGGGATGCCGGCTTTCGAGGCCATTGCCGAGGGCTTGGTTAAAGGCATGAATATTGTTGGTGACAAGTACGAGGAACAGGAATACTTCATACCGGAAGTGCTGCTTTGTTCTGATGCCATGATTGCCGGTTTGGCAGTGCTCCAACCGTATTTACCCAAGGACTACAATTGTGGTGCTAAGAAGGTAGTCATTGGCGTTGTTCAGGGTGATACGCATGACATTGGTAAAAATCTTGTAAAAATTATGCTGGAGACAGCCGGTTTTGAGGTATATGATCTGGGCCGCAATGTACCGCTTCGCACTTTTGTTGACAAAGCTGAGGAGTTTGGGGCTACAATAGTTGCGATGGCTACCTTGATGACTACAACTATGGATGGTATGCGCACGGTTATTGAGGAATTAGAGCACCGTGGCCTTCGTGATAAAATCACGGTTATTATTGGCGGCGGACCTATCTCGCAGGTTTTTGCCGATGAGATAAAAGCAGACCTGTATGCGAAAGATGCCAATGTTGCGGTGCGAAAACTCAAAGCCCTGACAAGTAATCTCTGATACCAGCAGTATGGTTTACTAGACCGAGGTGGAAAACCTGCCAGTGTTGAGTAGAAAAAATAATAGAGAAAACCCAAGGCCTCTGTAGCTCCTGCCGGACTTGACGCAATCAACTCCGTTATAGTTGTCCAGGGAAATGTAGATCCTAAGCCGGCGATTGCCCTTGAGGATAATTGCGTACTCACATTTTTGATCGTCACAGGCAGGGGCTTGCGGAGCATTGAGAGTAAAATTCAGTGACCTTTAACGATTTGTTCACAGGATCTTCACAATTTACTGCTACAATTACCTCAAGGTACTCAGTAACAGTAACTTGAGGAGGAAAATCAATAATGAACATGACCCATTATATGGAGCTTCTGGCTGTAAATCAGCCCTGGAATCTCATTATCTATATGGTGATTCCGGTTGCTCTGGCTGAAGCCCTGGTGGCGACCGAGTTTTTTGTGGTATTCAACAAAGACCGGGCCGGCGGTGCCCTCCGCACAATCAACAAATACATCGGCATTGTGCTCGGTTTCTATTTCCTCGGCATATTTCTGAACCTGATGATTACAGCCGTGCCGTCCATGCCCTGGCGCGGGGCTGCCGACAAACTGGCAGTCGGTTCCTATTTAAGCGGTGTGATTCCGCTTATGGGGATAGCCCTTTTAGAACTGGGGGTTATTGGCGGCGGTAAAACCGGAGACGAAAAATTAAAGCTGCATTTTATTTTGCTCACCGTATTCCTGGTTGTTGCTCATATTGCCATGATATTCGGTATGGTTGACCCGGCGATCATGGGCTGGGATCCCCATACTGCCCCGGCCCCCCTGCAGCACAATATGCCTCATTAGTAAGCAGAATTGCCTGATCCCTTGCAAACAGGGCAGGCAATTTCTGTCTGTTGCGGCGGCAGTTTCAGAACCTTGCCTCTTGCCGTTAAAGGCTGTACAATTGACAACATAGAGCAGCAACCGACAGAAGGCGGGATATTGATGAAGGCAGTCCCAGTTGATGAAAAACTAATTCCTACGTCCTGTATTCATAATTGCAGCGGCCGCTGTTTTCTCCACGCCCACGTTAAAGATGGTGTCCTGGTCAGGCTGTCACCGGGCGAGCAAGGGCCGGAAGCCCCTGATTGTCCCCAGACCAAGGCCTGTCTGCGGGGGCTTGCCCAGCGGCACTGGCTGGAACATCCGGACCGCCTGCGGTATCCCCTCAAACGGATTGGCCCGCGGGGAGAAGGCCGGTTTGCCAGGATCAGCTGGGAAGAGGCTTTGACAGTTATTGCTGCTGAAATGCAGCGGATTAAAACAACTTATGGCAATAGTGCCATCTATTTGAACTATGGCACCGGGGTTTACGGACAAATCAGTGATGCCTATGTCACCGGCGATGGCCAGGGGGCCTTGCCGAGATTTTTAAATATGTTTGGCGGCTATCTCCGGTATTACAATTCTTATAGCGCCGCCTGTTACACGGTGGCTGCCCCCTACACGTACGGAACTGTGGAAGGCCAGTCCCCTGCTGATCTGCCGAATGCCAAACTGATTGTTCTGTTTGCCGACAACCCGGCTGAAACCAGGATGGGAGGGGCCAACACCCCCTATTATTTAAGCCTGGCCAGAGACAAAGGCGCTAAAATTATTGTCATTGATCCCCGCTATAGCGATACGGCTGCCAGCCTGGCTGACGAATGGATTCCGGTAAAGCCCACGACCGATAATGCGCTGATTGCCGCCCTGGCCTATGTGCTGATGGCCGAGCAGCTGGTGGATCAGTCATTTTTGGACAGGTACTGTCTGGGCTATGACGAAGAACATATGCCGGCCGGCATTCCGGCCGGTAACTCTTTTAAAAGCTATATCTTAGGGCTGGGTGAGGATAAGACGGCCAAGACACCGGCCTGGGCGGAGGCGGTTACCGGCGTGCCGCAGGCGGACATTGTCCGCCTGGCCCGGGAGATTGGGCTGACCAAACCCTGTGCCCTGCTGCAGGGGCTGGGCTGGCAGCGGCATGCTTATGGGGAGCAGCCGGTAAGAGCGCTGCCGGTTTTGGCGGCTATGACCGGCAACATCGGGATCAAAGGCGGCGGCCCGGGGCTGCGGCCGGGCGGCCACAAGCTGCTGATGGGCTGGATGCCGGCCGGTACAAATGCGGTAGCGGCCCAGATCCCGTGTTTCACCTGGACCGAGGCCATTGTCAACGGCAAGCAGATGACTGCCGACCAGGGGGTGCGGGGGGTGGACTGTTTAGGCACTAATATCAAGCTGATCTGGAATTACGCTTCCAACACCTTAATCAACCAGCATGCGGATATTAACGCCACGGCCAGGATACTGGCCGATGAAAAGCAATGCGAATTTATTGTGGTCCATGACCTGTTTATGACGCCCAGCGCCAAATTTGCCGATATTGTGATGCCTGATGTCAGCCATTTTGAACGGGAAGATATTGTGACTTTTTCCTCCGGCATTGCCTATGCCATTTATCATCAAAAGGTCAGCGAGCCGAAGTTTGAATGCCGCAGCATCTATGATATCTGCAGCTGCCTGGCCGACCGGCTGGGGTTTGGCCCCGAATATACGGAGGGTAAAAGCGAGCAGGACTGGCTGCGGGAGTTTGTAAAAGTCGCGCAGTCACATGACGGTGAGTTCCCGGCTTTTGAGGAATTCCGCCGCCAGGGTATTTATAAACAGCAACCGGATAAGCCGGTGATTGCCTATGAGCAACAAATCCGGGAGCCGGGGGCCGCCCCCTTCGCGACCCCTTCCGGGAAAATTGAGCTTTTTTCACCGCGGTTATGGGCGCTGAAAACCCCGGAGATACCGGCTGTTCCCCAATACATACCGGCCTGGGAGGGACCGGAGGACCCGTTGCGCAAGCGCTATCCCCTGCAATGCATCGGTTATCACTCTAAGCGCCGGGTCCATTCCACGTTCGAGAACATTGCTTTGTTAGAGGCGGTAGAGCCGCATGCCCTGTGGCTTAATCCGGCCGACGCAAGCCTGCGGCAACTGGCCGCAGGCGATAAAGCCAGGGTATTTAATGACCGGGGCGAACTCATCATCACCGTCAGGGTGACCCCGCGGATTATGCCGGGGGTTGTGGCCATCCCCCAGGGGGCGTGGTGGACTCCGGATGCCGGGGGGATCGATCAGCGTGGTTCAATCAATACCCTGACAAAATACCGGCCAACGCCCCTGGCCTTTGGCAATCCCCAGCATACTAACCTGGTGGAGGTTGCAAAACTCTGAGGAGGACAGCATGAGCGGTCAAATTAATTTTCAGTTTCGTCAGGACCGGTGTGTTGGCTGCGCCACCTGCCAGCTTGCCTGTACAGAAAAAAATACCCTGGCACCAGGGCAATCATTCCGGTGGGTGCAGGAATTTGCCGGCGGTGGCTACCGCCAGAGCGGCCGGGGGCTGAGCAATAACGTCTATGCCTATTGGCGGTCTACGGCCTGCCGGCATTGCTGCCAGCCGGCCTGTGTCCGGGCCTGCCCGGCGGGGGCGGTCATAAAGCGACAGGAGGATGGGGTGGTACTGATTGACCAGCAGACCTGCACCGGCTGCCGCCAATGTGTTGCCGCCTGTCCCTATAGGGCTGTGCAGTATGATCAACAGCGCCAGCAGGCCCGGAAATGTGATTTTTGTGCCGATCTCTTAGCCCGCAGCGGCCAGCCGGCCTGTGTTGCCGCCTGCCCGATGCGGGCCTTAACCGTTACTTTTGTCCCCGGCCGGCATGGTTAGATTATAAACTGCACATACTAGCTGTTAGTATAGCAGAGAAGTTGAATTTTCCTAATTTTGCAGGAATATGACGGAATTTCTAGAATTATAGCCTATAAGAAAAAAATAACATACTCTTGAAGGAGGTTAGCAAATGTCTAAACAAATCTGTGAACTGGCTTTCCAAGGCGCAACAACTGCTGTAGGTGTTGCCGAAAATCTCCTTAATGAAGCTATCGAAAAGCATGGTGCTGAAGCACCGGTAAAGTATCCGGACACGGCGTATAAACTGCCGGTGATTACCGCTTTAAGCGGCGAGGATATAACGACTTTAGGGGAACTTGTCCCTGTTTTACAGCGTATCAAGGCCAACAACCTGCGTCCTGAGCCTGAATTAGGCAATGCCCTGCTGTCAGGGGAAGCAACATTATACGCCGGCGAAATTATTGAGGCCTTACGTTATCTCGGCGGTGGTAAACCCGACGAACCGCCGTATACCGGTTTTTTATCCGACCCTGTCCTGCGGAAATTCGGGGTACCGCTGGTTGACGGCACGATTCCCGGCATTGCTGTTATTACCGGCAAAGCCAAAGATGCCCAAGCCGGTGCCCGGCTGATTAAGGACCTGCAGTCGAAAGGCATCATGATCATGCTGGTCAATGACATCATTGAGCAGTGTATTGAAGAAAATATTAAAGTCGGCGCTGATTATATGACGTTCCCGCTGGGAAAATTTACCCAGATTATTCATGCCGTCAATTTTGCCGCCCGGGCCGGTTTGGCCTTCGGCGGTGTTCCCAAGGGCGCCCGTGAGCAAATGCTGGACTATCAAAAACGGCGGGTACCGGCCTTCGTCATTGCTTTGGGCGAACTGGACGCAGTCACGATTGCCATTGGCGCCGGGGCTTTATTTATGGGGTTCCCGATCGTTACCGACCAGGATTTGCCGGCTGAACTGCAAATTCCCGAGCTGCTGGAAGCCCAGCCGGATTATGACAAAATTATTAAACTGGCCCTGGAACTGCGCGGCATTAAACTTAAAATTGTTGATATCCCGGTCCCCATCACTGTCGGCCCGGCTTTTGAAGGCGAAACCATCCGGAAAAAAGAAGCCTGGGTTGAATTTGGCGGTGGCCGGTCGCCGGGGTTTGAGCTTGTGCAAATGGGGGATGCCGATCAGGTCGAAGACGGCAAAATTGAGGTTGTTGGCCCGGAAATTGATGAAATGCCGGAAGGCAGTGTTTTCCCGCTGGGGATTATTGTTAGAATCTTTGGCCGCAAGATGCAGGAAGATTTTGAAAGCGTACTGGAACGCCGCATCCATTACTTTATCAACTACGGCGAAGGCCTGTGGCATGTTGCCCAGCGCGACCTGTGCTGGCTGCGGATCAGCAAAGGCGCCAAAGAGGCCGGCTTCAAAATCCGCCATTTCGGCGATCTGCTTATTGCCAAATTTAAGTCCGATTATCCGGCCATTGTCGACCGGGTAGAAGTGACCCTGCTTACCGATTTGCCGGCTGTTGAGGCAAAGATTAAAATAGCCCGCGAAAAATACCAGGCCCGCGACGCCCGTCTGAAGGGCCTGACCGACGAAACGGTTGACACTTTTTATTCGTGCACCCTGTGTCAGTCCTTTGCGCCCAATCATGTCTGCATTGTTTCCCCGGAACGGGTTGGCCTCTGCGGGGCAGTTAGCTGGCTTGATGCCAAGGCCTCCAATGAAATTACCCCCACCGGCCCTAATCAGCCGATCGCCAAAGGCGAATGCCTTGATGAGGAAAAGGGCATGTGGCACAATCTTAATGATTTTCTCCATACTGCCTCCAACCGGACACTGGAAGAGGTTAACCTGTACACCTTAATGGATAAGCCAATGACGTCCTGCGGTTGTTTTGAGGCTATCATGGCGATTTTACCGCTGACCAACGGCGTTATGATTACAACCCGCGAGCATGCCGGCGACACCCCCTGCGGCATGACCTTCTCGACCCTGGCCGGGACCTGCGGCGGCGGTGTACAGACTCCGGGGTTTATGGGGATCGGGCGCCGCTATATCGTCAGTGCCAAATTTATTCCCGCCGATGGCGGGCTGGGCCGCATTGTCTGGATGCCTAAAGAGCTTAAGGAGTATCTGAAGGATGAACTGACTGAGCGGGCTGTCGCTCTCGGCCTGGGTGCCGATTTCATTGACAAGATTGCCGATGAAACCGTGGGGACCACGGAGGAAGAAATTATGCCGTTCCTGGAAGAAAGAAAACATCCGGCGCTGACGATGCCGCCGTTAATGTAAGCTGACCATACCTGCATATTCTAGTAACCCCGCAGCAACGGGCTGCGGGGTTACTTTTATCCCAGCAATTCATAAAGGGCAAAGTCTATGTCGAGGGGATAAGAAAAATCTAGACCCAAAAGGGCACAGACGGCTTCTGCCGGCTTGGCATAAGCCAAGTTTTTCTAATCAGGTTATGTTTTAACAAGGACTTTTGGCAGAACCTATGGAATTGTAGATGAATCCTAATCGCGGTTTGAAGGGGGCTATTATTCTGACTACATCGAAGCAGGTTCAGTCGGCCTGGCTGTTAATGCTTAGCGCGGCGGCCATATTAATGATTACTATGGGAGCCAGGCAATCAGTAGGTCTTTTTGTTCACCCGCTGGATGCAGCTACCGGCCTGGGCATCGTTTCCATTAGTTTTGCCCTGGCGATCGGCCAGTTTATGTGGGGCCTGGCCCAGCCGATATTCGGGGCCATCGCCGATAAGAAAGGGTCCTATCATGTGCTTGTTTTTGGCACTCTGCTGCTGGCCGCCGGGCTGGCGCTAACCCCCCTGGTACAGTCTGAATGGTCGCTCATCCTGACCATGGGTATATTAAGCGCCGCCGGGGCGGGGGCGGGAAGCTTCTCGGTGCTGATTGGCGCCACTTCCGGGCAGCTGCCTGTGGAAAAACGCGCTTTTGCCGGCGGCTTTATTAACGCCGGCGGCTCGCTGGGCCAGTTTGTATTTGCCCCGTTGCTCCAGGTCATCATCAGTATGTTTGGCTGGGTAGCGGCTATCCTGACGATGGCGGCCACAACCCTGCTGACAATTCCCCTGGCCTCGGTGCTTTGCCGCGGCTCTTCGGCAGCAGTACAGGCCGCAGCCGCTCAGGCACCGGCAGTGGGGTTATACCAGCAAGTCTGCCAGGCTATGCGCAATCCTAGTTATTTATGTTTGCACGCCGGGTTTTTTACCTGTGGCTTTCATGTTGCTTTTTTGGTAACCCATCTGCCGGGGGAGGTCGCTTTATGCGGCCATGCCGCCAGCGTTTCTGCCGCCTCGCTGGCGCTTATCGGCCTGTTTAATATTGCCGGCAGCCTCCTGGCCGGGGCGCTGGGCACACGGTATCGCATGAAGTATATACTTGCGGTCATGTATGCCAGCCGGGCGGTAATGATTGTCATGTATCTGCTGGCCCCGAAGACACCGCTTACCTTCTACATATTTGCCGCCGGGCTGGGCTTCACCTGGCTGGCTACCGTACCGCCGACAGCCGGGCTGGTGGGCAAGCTTTTTGGTACCCGTTACCTGGCCACTCTATTTGGCCTAACGCTCCTGACTCATCAAATGGGCGGCTTCCTCGGGGCCTGGCTGGGAGGGCTGGCCATGGCCCAGGACGGCAACTACCAGTGGATGTGGTATGCCGATATGCTGCTCGCAGTTTTGGCAGCGGTCGTTAATCTGCCAATTAAGGAAGCCAAAATGGCTGCTAAGTTAGCAACGGCGTAACTCAATTGCTTATGATATTCCTATTGGTCCAACTAGAGTATTAAGACACTCTGTATTAAGCCCTGAAAAAAGGGCTGTCTCCTTCCCGCTAATAGGATTATGCAGCCACTTGCTTTCACAGGCAAATACTCCAGGCGATGAAAGAGAGAGCCCAAACACCGGAGCAATAAGGCCGCAAAAATTTGAATTTGTTTAATGATTATCAATGCGGCAATTACTGAATTACGATATAACTTATAAAAACAGAAGGATATCTTGCCTGCGCTTTGTGAAGCCTATACAGGGGAAGGCGTTGCAAAGGAGGAAGCTATTATGGAATGGCAGGAGTATATTCGCGATACCTGGCAGACCACGCTGGTATTTTTAAGCCTGCTGGTTTTTACCCGGTTTCTTGGCAAAACCCAGGTCGGCCAGCTAACCTTCTATGAATATGTAAGCGGTATAACAATCGGTTCCCTTGCTGCCAATATTGCCGCCGCCGATGTGGATAAAGTGTGGAACCATTATTATGACATGGTCCTGTTTGTCGCCTTAACCTATGTACTATCACTTATTACCATAAGAAGCCGTCCGCTCAGGAAACTAATTGACGGCTCGCCGACGATTGTGATCGAGAATGGGCGTATTATTGAAGCCAACATGCATAGCCTGCGCTATGATCTTGATGAGTTGAACGGGCACTTACGTCAGCAAGGGATTTTGGATCCCGCTGAAGTACAATACGCTATTTTGGAAACTACAGGTGATTTAAGTGTAATAAAAAAAGCTGATTATCAGCCCTTAACTAAAAGTGATTTTAATATTCACCTGCCTAATCCTTCGTTCCCGCTGGAGCTAATTATGGATGGGGTAATCATTGAACATAATTTACATAAACAGAACTACTCGCAGGCCTGGCTGGAAAAACAATTAGCGGCCAGGAACATCCACGATCTGTCTGAGGTGACCTATGCCGGCATTGACTCGAAAGGGCAGCTGTTTATTAACCGCAAAACCCACTCAGGTTATCCAAATAAAAGTAGTGAAGAATAAGGTAATCGGATATTGTCACAGCTTTTGCATTCGCCAATATAATATAACAACAGATAGGTTAAGGAGACAGGAGGTTTATGCCGATGGCAAATCAAGCTTTGCGGCGCTATGTTCCCCCGGGCAAGCATAAGCTGCCGCCATTGCCCTATCCATACAATGCCCTTGAACCGGTTATTGGCGCCGATACCATCAGGATCCACCACAACCATCATCACAAAGCGTATGTGGAGGGCTTAAATAAAGCCGAATTAGCGCTGGTGGAGGCGCGGCGGCGCAGTGACTTCACATATGTGAAATATTGGGAAAATGAACTGGCTTTTAATGGTTCCGGACATATTCTGCACAGCATTTACTGGACGATTATGGCCCCTGTGGGCTGTGGCGGTGAGCCCGGCCCGCGTACGTTGAAAGAAATCAATAAATATTTCGGGAGCTTTGACAGCTTTATTGAGCAGTTTGCCACTGCCGCCACCAGAGTGGAGGCCTCCGGCTGGGGGATACTCGTCTGGAATCCGGCGTGGAATCACCTAGAGGTTCTGATTGCCGAGAAACATCAAAACCTCACCCAGTGGGGCGCTATCCCGCTGCTTGTGCTGGACGTATGGGAGCATGCCTACTATCTTGATTATCAATATAATCGCGAGGCCTACGTACAGGACTGGTTAAAACTAATAAACTGGGTCGAGGTTGAGAACCGTCTAATCCTGGCAACGCAAGGCCGGCTGCCTTTATTACTAACAGAGTAAATAGCTTTTTCCGTAAAACAGCATCATATTCCTTATAAAGGAATATGATGCTGTTTAGTGTTACACATATTTATTCTCCATTATTTCCGCCAGCGCAGCAGGTAACCGGTAAAACGCCTGTAGAGGGTCATTAGTGTAAGGACAACAGCGCCGATGACAATTATACCGGCGACTACCCGCGGGTAGTCGGCAAAGTCTGAGAAGTACTTTACATACCAACCTAAACCGCTTGTTGCACCAATCATTTCAGCGGCTGTTAACAGGATAAAGGCCAATACCAGGCTGATGGCACCGCCGCTGACGATATGCGGCATGGCTCCCGGCAAGAGAATGTTAATAAGCATCGATTTGCGGCTTACGCCGATAGTTCTGGCCGAGTCCACTATGCCTTTTTCCAAAGCCTCCACACCAGAGAGGGTATTGATAAACAGCGGCCAAAACGCGCCGATAAATATAACAAATACCGAAGATAGGGTAAAGGTCGGCAGGATGGCAATGGCATAAGGAATATAGACGATAGGCGGGATCGGACCCAGAATATTGGTGATCGGTTCAATCGCCAGGCGCAGGCGGCGCTTCCAGCCAATAACAAGCCCCAGGGGGACAGCGAGCAGTACTGCCAGGGTGTAACCCCAAAACAGCAGATTAACAGAACTCACTAAGCTTTTTAGAAATACTTGCCGGTCTTCGGCAAGCAGGCTAAAGACCTGTGCTGGGGTTGGAAAGAGTTGCGGGTCAAGCAGCTTTAACCAAGCGGTACTTAGCTGCCACAGCAGCAGGGTGGCAATTCCCACTACAAGCCGGTCACGGCTTACCTGGCTCATATACCTGCGCCTCCTTCCACTTGCTGCAGCTCTTCCAGGATTTCTTTCTGCAGCAAGGAGAGAATTTCATTGCGCAGTGAGATGTAGTGCGGATCCTGAACCAGAAAAAAACGGCGCCGGGGGCGGGGGAAAGGCACATCAATAAGCTTCAGGATCCGACCCGGGCCAGGGGTAAATACGGCAATACGGTCGGCGAGATATAAAGCTTCATCAATATCGTGAGTTACCAGAAAGATAGTTTTCTTGTTGCCGTCTCCAGTCCACAGCTTGAGTAACAATTCTTGCAGGCTTACCCGGTTTCTGGCATCAACAGCGCCAAAGGGCTCATCCATGAGGTAGACTGGAGCGTCAAGCGCAAAGGCCCGGGCGATAGCCACCCGCTGACGCATGCCGCCAGACAGTTCCGCAGGGTATTTATGGCTGTAACTGCCAAGACCGACCATATCCAATAGTTTGCGTGCTTCGTGTTTGGCTGCTTTACCTGTGGCACGGCCTGATTCCTGCAAGGCAAAACTAATGTTGTCAAGGGCTGTCATCCAGGGAAACAGGGAGTAATCCTGAAAAACTACCGCCCTGTCGGGGCCGGGGGCGACAATGGGGTTGCCGTTAAGGGTAAGCAGGCCGCCGGTGACCGGCGTTAGTCCGGCCAGGAGCCCGATCGTGGAGCTTTTACCGCAGCCGCTGGGGCCGACTACTGCCAGAAGCTCACCTTGGTTAATGGTCAGAGACAGATTGGCTATGGCGGGAAGATCATCGCCCGGATAGGTAAGAGACACTGAGTCGAGATGCAATAAGGCCACAGCCATCCTCCTTTCAAGCTTATAGGTTGTTCACCACAAAGTCTTTGTCAAGCTGTTGATAAGTGGTATTTTGCGGTTCCCTTTGTTTTAGTTGGTCCAGTGCTGTTTTATAGATATCACTATTTACATGTTTGGTGATATCGATATCACTTTGGATATAACCGGCAGCTTTCATAGCTTCCCAAAAGGCAACAAAACGTTTTTTGTCAGGATCGGGAATGCTATGGATGTGACCGCTATAGGTGGAGTTTCTGAGCAGTTCTTTATCCAGTTTGACATATTTGCTGAGGATATCCAAGGTTTCCGCCTGGTTGTTGATGTAAAAATCATAGGCGCGAATGCTGGCGCGGCTAAACCGGATATAAGCCTCTTTGTTAGTTGTTAGTTTATCATCAAGGGCTACTACCCGGCAGCAGACATGACCGTCCATGTACTCGGACGACCAGGAAACAAGCGTCAGCCCTTGTTTTTCAGCCATCTCAGAAAAGGGAACCCATACCAGGCCGGCATCGGCTGCGCCTTTTTTTACTGCCTCAAGCACGGCAGCCGGCGAATCAAGCTCCTGGATGATTACCTGGGTTTTCCAGTCAATACCGGCTTTAGACAGGGCTGAGCGCCAGACCGCATCCCCGGTTGCCAGGCGAACGGTAGCCACCTTTTTGCCGACAAATCCCTGCAGGGTGGAAAATTGCTGGGCATTTTCAGGTTTGGTGACAACGGCATGGCCTTCACTTTGCATACCGCCGATGTCTACAAAGGGAGTCCCCTTGGCGATGAAGACCTGTGGGGCTGCTGTGCCAAAAGAACCGGCGTCCAGTTTGCCGGCTTTTATGGCATTTAGACCTTCACCGGAGTTGGTGAATTGAAAAAGCTCGACATCAAGCCCTTCCTGCTCATAGAAGCCTTTCTCTTTGGCGACAAAATAGAGTACGTGACCAACTGCCGGCAGGTAACCGATGTTGAATTTGATTTTATCGGCCGGGGCAGTTGACTGCGCTGGCGTGGATGCTGCCTGCGGCGCCTTTTGTTGGCCGCAGCCGGCCAGCAGGAGGCTAAGAATCAGGGAAACAGCGAGGCCTGTACTAATCAGTCGATGCTTAAACACTGGTGATCACTCCTTTTCTTCTTGTAGAAGCCGTTTGTAATAAAAACCGCTGGTATAAAGTGCTGCTGCCGGATTGTGGCCTAACACCCGGTCCTTGGTAATCAGGGTCGTGACCGGGGCCTCAGAGTGTTTGATGAATAAAGAATCATGGCCGACGCATAAACCCACAATAATATTCAGGTCAGTACCGGCCTGATTGAGCAGCCGGGCCTGGAGGATCGGATTGCACAGGGATTCATGGCAGCCCTGCTGCACCTTATATTCAGGGGGTACGCCGATTTCTGTTTTATCAATTGAGCCTACTTTGCAGAGGACACTGTAGCTGTCAAGACCTTTAGCGGCAAGTACCCGGACAAAGACACGCGTTTCATCAATGAGCCCAATGCAGGTAGCGATACCGATTTTTTTCGCGCCAATTCTTTTGGCAAAAGCAATGATTTCTTCGACCCGCGTAAGCTTACCATAATATAATCCCTCAATCTCGGCAGCTGCCAGAGCCATACTGCGGTCAGAACCTTCTTCGAGATAAAGCTCCTTGACCGTTTCTATTTCAGCATCAATGTCGGCCGGACCGCGCGGGGTCACACTCAGGCAAAAGTCAGGAAACCGTTTGTCACGGCGATAACAGTTTAGCTGGTGGCAGCTGGAACAGCTTAGATGGTCGGAAGCAGGTTGATCACTCATTAGCAATACCTCCTTGAAAATTTAAGCAACTGACAAAGGTTTTATCAAAGTCGCTGTATGTGGCCAGCTCTACAACCGCTACTTTTTTAATTAAGGCGGCAACGGCTTGCCGGGCTCCTTGATTTAAGAGCAGGGCCTGACCGCCTGTTTTGGCAGTATTGCCAAGAAAACTAATTCTGCCCTGGAACTGATTTGGCAGCATGCCAATATTGATTAAACTATCAGCATTAAGGTGAAAGCCAAATGAACCGGCGATAAACACCCGGTCAACATCGGCCGGGACAAGACCATTGGCATTAAGCAGGCATTCAATACCCGCGCGGATGGCGCCTTTGGCAAGCTGGACCTGACGAATATCTTTTTGCGATAGATAGACTGATTGGTGAATGGTAAAAGCTGTTTTACCGTTTTCTTTCTGCAGACGCTGCTGCAAGGGGTGGGCAGCATTAGTTTCCAGGCCGGCAAACCTGCCGGTCTTATTGATTATTTTGGTTCTGACAAGCTCACCTACTATGTCTAGCAGGCCGCTGCCGCAAATGCCGACAGCCGGACTGTCGGCGATCGTCTTCAGCACAACGGTACCATCCGGCTCAACTGTGAATTTCTCGATAGCTCCTGGTGCGGCTCTCATGCCGCAGGTGATATTCATGCCTTCAAAGGCCGGTCCGGCTGCTGTTGAGGTGACTGAGAGGCGGCCGTTGACAGCCAGCGCCATTTCCCCGTTTGTTCCGATATCGACAAACAAAGTAGTGCCTGTAAGATTGGCCAGGTCGGCGGCCAAAATCCCGGCAGTGATATCTGCGCCTACATAAGCAGACATTACCGGCGGCAGGTAAACCTGGGCGAACGGGGCGGCAGCAAGGCCAACTTCTGATGCAGCATGATAACTGTCGCCCCAGAGCAACGGGGTATACGGATATTTGCCCAGTGAGGCCGGGTCGGCAGCCATAGCCAGGTGCAGCATGCAGGTATTGCCGCTAAATACAACCTCGTAGATTGTGTTTGGACTGATAGCCGTATCGTGAGCCAGTTGTCCAATCAGGGAATTGATTGCACTAATTATATCTGTATGCAGAACTGACAAGCCCTCGGCTGTGGCCCCCAGTTTTATCCGGGACAGGACATCCTGGGCATGAAGGCTCTGGGGATTGAGGGCTGACACTGAGGCTAATTCGCGGCCGGTGGTCAGGTCAAATAATGCAGCGACCAGGGTCGTGGTGCCGATATCAACAACAAGTCCGCGCGCTACCCCGGTAGAGTCGCCCGGCTCTGTTCCCAGTAACAATGGCCCGGATAGTACCTCAGTCATAGCAGTATCGGGGATATACTGTTTTCTAATGAGGGGATCAAGCGCGATGTCAAGCTGTCTCCCCTGGCTCAGTATTTGCACATTGGCAGTGTCTTGGCGTTCGATGATAAAAATGTCGATAAATGGGTCGGCGGATGGAACTGACTGGGCTTGAATCTCGGTCATGCAGCCAAGAAAAATGCCCTGGCTTACCTCCTCGGTTGTCAGCGGGTGGCGGCAGCCAGCCAGGCTGCGGAGTGCAGACCGGGAAGCGGCAGGGATTCTCACCTTGCATTTACCACAGGTGCCGGCACCATTACACGGTGATTCCACCAGAACACCGGCTGCCCTGGCCGCCGCCAGAATCGTGATGTTGCCAGGCAACTCGTAACTAACCGGAACCGCGTCTGCCTGGCCGGTTTCCTGCCAGAAGCGTAGTAAGGCCACTGGTTCACGTCCTCTCGTTGGCTTGAATTCCCTTGACGGTGTGAGTCATGGCCTGGATATTGGCTAAAGCGCTTGAGGTGCTGAGACCGCAGGCCGGTGCTATGATATCAATACCCTGGGCCAGCAGATTTCTGGCTTGCAGAGCCACCTTTTCCGGCGGGCCGTACTCCAGGAGATAGGTGCTGATATTTCCCATGGTAGTCAGCTGAGGGAACTCAGCTTTTAACTGCTTTAAATTGACAATGGCATCAGTGCTGATTGCGTTGGCCTTGAGGCTGGCTATAAGGGGTTTTACGCTATTCAGATTGCCGCAGATATGGACAATCACCGGGACATTCCTGTGCTGGACAGCTGCAATTAATTTGTTAATATAGGTAACGGCGTATTCGTTGAATAGCTTGGGACCGAGGATTTCCCCCGTTGCAGTTGGATCACCAATAGCAATCACCGTTGCGCCGTGGTCAATCAGTTTATGGGCAAAGCCGATTAACAGGCCGGTTACATAGTCAAAGACCCGGTGCGCGGCAGGGGCATTTTTACGCAGATCTTTCAGAAAGGGGATTGGGTCAATGATTGAGGCTGCTGTGCTTACTGGTCCGGTCAGACTGCCAATAACCGGAATATCCGGATACTCTGTGGACAGAATTGAGGCGGCCTGGCAGACTACCGGGATTCTTCCCGCAGTCAGGATTGTGGAGATATCTTTATATTCAACCTGAGTGGCTGACGAAAATACCTCTCTGCTTATTTTGGGCTCGCAGGTAAAGGTGCCTAAATCAATCTCACTGCCTAATAACTCGGCTTCGACTGTCATGCAAAAAGGGAGGCCGAAGTTCTCAAAGCCGGTGTGATTGTGAACAGCATAGGCCAGGTTTGCCATTAATACCGCGTCAGAGTGGGCGGCCGGCAGGGTTTGATTGCTGCTGTTCATGACATCAACAATGGCGGCATTCATCATCCCGCCTGGGCAGATAACTGGCGGGCGGTCTGCCGGTTGTTTGCTTAATGCTGCCAGTAAGCGCTGTTTTTCGGTCAGCATGGTCATGTTGACCACCTCTGCTCCAGGTCATTGAGTTTCTCCTCAGTGATGGGATAGCCGATTTCACGGACGGCATCAAGCATGGCATCAATGTTGGCGAAAGGGGTTTCTGTCGGCAAACTGCAGCCTGAAGCGACAATATAGCCTTTGGGATTATCGTGGGCTTCACGGACGCCGCCCAGTACGGCCAGGCGGACATCGGCCTGGGAGCCTTGCAGCATAACCTCTGACGGTTTAACATTACCCATCAGGCGCAGCCGGTTACCAATCTGGCCTTTAGCCTCTGTGAGGCTGGCCGCATTATCGATGCTGATACAATCAGCACCGGCATTGGCCATGAGTTCCCATATCTTGGCCGTCTTGCCGCAAATATGCAGGGTCACCGATTTACCCCGGGAGTGAATATATTCAATCAATTGCTGCAGGTAAGGGAGGGAGAACTCTTCAAATTTTTTTGGGCTGATAATGGTGGCTGATGACATTGGATCGGTGAGGCTGGGGGTGCACCCCGCATCAATGATTGCTTTGGCATAGTTTAAAGAGGTTTCCAATGATAAGCGGCATAAGCGATGTACAGCTTCAGGATTTTTGGCAACAAGCCTGGTCAGATTTTCGGCACCAATAAGAAAGGAAGCATTAGTAAAAGGGGCGGTGAGTGCCCCGGTCACAACAACCTCTTTGCCTACCTCCTCCACTGCAATCCTCATGGCCTCCAATTGCTGGGGGAGATTGCCGTCCTGATAAGGGTTGGCCGGCGATAAACGGTCAATTTGGCTTATATCGGTGAGGGCTGGCTGATCCAGATAGGCTGTTTCATCCTTTGGATAGCGAATGACGGCCCCCATGGCTTCAGCCTGACCATACAGGTCCGTAAAGATACGGATAATGTCGTAGCCAAAGCGGCGGTAAGCGCCAATCTGCGCTTGCGCCAGCAGTTTACCGTTTGCCGGCAGCTCGCTGACTTTGACACCGATTACGCGGGCCGCTGTGTTGCCCACAATGGGAACACAGGGCAGACGGTCAATAGATTTTCCCCGGCTGTAGGCGGACAACCGTTCAATTGGCGTCATTTGGTCTTTAGCCATTAGTTAGTACCTCCTTTTTGTGAATGTTACTATACTTCTTTTCAATGGCTGAACTTATAAGTCAAAAAATAAAAAAGGCCAAAAGAAACGGTTCCGTTTCTTTTGGCCTTCAGTATGTCTGATCAGCCTGGCATATTCAGCTTTTGTGGCAATTATATGATAAGAAGTAAAAAAGTGCAAGGGAATTTTATTAAAATTATAGATAATGCCCGTTGGGGGTTGACACCTGTTTGGACTCTGTGCTACCATAATCCTAATCAAGAAATCGTATTTTTGCTGACCGGAATACCGGAGGTGATCGTTGGCTATAATTAGTCTCGATTGCCTCTTTTGATTTTTGGCCATGCTTGTATGTAACACCAATACAATCTATGAGAAATCGTGATTTTACGCCAAAATTTATAAGGCTGCCGCATTAATTACTGACTGGAAGTAACCAGAGGTAACCACCATTCTGTGTAAGGCAGAATGTCCGGTTGCCTCTTTTTATTAATTAAGTGAATGTAAGGGGGATGAGGTTATGACGGCCATGGTCGTAGGCGCTGATTATTTAGGGAAAATCGAAAAGAAAATGCGTGAGATGGGGGTAACCGAAATCGCCCACATAACCGGGAGAAATCCCGGGGAAATAAAAAGGGTATCAATACCTAAGTCAGTGGATTTTGTCTTGGTATTTACTGATTATGTTAATCACAATATTGCCAAAGCAGTAAAAAATCATGCCAAAGCTCAGGCGGTTCCGTTAGTTTATGCCAAACGTTCGTGGTGTGCGGTAGCGCACAAACTTGCCGGGCTTGGGCTGCGGTAATCTAAGCAGAATTAATTATTAGGGGGTGGTCTCATGAGCCAATGCAAGGGGGAGCACGATATCGCCAAACATCCTTGCTTTAATGCTGAAGCCCATGGAAAATTCGGACGCATCCACCTGCCTGTCAGCCCGGTATGCAATATTCAATGCCGCTTTTGTAAACGGGGCTTTAATAAAGACGAAAACCGGCCTGGTGTTAGCCGGACTTTATTGACACCTGAAGACGCAGTAGGGGTTCTGGATAGGGCAGTTTCATTATGCCCTGAGCTAACCGTTGTCGGCATTGCCGGCCCTGGTGATACCTTGGCCGGTGATTACGCATTAGAGACCTTCCGGCTGGTTCACGCGCGTTATCCTAACCTGATTAAGTGTCTGAGCACTAACGGTTTATTGCTAAAAGAAAAAATTGATGGCCTGGTAAAGGCTGGTGTAAGAACAATTACCGTGACGATAAATGCCGTAGATGTCAAAACCTTGGCCAGGATTTGCTCTCATATTACACATAACGGTCAGTATATAACCGGCGAGATGGCAGCACGCTGGCTTATTCTGGCGCAACTGGCAGGCATTGATAAGGCGGTAAGCCTAGGGGTGACAGTAAAGGTTAACACTGTTCTTATTCCCGGCATTAACGACCGGCATATCGGCGACATTGCCAAAACAGCAGCGCAGGCCGGGGCGGCGTTTATTAATATTATTCCGCTTATTCCTGAACACGAATTCCGCAATCACCGCCCGCCGGACTGCCGGGAGCTCAAGGCTGCCCGCAGCATTGCCGGGGCTTATTTACCGGTAATTAACCATTGCCAGCAGTGCCGGGCTGATGCGTGTGGCATACCCGGCGGGACAACCGACTTTGCAGCAATGCTTTATGAACGGCGGGCTGTTGAAAGCTGCCAGTAACTAATTATTGAGCCGTACAGGTGGACTGTTATCTGGCGGTATTTGCAGCAGATACGGTTCAGGGTGTATAAGGAGGAGAAAAATGAGTTATTTCAAGCTAAAGGAGCCGCCGCGGCGGGAAGACCGGCTACAAGCCTGTATTGCGCACGGGGCAGCGCTTGGCGATCTTGCTACCCGCCGGCTGCAGTGCTGCCTGCCTAACAGTGAACGCCGGTTTACGCAGAATTCGATCTGTCTGTTATTGCCGGCATTAGGGACAATGAACAGTATCCCGAACAGTGTTGTCCTCATGCACGGCGGTCTGGGCTGTGGTTCATCCTGCCATGGCGGTAACGCCGGCGTGCGCTCCGGCAATAACCACCGCTGGGGTGTAGTTAAAGATGGTACCTGGCTGTCTACCGGCTTGACCGAAGCCGATGTAATTAGTGGCGGTGAGCCTAAACTGGCTGAGGCGATTATTGCGGCTGACAGGCGTTACCGGCCCTCGGTCATTTTTGTGGTTGCCAGCTGTGTGCCCGGCATAATCGGCGATGATGTGGACGGCGTGGTAGAACAGGTCCAGCCTGCGGTTGAAGCAAAGCTGCTGCCGGTACACTGTGAAGGCTTTAAGACGAAAATCTGGGCAACTGCCTATGATGCAGTCTACCATGCTATTGGCCGTACCTTGTTGCCTGAGGCCGGCTTTATAGCCGATAAGAAGTCCGGAAAAACTGTGAATTTAATGAATATGTCGTCTATGGGGCGAGTCGATGAGGTTGAACTTGAGCGTTTGCTGAGAGAATTGGAACTGGCAGTTAATATCTTTCCGGTTTTTTCCGATCCGGGTGCCATGCAGCGCATGGCAGCGGCCGACTTATCAATTAGCACCTGTCCGACGCATGATGATTATATGCTAAACCATCTACAGGAAAAATACCAGGTGCCGTTTATTATCAGGCATATGCCGATAGGTATTGAAAATACCGGCAAATGGCTGCAGGATGTCGCTGAGTTTTTCGGGCTGGGCGCAAAGGCCACCGCGATCATAAAGCAGGAAGAAGCCGAGCTTGCGGCGGCGCTTGCGCCGCTCAAACCAATGTTTAAAGGGAAAAAGGCGTTCGTTAGTGCCGGAGAATTCCGGGCTCTCTCAACAGCGATCCTGCTGGCCGAGCTGGGCTTTGAGGTAGTTGGCGTCCGGGCTTTTCACCATGATGAATTTGCCGATATTGAGTACGAAAAGCTGTTACGGATAACCGGAACAGATTATCCACTCAACATCGCCAATTGCCAGCCGTTTGAAGAAGCCAATCTGTTACGCAAAATACAGCCTGATGTTTTTTTAGGGCATATGAATGGTAATAGTACGGCAGCTAAAATGGGTATTGCTACCCATGTCATCTACAATACGGGCTTGCATTATGTGGGCTACCGCGGGGCGTATGAGCTGGCCCGGCGCTTGTATCGTCAGTTGAAAAACCCTCGCTTTAATGGCAATATTAGTAAATATGTCAAGCTGCCGTACCAGGAATCTTGGTATCGGCAGGACCCGTTTAAGTATATTGAAACTGCAGGCGGTGACCTTGAATGAGCAACTACAACTTTGTTGAAAGACCCCGCTATACCTGTGCCCTGGGGGGAGCTATTGCTACTGTGAGCGCTTTGCCTCAGGCAGTGCCCATTCTCCATGCACCACCAGGGTGTGCCGGTAATTTTACCTGGACGCAGGCCGGGGGCTGCGGTCTGCAGGTTGGCGGCTATTGCGGCGGGCTGAGCATGCCTGGTTCCAATATCCAGGAAAGGGAGGTTGTCTTTGGCGGCGCCGAACGGCTGGAGGAAGAGGTCAGGAATACACTGGCGGTCATGCAGGGTGATATCTATGTTGTTCTGACCAGCTGCGTTACCGAGGTCATCGGTGATGATGTCGGTTCAGTAGTAAGGCCGTTGCAGGCGCAGGGTATCCCGATCCTCTTTGCTGAAACAGGCGGATTCCGCGGTAATTCTTATCAGGGTTATGACTTAGTACTGCAAAGCTTATTTAAAAACTTTGTGGATAAAGCGGCGGCTAAACAGCCTGGGTTAGTTAACCTGTGGGGGATTACCCCTTTTATGGATGTCTTCTGGCGTGGCAATTTAACCGGCCTGCGCCGTTTGCTCGAAAAGCTGGGCCTGACAGTAAATAGCTTTTTTACAGTTGACGACAGTATCGCCGGCATCAGGAACGCTGGCGGCGCGGCTTTAAATATTGTCATATCTGACGTCTTTGGGATAGGTGCGGCTCAACTCGCTCAGGAAATCCACGGCACCCCCTTTGTTTCAACCACGCTGCCGGTAGGTCCGTCTGCTACCAGTGCATTTTTGAGTACGGTAGGGGCAGCACTTAATCTGGACCCGGGATTGGTCGATAACCTGATTCAAGCGGAGACCAAACGCTATTACAACCTGCTGGAACCGCTGATCGACTGTTTTAACGATATGGATTTGCAGCGATATGCTGTTATTATCGGCGACACGAACTATGCGGCAGGCATCACCCGGTTTTTGGCCGATGATTTGGGCTGGCTGCCGGAGGTTGTGGGGGTTACCGATATCCTGGATGAAGAGCAAAAAAACGTCATAACCGGGTTCATAACCAACCTGGCGAGCGGTATATACCCTGAGTTGGTTTTTCACACTGATGGCAGTGTCATTGCCGGGGCGGTACAGGAACATTGGTCCAAGAGTCAGGCTCAGGCCGGTAAATATGCCAATCCCCTTAGCCCGGCTTTTGTTATTGGCAGTTCACTTGACCGTGAGCTGGCTAAGGCGCTGGGGGCCGGGCATCTGAGCGTAAGCTTTCCGGTAGCCAACCGGGCTGTTATTGACAGGGGGTATACCGGCTACCGTGGCGGCTTAGCCCTGATCGAAGATTTAATTAGTGTAATCATTGCCGGCAGGTAAATGAGTTGAGGGGGGATGGCAATATGTTGCCCAAGGACAGGATTCTCCAGGTTTTACAGGCTAAAAACACCCTTCCGTCTGAGCATCCCCGGGTGCCGGCTGCGCTGCTGTCCGGCGGAACCTGGGCCTTTAGGCAGCAGGGGTTAACACTGCTTGAGGTTTTGGAAAAGCCGGAATTGGGTGCTCCCGTTATTGTAGAGATTAACCAATTGATTCAGTCTGATATTGTTTGGCCGGGTTCAGGGTATCATAATTTGCTTGTGCATATCTTTGGCGGCGAGATTAAATTTCGGCCCCAAGGCAATATTGATGTATTGCAACCGGCTCTTGCCAAAGTGGCTGCGGTTGATTTGCTTGACCTGGGACAAATCGACAAACACGAATGGATTCGGGCTATCCGCTCGATCATAACGCAGGTGCAATTGCAAACCGGCAGTAGTGTATTGGTCGGGACTTCCAGCTGGGGCCCCTTTACGCTGGCCGGACAGTTTTACGGGGTTGAGAAGCTGATGCGGGGTATGGTTAAAGATAAACAGGCAATACATGCGCTGATGGCAGTTATGACGGAGATTTGCCTTGCCTACCTGGTGCCGGCGATTGACGAAGGGGCGGACATTATCTCTGTTGCTGAGCCTACTGCCTCCGGCGATCTTATTTCGCTCAGGCACTTTGAGGAATTTGTGGCTCCGTATATTGGGCGGGTTGCGCAGCAATTAAGGCAGCGGGGTGCTTTTTCAACCCTTCATATATGCGGCAATATTAAAGATCGTTTGTATCTTGTGCCCGCTATGCATATTGATCTGCTATCGCTGGATTATAAAGTGGATTTAGGTTTAGCCCAGCGGGTGTTGGCGGGTAAGGTGGCCGTGGCCGGTAACGTAAACCCGGTGCTGCTTAAAGATGCAGCGCCCGGGGAGATAACCCAGGCTGCCAGGCGCTGCATCCGGCAGGCTGGTCAGGCTGCAAATTATATTCTTATGCCGGGGTGCGATATTCCTCCCAGTGTGCCGCTGGGCAATGTGCAGGCATTTCTCCAGGCCGGGCGGGAAGTTGCTGATGAGGTCTTATGATAATATGTCTCCGTATGAAACAGTTCAGGCGGATCTCGAATAGTGTCGAGTGATAATTATATTTAGGGGAGGCTTAACATGTCGGAAAATAAGGAAGAATTATTCAAAAAGCTTTCAGACGCTGTTGTGGATATGGATGAAGAGGAAACTATCAGCCTGGCACAGGCAATTGTAGCAGCAAAAATTGATGCCTATGAGGCTGTAGAGAAGGGCCTGTCGGATGGAATGGACCGGGCCGGAGAATTATTCGAAGAAGAAGAGTATTTTATTCCCGAACTGCTGCTCTGCTCTGATGCCATGTATGCCGGGCTTGATGTATTAAAGGGGCATATTAAAACCGCCGAACAGGGGGAAAAACAAAAAGTAGTCATCGGGGTTGTGGAAGGTGACACCCATGATATTGGTAAGAACCTGGTGAAGATTATGCTGGAAACCTCCGGGTTTGATGTGATCGATTTGGGAAGAGACATTCCTCCCTTAACTTTTGTGGAGAAGGCTAAGGAGGTTCAGGCTGATATTATAGCCGTAGCTACTTTAATGACCACTACGATGGATGGTATGGCCGAGGTTGTGCGTATTTTGCAGGCTCAGGGCATTAAATCCAGTTATAAGGTGATTATTGGCGGCGGACCGATTTCGCAGAGCTTTGCCGATAAAATCGGGGCTGACGGCTATGCTGTGAATGCTGCCGAGGCTGTACGACTTTCCAAACGGCTGTTGGCGTAGATTCCTTAAAATAAGAACTGTCTGTGTACCAACAGCAATAAAAACCCGCGAATTTCGCGGGTTTTTATTTGAGTTATTACAATATTTACGGTATGCAAATGGATACTATGCCACATTTAAGTGCGTACTTGCTATAATATAGCATATTTACTATTATATTAAAGAAGCTGATTATTCATTAAGAAACGGGGGAATTTGCCAATGATTACGAGCAGTCAGGCAGTCGAGGAACGTGCAGTAGCGCAGATCGCCGACATGATGTGTGTGGCGGCAAGGACGGCTCCTAAAGCGAAAGGCGTGGACAATCTTGTGACCCTCATTGTAAATGGGCCAGAGAAAGAACAACTTTCCGCTGAAATGCGGCGTATTGCCCAGGAATCGGGTATGCAATTTTTCGAACGGGATGCCAACTGTATTGATAAGGCGCCGGTGGTGGTGCTATTGGGGCAGAGAGTAAAACCGATAGGCGTCAAACCCTGCGGCTACTGTGGTTATGCTGATTGCGCAGAATGTGCCCAAGGTACCGGGATATGTGCGATTGGCACCGGCGATCTGGGGATCGCTGTGGGTTCGGCAGTGAATGCCGCTGCTTTATACCATGCTGACAATCGGGTAATGTTCAGTGGCGGTAAAGCAGCCATTGGTATTGGTCTTTTGGAAAAGGAAGTTAAAATTGCTTATGCAATTCCGCTTAGCGTAACCGGTAAAAGTCCATTCTTTGACAGGTAATATAAACATCACACAAAAAGCACTAATTTGTTTACTACCAGGCAAATAGTGCTTTTTCTGAAAAAAGCAGGCTATATTCCAGCAGCCTGCTGAGCTTTGGGGAAAAGCCGGTGGCTGCTGGTTTTTTCTGGTCGCTGCCATTATATCGATTGCTCTGGCTGCTTTGTCATTAAGGGGAAAAACCTGTGACCTATTTCCCGGGTCATAAATATTGCAGAATTTAATAAAAAATGGTATAATTATTTTGTTTAAAGGTTGATCAGACTGACTGAAGGCCAAATGGTAGCAATACCTTTTGCGTTCAGTCTTTTTATTTGCCATACGGGAGTTGCCGACTTACAAACAATGAAAAGAGGGTTTATTTATGGCTGACAAGCAGAAATTCAGTTTTCAAACAAAGTGTGTCCATACCGGTAACGGGGTTGACAAAGAAACCGGTGCCATCCGGCGACCGCTGACCATGGCTAACAGTTACCGCCTGCCGGAGGATGCATCAACCCTTAACTGGAGTGATCCGAATCAGTTGGTTTATACCAGGAATACATCAGCAAACCAGATCTATCTGCAGGAAAAACTGGCGGCCCTGGAGGGCGGCGAAGACTGTGTGGTGTTAGGCAGCGGGGTTGCGGCCCTGGCCGGTGTCTTTTTTACCTTTCTGGAACAAGGTGCGCACATCATTTGCTCCAATGTTTCTTATATTGCCGTATATAGACTGCTCAAAGAGTATTTTCCTGATAAATACGGCATTGAAACAAGCCTTGTAGATACCTCTGATTTGCAGGCGATCAAACAGGCCCTGCGGCCTAATACCAAAATCATTCACATTGAGACACCCGGCAACCCGACTACCCGCGTCAGCGATATTGCCGAAATAGCCAAGCTGGCCAGGTCTGTAGGCGCTTTGTTTACCGTTGACAGTACGTTTGCCTCACCGTTTTTACAGCAGCCGCTTACCCTGGGAGCCGATCTTGTCATCCATAGTCTGACAAAGTATATTAACGGTCACGGGGATGCTATGGGCGGAGCCGTTATTGGCCGCCATGAACTGATCGATCAAATTAAACGGCAGGCCATGGTCAATCTGGGCGGCGTTATCAGCCCGTTTAATGCCTGGTTAATTATGCGCGGTGTTGTTACGCTGCCTCTGCGCATGAAACAGCATAGTGAGAGCGCCCAGCAGGTTGCACAGTTTCTCGAAACTCACCGGGCCGTTGAATTTATTGCCTACCCTGGCCTTACCAGCCATCCGCAGCATGAAATAGCCAGGAAGCAGATGACTATGTACTCAGGGGTTATGGCTTTTGGCTTAAAGGCCGATGTTGCTACGCACAATAAGTTTGTTAATTCGCTGGCAGTGATTGTTCCGGCTGTCTCTATCGGTCATGATGAGAGTCTGATCGTTTATACCGGTCCGAATGATGAACGGAATCATTTCTATCCGCCGGAGTTTCAAAACGGGCATTTCCGGTTTAGCGTGGGGCTTGAAGCGCCGGCAGACATCATCTACGACCTGCAGCAAGCCTTTGCCGAATGCGGGTTATAGGCAGTTAATCCGGGGTTGTGTCAGCCTCGGGGTTCTCCAGTTTTCGCAATAGAACCCGGGTAATCCGTCTGTTATCTGCTTCTTCGACAATAAATTCATAGCCGTCGTAGCCGATCTTCCGGCCGACCTGTGGGGGCATTTCCACCTGGATTGACATCCAGCCACCTAAGGTATCGACGTCCTCGGCATCCAGGTTCAGACTGAAGATTTCATTGACCTGCCCCAGCAGCAGTCTGGCATCAACCGAGTGCATATTATTTTTCCGGATTTCGACAAACGGCCGTTCCTCATCAAACTCATCCTGAATTTCGCCAACAATCTCTTCCAGGATGTCTTCGGCGGTTACGAGACCGGCTGTACCGCCATATTCATCAATCACAATTGAAATTTGGGATTTGCTCTTTTGCATCAGTTTCAACAAATCACTGATCGCCATTGAGGCCGGTACGGCCATGATATCCCGCACTATTTCCCTAAGTGCGGGTGTTTCGTCTTTAGCCAGCGCTGAGAACAAGTCCTTAAGATGAACAAAGCCAATAATGTTGTCTTTATCGGGGTCGCACACCGGATAACGGGTAAGCTGCTCGGTTAACGCTTTTTCAAGATTGACGGCAAACGGATCCTCCGCATATAAGCAGACCATATCAGTACGGGGGATCATCACTTCGTAGACATGCCTTTCGGCAAAATCAAAAATATTGTCAACATACGTGAGCTCCGCCTTATTAATGTACCCTTGCTTATGGCTTTCTTCCATTAGGATCCGGATTTCTTCCTCCGTATGGGCGGCCTCATGTTCGCCTACTACCTGAATGCCCACCAGCCGCAGCAGCCAATTAGCAATACTGTTTAATACCCAGATGACCGGAAACATCAGCTTATAAAAAGCAATCAGTGGTACAGACGTCCACAGTGTCACACTGCCGGCTTGTTGAATGGCCAGCGACTTTGGCGCCAACTCGCCCAGGACAATATGCAGGGCAGTGATGATCGAAAAGGCAATGGCAAAGGCAACGGTGTGCATCATCGCTGTTGACAGGCCCAAGCCGGCCAGCATCGGTTCCAGCAGGCGGGCGATGGCCGGCTCACCAATCCAGCCGAGCCCCAGCGAAGCCAGTGTGATCCCAAGCTGGCAGGCTGATAAATAGGCATCGAGATGGTCAACCAGCCGTTTGGCATATTTTGCCCGCATGTTTCCGGCCTGCAGGAGTGTATCAATCTGCGTACTGCGCACTTTAACCATTGCAAATTCGGCAGCGACAAAAAAACCATTTAACAGCACTAAAAACAAAACTAAAAATACGTTCCATATGATAGCTGCCAATAAAATCCGACCCTCCCAAGAGCCGGGAAGAATCGGTCCACCTCCTCTGTTAATAAACCAGATCCTATGAAAAGTGTATCCCTTGTTCCCCGAAAATACACGGTCTATTATGGTACAGAGGGTTTCCTTGCCCGGTCTGCCGGTCAAAAGGTCCGGCAGAAATTTCGGATTGATATTGACAAATAATGTATAATCGGTTACTCTGTCTACAAGTACATTGTTGAGCTGGTTGAAAAACTGGCGGCTATGTCCCTGGTGGTTACTGGGATATAGCCGTTTCTATTTAATAAAAGGAGGTTAAGTTATGGCGGTTCATCTTACCCTTGATAACGGGGACCTTGCAGATACTTATGAAGCAATCAGCGATACCCAGTTTACTAAAGGCTGCAGCCTTGTAGCGAAGCTTGCCATCAAGCCTGGTGCTGCGGTTTTGGATATCGGCTGCGGCACCGGCAGACTGGGCAGGCATGTTTTGTCGCTGCTTGGCCCGGCCGGGCGTTTGGTCGGCATTGACCCTTTGCCGGACCGGGTTAACATTGCCAAGGAAAAAAACGAATATGCCAATGCCGTTTTTCAGGCCGGCAATGCCGAAGACCTCAGTCCGTTTGCCGACAGCAGCTTTGATAAAGTCTATTTAAATTCAGTGTTCCACTGGATATTGAATAAAGACTTAGCTTTACGGGAGATATCCCGGGTGCTGAAACCGGGAGGAACCGTGGGTATTACTACCGGCGCCAGAGAATTGAACACGGTTACGGGCCTGCAGATAATTACCGATACCGTGCTCCGGCGGGAGCCATACCGGCAAATAGTAAATATTGCGGAGTGTGCGCACATCCAGCACGGATTGACAACGACCGGGTTGCTGCAATTGCTGGCTGCGGCCGGCTTCAGGGTGGATGAAGTTCAGATTCAAAACAGCGTCCAGGTCTACCAAACCCCCCGGGAGGTGACCCTGTTCCAGGAGGCCAGCTGTTTCGGCAATTACCTGAACCATGTGCCGGTTTCCCTGCGGGCTCAGGCCAAGGCGGATATAGAGGCGGAGCTGGAGAGGAATCGAACCGGCCAGGGAATTCAGTTCGGTCATTATACGATATTCGCCGTTGCGACTAAAGAGGAATAAAATAATTGCCCCAAGCAAACTGTATTGACAAATAATGTATATAGGTGTATAGTGGCTTTAAATACATATTTGCAGCGCTGACTGGTCAGAAACTGGAGGCTGTATCCATTTTTATTGGATACAGTCTTTTTTAGTCTACCAGAATTTATAAATAAATTCTGTGGACATAAGAACGCCTATACCCTAAAGGGCACAGGCGGCTTCTGCCGTCGTCCTAAAGGACTTGGCACAAGCCATCTTTTTTATCTGATCAGGCGGCCATCCGTTCCCCTGCCCTCCCCAAATGTCTCATAGAAACGTCCCCTTCTACAGGGGCTGATCAGTGGATTAACTGAAGGCCACAGAAATAGCCGGCTATTTCTTGTGGCCTAATTTTTTCTGAGGTGATGAAATGGCTCAATATGTTGAACAGATAAGACATGTATGCTCATTAGGTGCTTTGCAGTCAGTGCTGGCCATTGAACGGGCTGTACCTATCCTGCATGCCGGTCCCGGCTGCGGGCAGAAATTATGGGGGGCACTGGGCTTGCAAAATGGCTGTCAAGGCTCCGGTTATGTTGGCGGCCACTCGGTACCGTGCACGAACATTGGTGAGAAAGAGGTTATTTTTGGCGGCAATGAACGGCTTAGGGATATCATTGCCAATTCTCTGAAAGTGCTTGATGCCGATTTATTTGTGGTTGTTACCGGCTGCGTCGCCGATATTGTCGGCGATGATGTGGGGGAAGCGACCCGGCGGTTTCAAGAGCAGGGTCAACCGGTTGTATATGCCGAAACGGGCGGTTTTAAAGGGACTAATCTTTTTGGGCATGAGCTGGTCCTTGATGCCATCATTGACCAGTATTTGCCACCGGCGGCAAACGTCCAGCCCGGTCTTGTAAATATTTGGTCTGTGGTTCCTTATCATGATGCCTTCTGGCTGGGGAATTTGACAGAGCTGGAGCGTCTTGTCTCCGAGCTTGGCCTGACACCAAATGTTATATTTGGTCCGGGGAAAGGTATGGAAGCTCTGTATAAAGTACCGCAGGCACAGTGGAACCTGCTGGTTTCACCCTGGGTAGGCCTGAAGAACGTGCGGCATTTGGCAGAGAAATTCAATACACCCTACCTGCATTACCCGGTATTGCCGATAGGCCCGACCGAGACCGCGAATTTTCTTCGTACCATAGGCGAGTATGCGGGCGTGGCGGGGAAACGGGTCGAGCGGGTAATCAGCAGGCATGAGGCTGAATACTACTACTATATTGAGCGTTCAGCCGATGTACTGCTCGAAACCAGATTGCTGCCCCGGCGATTTGTAACGATTGCCGACAGCTTTTATTCCTTAGGGGTTTCCCGGTTTCTGATCAATGATTTGGGGCTTTTGCCGGAGCTGCAATACATTACTGATGGCGTTCCTGAAGAGTATCAGGGGGATATTACGGCCCAGTTCCAGCACTTTACCGACGGCATTACCGCTAAAGTGGTTTTTACCAATGACGGCGGTGCCGCTCATGCCGATATCAGGCAGATCAAGTTCCGGGGCCGCCCCCTGATCATAGGCAGCGCCTGGGATAAGGTGCTGGCGGAGGAACTTAACGGTTACCAGCTTTCCGTATCCATGCCGGTCAGCGACAGACTGGCCTTAGATCGGGCCTATGTCGGCTATCAGGGCGGCTTGCGGCTGGCGGAGGATATTTATTCACTGGTGCTGGCCGATTTCCAGTAGACGGGAGGGTGGCAGGATGAGCGGATATGTTGAGGAAGCAAAAAGATAGAGGAGGACACTAAGCTATGGCAATCAACCTGAATCATTCCGAGGTGCCAACAAGGGAGAATCGCCTGGGTTCCATTACCGGCTACCAGGGCACGATCAAGGATTTGGTCGGGCAGGCTGCTTGCGGGTCGCTGCGCAATAAAGAACGATGCTTCAGCCAGGCCAGTGCCTGCAGCTCGGGCTGTGCCCAGGGGCAGCTTTCGCGCATTGTGGACGCGGCGGTGGTCAATCATGGCCCGGTTGGCTGCGCGGCGGATACGGTAGGCGGCAATACTGTTAATAAGTGGGGCCAGCATATCCGCGGCTGGGAGCATAAAAATATCCGCTTGATTAATACCAACATGGTGGAGGAAGATACTGTTTTCGGCGCGGTGACTAAATTGCGTGAAGCTGTTCAGGAAGCATATAAGCGCTTTAAGCCTAAGGCGATTTTTATTACCACTTCCTGTGTATCAGGAATTATTGGCGAAGATATACAGAGCGTAATTGAAGAATTGCAGGCAGAGATTCCCGTCCCGATTGGTTCGGTAAACTGCGAGGGTTTTCGCTCTAAAATATGGGCTACCGGCTTTGATGCCGCCTTTCACGCTGTTTTGACGACACTGGTCAAACCGCCGGTGAGAAAATCCAATACCGTAAATGTAATCAATTTTAATGGCAGTGCCCGCAAACAGATTACGGAAATGCTGGCTCAGTTTGCCTTGGAGCCGGTATTTTTACTACCGTACAGCTCGGTGGAGCAATTAACACGTTTGTCGGAAGCGGTGGCGACGGTTAGCATTTGCGGAACGCTAGGCAGCTACATTGGCAATGCTCTTGAACAGGAATATGGCGTACCCTATGTAAAAACATTACAACCCCATGGTCTTGCCGGGATGAACAGCTGGTTGCGCGGTTTAGGCGCAGTTATTGGTAAGGAAGCGGCTGTAGAGAAATATATCCGGCAGCAGGAAGAGCGTATTGCCCCAGAATTAGCGATAATACGAAGCCAGCTGCAAGGTTATAAAGCGGTGGTCGGCATGGGGCCAAGTTTTGGGCAAAATTACATCCGGACCTTGCGGGAGTTAGGGATTGATGTGATCTGGGGATCTACCTGGCATTTTGATCCCCAGCATGATAACGGCTCGTGCCCGGCATCTGCCCAATATTTATTTGCCGGCGAGGATAATCTTCCCGTAAGTGTGGCCGACCAGCAGAACTTTGAAGTAATTAATTTGCTAAACCGCTTGCAGCCGGACCTGTATGTGGCCCGTCACGGCGGTACCACCGTGTGGGCAACGAAATTAGGCATACCATCGATTATGATCAATGATGAGTACACCGCCTATGGGTATCAGGGGCTCATCGACTTTGGCTACCGGATTGTTGATGCCTTGACCAATCGCAGCCTGGCAAAGAATTTAGCAGCCAGAGTTAAGCTGCCTTACACTGATTGGTGGCTGCGGCAAGACAGCTTTGCTTTTTTGGAGGAAGCATCCCAATAGGTTTCAACATAGCCAACAAGCTTAGGCAAATTTATAAATGCTTACGGTGTATAGTATAGAATCCTCTGGCAACAGCGGTTTCCGCCGGCGTTCAACAAGGCTTGGACCCAGCCTATTCTTGTTTCCGTAAGGGTACAGTGTATATATTAGGGGGAAAGCAAAATGACAAAAGCCGGTTATTCCGATGAGATGACTCCTAAGGAACGAATAGCGGCCGTATTAGCGGGCAAGCCTTTTGACAGAATCCCCTGCAGCATAAATCCTAGCTATCAGGCAGCACAATTGATAGGCGTTAAGCATTGGGAGTACTATTTTTCTGCCGAAAAAATTGTCGAGGTTCAACTGGCTTCACGCCGGATATTTGGTGTGGAAGCGGTGCTTACCGGACCGGGTTTGCATGGGATTGCCGAGGCTGCCGGCAGTACCGTGGTATATCCTCAGGGTGAAAATTCCCCGTACATCAGTGAATTTGCCATACAAGAGCAAGGGGGGTTAGACCGCCTTGTTATTCCTGATCCTTGGACGCAAGGACGCTTGCCGCTGCATTTGGCGGCCTTGCAAATCCTAATGGAGCGATTGGGCGCAGAAGTGCCGGTTACAACTAATGTGGCCGGGCCCTTTACTGTGGCCGCCAACATCAGAGGTACTGAACCTTTTTTACGGGATTTGTACCAAAACGCTGAGTTTGCTCATAGGTTGCTGCAGTATGCCCTGGCAAGTACTCTTGCTTATGTGCGGGCGGCGGCAAAAATAGGAGTAACAGTCAGTATTGCTGATCCCACCGCATCAACAAGCCTAATTAGTCCTCAGCATTTTTTTGAATTTTCCTTTCCTTATCTGAGTGAATTGATTAGTAATATCAAAAGACTTACCGACTGCGCTCCCGCTCTTCATATATGCGGCAATACGAAAAAAATTTGGCTGCATATGGCTAATACCGGCGCCGGGATATTAAGTCTGGACGATACTATCGATTTAGCGGAAGCGAAGGTTGCTGTGGGCAAGTCGACAGCACTATTAGGAAATATTAAGCCGACGGCAACGATGTTTTTAGGAAAGCCGGCGGATGTGATGCGGGAGGCTAAAGAATGCCTGGGCAAAGCGTATGACAATCCCAAAGGTTATATCCTGGCACTAGGCTGCGGTCTGCCGATGAAAGCTCCGGTAGAGAATGTTCATGCCTTGTTCCAGGCGGCCAGAGAATTTGGCCGGTATCCAATTGATCCGGGAAGATTGAACTAAAATGTGTGTAGCTCATGGGGGAAACGGGGAGCCTTTGACGCAGCTATTATTATTGCTTATTGGGGTTCTGAATTACTTGTTGCATTGTAGCGAAAGCAGTCTTTTAGTCTGGAAACAAAATCTTCACAGTAATTCTCACCCCCAACGCAATAGCTCTTGCTACAACCTCTTAGGCCGCATTTTTCCGAGCCGCCGTCATACACATGTTGCTGAGTGATTTTACTTTAGCAGCAATCATAGCCGGTTGTGGCCCAATGGTCAATTTATTGCCCAGGAAATCTACGGGAATGCACAACAAAAAATACTGCAGCGAAAAGTTGAATCTTCACTTTGGCCATTGACACATATAATTTAATATGGTACTATAATACAAAATATGGAACTTAAATCTAAATCCATTATAAGCACTTGTGCCGATTAGATAACAAGCTGAAGGCCGGTTCTACATGAATCTGGCCTTTTATTAATTTCAGAAAGAGCAGGTTAGCCAGGTGCTATACCTGAATGGAGTCGATAGGTTGACTGGCGACTAAGCTGGAGACGCAAACCGGGCGTCCCGGCTTTTTAATTTATCTGGGCAAGACAAAAAGATCTATTTAAGGGAGGTGCGGATTTGCAGATTAAGGGGACCAGGCAGCGTTTGTGATAGTTTTTCCTTGTGGGAGAAGAGTAAGATATAGGAGATGAGATTTATGGCTATTACCAAAGAATTGGGTATCAGGGAGGTTGTCAGTAAATATCCGGATACCATTGCTGTGTTCCGGCGATACGGGATGGGATGTTTTGGCTGTGCAGCGGCTGGTTTTGAGAATCTAGAAGAAGGCGCGCGCGCTCATGACATCGATATTGAAATTTTAATTAACGACCTCAATAAAGTAATTCAGGATAATTCGAATTGATACTTGATCGGAATGAATTTTAACGATAAGCTTGAGTTTTCAATTGTAGAAAATTGAAAAAGATGTAGTTTTGACTGATCAGTATAAGCTGCTGAAGGCAAAGAAGAGTTTCCGCAAGGAAACCTAGCTTTGCCTTTCTTGTCCTGAGGGAAAGTATAACTTTCCCTGGCTAAGGGCAACATCGGCTTACGCTTTCGCCCAAGGCTCGGCGCAGGCGTGCCTTCTTTACCCTATCCTAAAGAACTTGGCATAAGCCAAGTTTTTCTAATTTGTAAGGATTGGTTTGCATCAATTGGATAGAGCGTATCTATGAGGAAAAGGAAGCAGTGGGGACGTCTTTTGGCTTCTTTATTAATTATAATGCAAGTAGTAAGAGGGTTACCCTGCGGGGGCAGCCAGGCCGGAGCGAAAAAAGGCGAATAAGGCATGGTTAACCTCATTTGAGGTATTTACATCATGCCGGGACTGAGATATCATGAAAGAAGGAATGTAGCCTGTCCCTCATTACACAATGTTTAACATTTTTCTGTGTCTTTTAGACACAGAACGACAATATACAGCCATAGCTGATATTCGGACCGTCCTAAGGAACAAGTATTGGTAAGGTTTAGTTAACATTAGGGGGAGTGCGATGCAGTTGTTTACAGCGAAATCACAGCGGAACCGTAAAAGGGGAGGAGCTCTATGAAACAGTTAATCAGCCTGTCTAACTGCTCAGGCAGGCACGAACCCGGCTATGCCCGGTCTGACTGGCTGCAGCCTTTACTGGCGCGCCACCGGCTTGACGGCATCGAAATACAGCTTGGTACCGCCTGGCAGGCCGGTTGGCCGTCACCGCAGTGGGTGTACGGCGCCGCCCTTGCCCCGGGGGAATGCTGGCTGGACTTTTGGCGGCAGGATCAGCAGGCCCTCCTGTCCCGGTTTGGCAGCGAGGAGAACATTAAAGCCTATTATGGCGGTTTGACCCGCGACGAATGGCTGGAAGGCTGCCGGCAGCAAATTAATGCCGCCCGGGCGGCAGGCGCCAGATATCTGGTTTTTCCGGTCGGTGAGGTCAAGCCCTGGGAGGCCTATACCTGGCAGTTTGGCACTACCGACGAGGAAGTCGTCACTGCTGCCGTTGAGGTTATCAATGAACTCGTAGCCTGCATCCCCGACGATATGGCGCTACTCTTCGAAAACCAGTGGTTTCCGGGTTTGCGGCTGCAGGATAAGCCTACAGTACTCAGACTGATACGGGGGGTGCGGCACCCCAATATTGGCATTATGCTGAACACAGGCCATCTTTTGAATACCAATCATCACCTGAAAACTGAGGTCGAGGGGGTAGAGTATATTCTGGCGGTGCTGCGCAAGCTGCGGCTGTACCGGGAGGATATCCGGGGCCTGCGCTTAAACTGCTCGTTGTCAGGGGAGTATGTGCTGCGCAGGCAAAGACAGATTGCCGGGGGGAACCTGAGGGCGGAAGAATGGCCGGAATACCGGCTGCGTATTGACGAACAGCAGCCATTCCGGGTACCGGCGGTTAAACGTATTGTTTATGAAGTGAGACCGGAGGTGCTGGTGCATCACTTCCGCTCAGAACCGTTCAATGACAACTGGGAAAGGAAAATCCGGCGTCAGCAGGAAGCCTTGCTAAGGCCGGCGGAACGGCGACGGCAGCTTAATAAGCCTGTACGGACTGTAAACAAGAAACCGGAGCGGTAATTCGGCAAGGCTCAAGGTAGGTTTTCGGTCACTTACTGCATACTCCTGCGAAGCCAAAATGAGTCTGCCGCTGCTTCATAGAAAAATGGCACTTTACGTTGGTAAAGTGCCATTTTTTATCCGGCCGCGGTGTTGCTAAACCGAGACCGTATTTGCTAATTAAGTTTGCCACCTTCGACAACAATGTCTTCAGGATTGATCGAATCACCATAAACAGGTTTTAAGGTTGCATCATAAGCCTTGTGGATGAAGTTTTCTTTACCCAGAGTTTCTAACTCCTGGTTAATCCAGTCAAGCAGCTCTTTGTTACCCTGTTTAACCGCCGGGGCAATCGTGTCAAGACTGCCTAGGGTAGCGATGCCCACGGTAAAGCCGGCATTTTCTTTGGCCCAGGCAAATAGCAGGGTGTTATCCTGGGAGAGAGCCACGCCGCGTTTGTCTTTTAACGCCTCAAAGGCCTGCGTGATTTGATCGAATTTTAACAACTCAACCTCAGGATGGTTTTTTGTGAAATAGGTCTCAGCGGTCGTACCTTTGATAATAATCAGCTTTTTGCCTTTTAGCTGATCAACTGAGGTAATCGGAGCAGACTGGGGTGAAACGACCCCCAGAGAAACCTTCATATACGGGTTGGCAAAATCAACTTTTTGCTTTCTTTCTTCCGTGACAGTAAAGTTAGCTAAAACAATATCAACTTTGTTTGTTTGCAGGTATTCGACGCGGCTGGCCGGCTCAAGCAAAACAAACTGGATTTTGGACTCGTCACCTAAGAGGTCTTTGGCCAGCCTTTTGGCGATATACACATCAAAGCCCTGGTTCTTACCATTGGCATCAATAAAGCCGAAGGGGGGCTTGTCGCCGAAGATACCTATTCTAACCGTGCCGCGTTTTTTTATCTCTTCAATAGCACTTTTTTGCGCCTCTTCTTGTTTGCCGTCTGTTTTCGTGGTTGCCGTTGAGCCGCAGCCGGCCAAGACTCCTACTAAGAATAACGCACTGCAAATTAACACCAGAAACTTTTTGATATTCATCATCCCGCGTCCTTTCGTTTTGTAATTTTAATACTGGAATATATTTAAAAATTGCTGAGCCCGCTCTGTCCTGGGGTTGGAAAAAAACTCAGCCGGTGCGGCTGTTTCACAGATCCTGCCGGCATCGATAAAGACGATGCGGTCGGCAACAGCCCTGGCGAACCCCATTTCATGGGTCACAATTACCATTGTCATCCCCTGTCTGGCCAGGCCTAAGATAACATCCAGCACCTCCCGCACCATTTCCGGGTCAAGCGCGGCGGTAACCTCGTCAAACAGCATAATCTCCGGGTTCATGCATAAAGCGCGGACAATAGCGATTCGCTGCTTTTGCCCGCCGGACAGCTGCCGGGGGTAGGCATGCTGCCGGTCGAGCAGACCGACCCTGGCCAGTAACTGTTCAGCCTGCTCGGATGCCTCCTGTTTGTCTCTGTTTTGCACTTTCAGGGGACCGAGCAGAATGTTCTCCATAACCGTCATATGGGGGAACAGGTCATAGTTTTGGAAAACCATCCCCACTTGCTGGCGAATTTTCTGCCAGTCCCCATTTTTACCGGTAATGTTTTGGCCTGATAAAGCAATTTCACCGCCCTGAATGGCTTCCAGGCCGTTCAGGCACCTGAGCAACGTACTTTTTCCACAGCCTGATGGACCAAGGATCACAACCACTTCGCCTTTATGGATGGTAAGGTCAATATTGTCCAATACCGTTTTTCCGTCAAATTCCTTGCGCAATGCTTTTATTTCAAGTAATACCTGGTTAGTTGCGGTAATGATGATGACCCCTCCCTAACTTTCCCATTTGGTTTCTAATTTCTTGGACAGCTTCGACAGTGGATAACAAATGACGAAATATAAAACAAATATCAGGCCATAGATCCAAAAGGAGGCGGTAGGTTCTTTTAACAGGGACCGTTCAATGATCTGCTGACCAACCTTCACTACATCAATAACACCGATTAAAACGACCAGGGAGGTGGTTTTGATCATTCTGGTGGCAAGATTCATAGCCCCTGGCAACAGGCGTCTTATGGCCTGGGGGATCAGGACATAGCGGTAAAGGCCCCAAAAGCTAAGCCCCAGTGCTTTGCCTGATTCTATTTGATGTTTTGGCAGCGATGCAAGGGCACCTCTGACGATATCGCTCATTTCCGCGGCTCCCCACAGGCTAAAGACAATAACAGCCACAAGTTCACCCTCTAAATGGATATTAAACAGACCGGGCACACCAAAATAGACGATGAACAACCAAACCAGTATGGGAATAATCCGGAAAAACTCCAGGTACAGGCGGCAGAGTAAGCGGATGATCCGGGATTTGGACGTGTTGATCAAACCCAGAACAATGCCCAGCAGTGAGCCAATTAAAATCGCCAGGAAGGCAATGCGCGCGGTGATCAATAAACCTCCCAGCAACCGCTGCAGGTTGATGCCCTCCGTAAGCACATTAATTCCCGAATTCAGCATACCGCACCTTCCTTTCCAGCCAGCTCAAAAACAACGACAAGGGCAACAGCATCAGCAGATAAGCGATGACCAGCATCAACAATGATTCAAAGGTTTGATAGTACATACCAATTAAATCCTGGGTAACATGCATCAGTTCCGGAATGGCTATGGCGCCGACGATGGAGGTTTCTTTCAGTAAGAAGATGCAATTTGCCCCCAGGGACGGCAAGGTTACTGACAAGGCCTGCGGCAGGACCACATAGCGGACCAGCTGGCTATTGGACAGCCCGATACTAAGGCCTGATTCAATCTGCGATTTACTGACAGACTGGATGCCGGCCCGGAAGGCCTCGGCCATATAGCTGCCGCCCAAAAAAGCCAGACCGATGATGGCGCAGGTGAGTTCACTCAGCGTTAAGCCTAATTTAGTTAAACCATAATACAAAAAAAATAGCTGGATCAAGAGCGGCGTGTTACGGGAAAGCTCGATATAGGCTTGTACCAGGCGGCTAAGACCTGCAGTCTTTTGGTATAAGACAAGGCTGCATATCAGCCCAATGATTACGGAGGCCCCAATACCCAGTACCGCCAGCTTTAATGTCAGCCAGGCTGCTTTTTCGTATAAGGGTAATGCCATCAGGATAAATTCCCAATTAATAGTCACAAATGCACCACTCTTTTCTGACAACTGAATTTGGCAAACAAAAAAAGGCCAAGTCTCTTTTATGGAGATACCCTGGCCTTCAGTTTTCTGATCAGCACACATATATAATTCTATTTGAGTATACATGAATAAAAAGTACGTGTCAAGAGGATTAAAGTGCAGTTTGTTTTGCAGATGAATAACTAAATATTTGACATTATTTAGCAATGTGTGATAATATATGTTTGTCGATAGGTTCTCTGTCTGCCTGATCGACTTTTTTATACAACAACTGATAAAGCAAAGGCCCATCAGAAAACTGAAGGCTAAAGTCATCGCTAAGATGCTTTGGTCTTTTTTTATTGTAGATTTGCAGGCTAAGAATCAATCGGAGCGCTGTATTGCCTGACAACTGTAGAATACTTGTTTTCATTAATATAGAATTGAACTTTTATACAGGAAGGCGGTATAATATTATAATATTACCTATCGGTATATAACACAGATAAACCCGGCGCCTTTTGGTATAAAGCCATATATTTGGAAAATATTTAGCTTGATAGAAGGAGTGTATCAATTATGTATATGACTCATCTGGAATGTCCCAAATGCAGCGCTAAACATACCCCCCACAAACTCACCCAGTTATGCCCCGAGTGTGGGGCGCCGCTGTTAGTCAGGTATGATTTAGCGAAAGTAAAAGCCAATTTTAGCAAAGAAGACCTGATAAAACGTAAACCTGACTTGTGGCGCTACCGTGAATTACTGCCGCTTGTTGACGAAACAAACAAGATCAGCCTGGGCGAAGGTATGACACCGCTGCTGGCACTGTCCAAGCTGGGCCGGCAGCTGAATATTGAGCTGTATTTAAAAGATGAGGGCATTATTCCCGGCGGCACCTTCAAAGCCCGCGGCGCGGCCGTGGGGGTTTCCCGTGCTAAAGAGCTGGGCGTAACCTCACTGGCGATGCCGACAAACGGCAATGCCGGCGCCGCCTGGGCCATCTATGCCGCCAAGGCAGATATCGATGCCTATATTGTCATGCCTGTTGACGCCCCGGCCATTACCCGGAATGAATGCGCCATTGCCGGCGCCAAGCTGTTCCTGGTCAAGGGCCTGATCAGCGATGCCGGTAAAATTGTTGGCCGGGCGGTGGCTAAGCTGGGCTGCATGGATGCCTCCACCCTCAAGGAGCCTTACCGGATTGAAGGAAAAAAGACCATGGGTTTGGAAATTGCCGAACAATTGGCCTGGGAAGTGCCTGATGTGATTTTGTATCCTACCGGCGGCGGTGTTGGCCTGATCGGTATCTATAAAGCTTTCCTCGAGCTCCGGCAAATCGGCTGGACGGGGAACAAGCTGCCCCGGCTGGTCGCTGTCCAGGCCGCAGGCTGCGCCCCGATCGTCAAAGCCTGGGAAGAGAAGAAAGCGGCCTCTGAATTCTGGGATAATGCCGCAACGGTAGCTTTCGGCATCACCGTCCCCAAGGCCCTGGGCGACTTCCTGGTGCTTGACGCCATTTATCAGACCAATGGCTGTGCCGTCGCCGTTACGGATGAGGAAATACTTAATGACCAGGCCGAGCTGGCGTCGGTGGAAGGCACCTTTGTCTGCCCCGAGGGGGCGGCAAACTATACCGCTGCCAAAAAACTGTGTGCGAGCGGCTGGATTAAGCCTAATGAAAAAGTTGTTATGCTTAATACCGGTGCCGGACTGAAGTACCCGGACACGGTACGGGTCCATGTTCCTGTTCTCCAGCCGGACGAGGATATTCCCCTATAACCTTTTCGCCAGCGGGACAGTCCCAACTGGGCCGGCGCATATTTGCCACGTAACCGTAATTAGAATGCATCTCAGACAAATATAAAAACCTCGCAATGGCGAGGTTCTTATATTTGCAGCAAATTAAATTTACATAACTGCCTTTAATTTATCTACTTCAACTTCTTGCCGGAAGAGCCGGTCATTTAATACCCGGAACTGGGCCGACAGGTCGGAAATATCTTCTTTGGTGGCAGCTTTACCAGTCAATACAGCCAGGTTGTGCCCAAGATTATGCAGTTGGGCATTGACCTCTTCCGAGTTATGCCGGAGGGCATGGACAAAGCTGCTGATCTCTATCTGTTGACGTTCACTGGCCATATCGGCCTTCATGGCGGTCAGTTCTGTTTTAATCTGCTGCTGTTCGTTTTCCAGGCGACCAAGACGCTGAGTGATCTGCTGCTGTCCGTCTTCCAGACGGTCAAGGCGCTGGGTTATCTGCTGCTGCCCGGACTTTAAGTTCAGTATTTCTTCTTTTACGCCTGTAACTTCACTTTTTAAACTTCTAATTTCGCCAAGTATCTGTTTTAACAACTCCGCTTCCATAACGACACCTGCCTTTAAGGTTATTATACTTGCAGGATCCAGGGCTGACAAGCAGAAAATATTATTTCCGGGAGCAGCAGTGGGGACGTCAGGTTGTGTGAAAACTCTATTTGTAATTCCAGCCTAGCGCTGCTGCAGGAAGGCCATCAACTCCCGGCAGACCTCGCTGCTGTCCCGCAAACCCTGACGGTAGGCAATTTCCGCCGCCTGCCCCGATTCCAGCGTTGTCCAGGTTTCGAAATCCATAACCAGACCGGTCATTTCCGGCTGCCGGTCTTTCAGTTTCCGGGACAGTGCCAGCAATTGGCCGAGGGCGGCGCTGACTTTCTCGCCTGTTTCCCGGTAGTCGGCATCCTGCGTGCCGGCCCGCAAGAGGATCTGTTCCACCCTGGCAGCAATATACTGATCAAAAACCTGGTTTAACAGCCGTTTTAGTCCAACCCGGTCTGCCTGGCCGGCCCTGGGCCGCCGGCGCCTGGGGCCGGCGGCTGGACGGAGCCGGGTTCTGTTTTCGTCAGACACATGTATACCCCCTATACTTAAGCCGGGGCAGCAGCCCGCAGGCCGCTGCCCCGGGTTTTTACAGGGGGAAATAAAAAACGCATGCGAAGGCTTGTACCCTACACATGCGTTTGGCTTTGTCAACTGCTAAAGCCCCAATGCCAATAAGCCGGACTTAGCCGGACCGGTCAGCAAGGCAGTCGGGCCGGTCAGTTCTGTCTGGCCCCGCTGCTGACATTGGCAGATTGAGGGAAGAGTGCATGGTCTGCTGCGTCTGTCGCACTTACAGCCCGGAGCCGCCGTCAACATCTCTTAAACCCCGTGCTTTCCTCCCCGCTTGTGCTGGGGCGAAAGCCCGGTGTATAATAGAAATGTCGTCGTGGACAGCTTGCTGTTACGTGTAGGTGCTCTGTTCACCTTGCGCGGGCCTGAAAGTGCGTCAACACTTTCAGGTCACGGCGACTTTTTAATTCCCACCTATTTCTAATTATAGCTCTTTTCAAGTGAATTGCAAGTAAAGCGGGACAGGCAAACCAGGATTTTTTATGGACTGATTGCATATTTTACAATCTATGGGTATAATATAAGAAAAGGACTGACGTGCTCTAACACGCCAGCCCACAGGTTGTCTAACCGGGAAAACGGTTAGACCAAATGTGTTATTGAAATAATCGCCGCTATTTGGGGACAGGGGCGATTATTTCTTTTGGTTTATGACCAGTACCACATGACAATAGGGGACGGTCCTTTTTTTGTCAAGAATTCGTCTACAATCAAATTGAGAGTGATGATAGGTTTGAACTTTTAGGGGAAACAAGTATAGATGACAGAGAGCTTTGTTGCAAAATCATGCAATATACGAATGGGCGCGAACCGCACAGAGGAGGGATTATCGATTCGCCAGATTAAGAGAGTGACCGGCATCTCCCGGGGTGTCGTGGCAAAAAAAAGTTGACAAAAAAGGAACGTCCCGTGCGCCAAGAAGCACACGGAGTATAGCGGGTGGGAATCCCGCCTGGGAAGGCCTAGCCAGTCACCCAGTATCCAGCCTTGGGACTGAAGCGGTAACGCCAGGTCTAAGCGTAGGCAGGAAAGGTAGTAGGGCGAAAGCGCAAGCTGAAGATGTAGAATCCCGAAATCCCTAATGGGAAAGGTCGATGCATGGGACGAGCAGAAGACAATACCGAGTTTAGCGATAAAGGCGAGCTAAGCCCGGCGCCCCGGGATCGAAGGTCTTGGCATGCTACACACCGTTTACTCCGTGTGAACTTGGGAGACCCTGCCGCTCTCCGATAGGAGTATGGCCGACAAGTTGAAGACAAGGAAGCCAAATGAGTGGCAGGGAGTCGGATTACGTAGTAGTACCAAGGAAGCAGGGTAATGCCTGCGGAGGGAAGGACGTAACATAGTAGAGCCCTTGGAAAGAGAAACAATGGCTGCACTAGAGGCAGAGAAACCATTGGAAACAAAACTGACATGGATAGCTGAGTTGGCCAAACAATAGCTATGGCTAAGCGTAAGTAAATGCTGCTATGAAGAGCCGGATGCCTTAATAGGGCAAGTCCGGTTCTGTGAGGGGGGCCGTCGCGAGATAGGCCTCTACTCGACCGGATGTCCAAGAGATCCAGCCACGCTTACAAATATGGCTCAAGAGCTGCAACTGGCAGTAAGCAAATTTAAGATGTAGGTCATTATTTAAACACAGGCAAGTAAAAGGTGTTGACATACTAAACTGTTTCAATCATAATAATTGTAAAATTACATAATTGAGCTGATCAGTTGAAACTGAAGGCTAATAGCAATTCCTAAGGGCGTTGCTATTAGCCTT